>QIAJ01000241.1 GCA_003225495.1 Acidobacteriota bacterium
AGTAAAGCGCCGACATCCTTCAGCAGAATGACGTCCTTCCCGTTGGCGTACTCGCGAAGACGGGTAAGCATGCGTCGCGCTTTGGAGGCGTCTTTGATCCCTAGCTGCGCCATGTCATCGAGGTATAGCTTCACGGCAGCCTCTATGGTTTTGTGGTTCGCTCTCTTCGGTAGCTCTATGCCCATTGCTTTCAGATCGAGTTCCTCTTCGAGCTTGCGGGCAGCCTTGTTTGCTGCGTCCCAAGTGCGGGTCTTCGCCGACTTCTTGCTCTTCTTCCCCCACCGTAGCCACTTGGGGCAGTTGCACCGTCTGTACTGACCGGTATTCTTCTCTTTGCTTTTGGGGCACCCTTTCGAGTGCCGTGTGTAAACCGTTACGACCGCCATAGCTAAATTCCCTCTGTCTGCTAAATACCCGGTGCGCGGGAAAATCCCTGAAAACAAGCCCCGGCAGTACAAAAGCAGTACAAAAGTTTTGGGATTCAACGTAAGCGGTTGGAAAATCAGGGCAAAAGAATGGCTCCTCAGGTAGGACTCGAACCTACAACCCTCCGGTTAACAGCCGGATGCTCTGCCATTGAGCTACTGAGGAGTGGTGGCGCTTGCGCGCGGTCAGCTTCAAAAATCATATCAGAGCCACGAAGTATTGGAAACTTCGTAGTCAGATCCCAATTCCATATAGATCCGGCCCCTTCCCCGAGCCTCCGCTCGCCGAAGTTCTGCTAACCTATGAATCTGCTCTCAATCTAAAGAGACATCTAACTAAAGAGATATCTGACCAAATATCAACGAGGTGTTTATGACGGGAGGCTTTCGTTTGCTTGCCTTTTTTATTTTTGTCCTGACAGGAGCGGCTGTGATGGTATGGGCTGCCGATGCCTCTGCGCCGTCCGGTCCCCCGAAAGCGAAAGTTGCGCCGGTCGAAGACACTGTCCAGGGTCACAAAATTGTCGATCCTTACCGCTACCTTGAGAACGGCGATGATCCCGACACGAAGCAATACGTCGAGCAGGAGCTGGCATATACGCGCAGCATGCTCGATCCCTTGCCGGGACGCGACCGAATCAATGCGCGGCTATCGCAGTTACTGACGATCGGCACCATCGGTGCGCCACAGATCGGCGGCAAGTATTACTTCTACACTCGTCGCGAAGGCACGCAGAATCAGCCTGTGCTTTACGTTCGGGAGGGCCTCCAGGGTAACGATCGCGTCCTCGTGGATGTG
The DNA here is from genome assembly GCA_003225495.1 of Acidobacteriota bacterium. Taxonomy (GTDB): domain Bacteria; phylum Acidobacteriota; class Terriglobia; order Terriglobales; family Acidobacteriaceae; genus Acidiflorens. The sequence continues at coordinate 1,225 of QIAJ01000241.1, forward strand.
AACAAGATGTCATCGGACGGCACGGTTGCTCTCGACTGGTGGTTTCCGACTGACGATGGAAAGTACGTGGCTTACGGCACTTCTCCAAACGGTTCGGAAGAGAGCACGCTGCGCCTGGTGGAGAGCGCAACCGGAAAATTGCTACCCGATACCATCGAGCGCACCCGTTTCGCCAGTGTAGCCTGGAAGAAGGACAACTCCGGTTTCTACTATACCCGGCATCCCAAAAAAGGCGACGTCCCGGCGGGAGAAGAGGTTTATCACGTCAAGGTTTTCTATCACGGTCTCGGCAGCGATCCTGCCCAGGATCCTCTTATCTTCGGCGAGGGCCGCAAGGCGCAGGACATCCCTGGCGTCAGCCTCTCAGAAGATGGCCGCTGGCTGCTGATCACGGTCTTTCAGGGCTGGACCAAGAGCGAGTTGTATCTTCAGGATCTCTCTTCGAAAAATCCGCCGGTTGAAATCACTACCGGAAAGGAATTCCTCTACAGCGGCGATTTTTTGAAGGGCAAACTCTATATCACCAGCAATGAAGATTCTCCGCGTTATCGCGTGTTCGTGGCGGACACGAACACGCCCAAACGCGAAAACTGGAAGGAACTGATTCCGCAGTCTGATGCCGTTCTGCAAAGTGCCAGCGTCACCGGCGGAAAGCTGTTTGCGCAATACGAACACAACGCTAGTTCCGAACTGAAAATCTTTAACCTCGACGGTAAAAATCTTTACGACATTCCGTTGCCGACTATCGGTACCGTTTTTGCGACTGGCGGAAAATGGGACAGCAACGAACTCTTCTTTGGTTTCCAGTCATACACGGTGCCGCCCTCAATCTACCGTTTCGATCTGACTCCGGTCGATCATAAAGTTACATTTGTCGATAAAGATCCAAAGAACAACAAGAATTTGGACCTGGCCACTTTCAGGCCACTCGAACTCTGGGCCAAAGTCGACGCCCCCTCCATCGATCCTTCCGCCTTCGAGGTCCAGCAGGTCTGGTATCAGTCGAAGGATGGTACGCGAATCCCGATGTTCATTGTCAGTAAGAAGGGAATCGAGAAAAACGGCAAGAATCCCGTTCTGCTGACCGGTTACGGCGGCTTCAATGTTTCAGAGACGCCTACATTCAGCCGAAGCATGTATCTCTGGATGGAGCACGGCGGCATTTACGCGGTAGCCAATTTGCGCGGCGGCGCCGAGTTCGGCGAGGACTGGCACCGCGCGGGGATGCTCGACAAAAAGCAGAACGTGTTCGACGACTTCATCTCCGCCGCCGAATACCTGATCGAGCAGAAGTACACCGACAAGGATCATCTATCCATCCTCGGCGGCTCGAACGGCGGCCTGCTGATGGGCGCGATGATCACGCAGCGTCCCGATTTGTTCCGCGCTGTGGTCTGCGCGGTGCCGCTGCTCGACATGCTGCGTTATCAGAATTTCCAGATTGCGAAACTCTGGATCCCCGAATACGGATCCGCGGAAGATCCGAAACAGTTCGATTTCATCTACGCCTATTCGCCTTACCACCACGTGAAAGCCGGACAAGAGTATCCCGCGATCCTCTTCATGACCGCCGACACCGACACGCGCGTCGATCCCATGCACGCGAAGAAAATGGCGGCTCTTATGCAAGCCGAAGCAAAGAACGGCGCCAGCAAAGACAAGCCCATCCTGCTCCGGATTGAAACCAAAGCCGGACATGGCCAAGGCAAACCCGTTACCAAGCAGATCGAGGAGAATACCGACATGTATTCATTCTTGTTCTGGCAGTTGGGAGTGAAGCCGTAGGTTATTAGCAGTCCACTGGTCACAATTGACCAGCCAGGCTGCCGCCCGCTCTGCATGATGTGAGTTATGAAAGTCAAGCAGAAGCAGGCGATGGATGTTCGCTGCCCCACTTGCGGCGCCAAACCAGGAGAGAAGTGTGAACTCAGCAGCGGCCAACCTCGCTCCGATCCGCACCGGGATCGCCGGTTGGCGGCGTCGGACAACTAGCTGGGGCTGTAACAAACACGTAAAGGGAATTTCACGCAGCAGAAATCTCCACGGAGCACAAGCCTCCAGCCGATGGACCCGCTCAGAGTCCATGCCTTATCATTGCACCATGTCCAGTCAACTCAAGCGGACAAGCCTAGGCTGTGGGTCTGTCGACGATTCCTTTCGAGCGACTCGGACCCGCGCATGGTTTCGCCAATCATGAATCCTGTAGTGGCCAAAAAGAGGCCCGGGTTTAATCCCTTCACCTTCCTTGCCACAATCGGCGAGGGCCGGAATTTACTGACGGTTCTGAAGCATCAGAGCATCTACGCACAAGGCGATCAAGCGGATGCCGTTTTCTATGTCCAAAAGGGCAAAGTGCGGCTTACAGTCGTTTCCAAGGACGGCAAAGAAGCGACAATCGGGATACTGGGGGAGCGAAGTTTTTTTGGCGAGGGCGCGCTAGCCGGGCAGATTGTCCGTATGGGATCCGCAGCGGCCATGACCGATTGCGAGCTTCTGCGCGTCGAAAAGAAGGCCATGATGGATGCCCTTCATCGCGAGCATACTTTTTCCGACATGTTCGTCGCCTATTTGTTGGCGCGGAACATTCGTTATGAAGAAGATCTGGTCGATCAGTTATTCAACTCCAGCGAGAAGAGGTTAGCCCGAGTTCTTCTCCTGCTCGCTCATTTCGGCAAGGAAGGCACCCCTGAAGTAGTCGTGCCCAAGATCAGTCAGGAAACCCTGGCGGCGATGATCGGCACCACGCGTTCGCGAGTCAGCTTTTTCATGAATCGTTTCAGGAAAATGGGCTTCATTGATTATTCCGGCGGTATCGATGGGGGCCTCCAGGTTCACAGTTCGCTGCTCAATGTCGTTCTTCACGACTGAGCTACTCACCTCACACCGTTTTCATCCCCATCCCCTCCAACCCCAATTCCGTCGCAATCCCTTTCATCGCTTCGATGCAGAAAGCGATGTGCTCCTCCAACTCAACACCCAAATCCGCCGCGCCGTTCACAATGTCGTCCCGGTTCACACTTCGCGCGAATGCCTTGTCCTTCATCTTCTTTCGCACCGATTTGGCCTCAACCTCAGACAGCGACTTGCTGGGTTTCACCAAAGTGCAAGCTGTGATGAATCCAGCCAGTTCGTCGCACGCAAATAACGCTTTCTCCATCGGCGTGTCCCGCGTCACGCCGGAGTACTCTGCATGCGACATAATCGCGCGGCGAATCTCATCGGGCCAGCCGCGCTCCGCCAGAATCTCATTTCCGCGATAAGGATGGTCTTCCAGCGATGGCCAGCGCTCATAATCAAAGTCATGCAGGAGCCCGGTAACGGCCCAAAGCTCCTCATCTCCTCCCAACTTTCGGGCATAGGCCCGCATGCAAGCCTCGACTGCAAGTGCATGTTTCCGCAGACTTTCCGACTGGGTGAACTCAGTTAGTAACCCCCATGCTTCTGGCCTCTGCATCATGGTTTTGTACCTGTTTTCTCCTGGTTTTCGCCGCTCATTTAGGATTTTCTTATCGAAAGGCCGTGTTTTGTCCTACTTTTTTCTTGACATCCACAGCCCCTATCCCTCAGATTACCGTGCAGTTGGCTTTGAGAGTAGCCCCTCGCTCTGGCACTCCCAAACCCTGAATGGCCACTACACTCGCTCCCGTCGATTCACGGGAGGTTATCCGTTGCGATCACTGTCTGTTAGTTCAATTCCGTACAACCAATAGTCTTTGTCGGCGCTGTCACTTATCGTTAGACGAGGTCGAAGTCGAATCGGTCGCGCCTGATCCGATTCCGGCGATCATGCCCATCAACGGCAACGGTCGCGGACATCTCAACCTGGCGAACTCGATCCGTTCCCTGCGTCTACGCAGCGGATTGAGCCAGCGACAACTGGCCGGACGGATGTCGGTACCGCGTACCTACGTCTCCAAGATCGAAAACGAAAAGGCCACGCCGACGCTGTCTTCCCTGGAACGTCTGGCGCGCGCTCTTGAAGTCACGGTACCCGATCTTCTCTCCGGCGGGGAACGCAACCGTCAGGAAGAAGTTCGCGAACTGATGGAAGACCAGTTCGTTTCCGAGATTCTCCCCTTCGTAGCGCAACTGAACGGGATGCAGATGTCCAGCATTCTGACGCAAGTGCGGGATCTCACAGTGCGGCCGCGACGCAGCGCGTAAGGTTTTCGGGAGGTCACGGCTTCAAGCCGTGCCGTTGACTGCTTGTTTTGAGAAGCGCTTAGGCCCCGGCCAATTTCGGCTACGCAAGTTTTATCCGGGCAACCTGCTAACTGGACAGCCGGAACCTTCGGGTTCCGGCTTTTTTTCCGGTCCAATCAAGGGGATATCTTGAACACCGTTCCGTAGCCGATAGCCCCAGCGCTGGTAGTCCCGTACAGGTCCCCTGACTATCCTGCACTACGCCCGCATACGGATCCCCACCGTCAGCGTCGCCCCCGGTGAAGTTGTAGAGCACGGTTAGCTTCCCGGTCGGAGCCCTCTGGAACACCGTTCCCCAGCCGAAAGCGCCATGGAAGAGCGTAGCGCCATAGAGGTTACCTTGTGCGTCTCGCACCAGACCATGGGGATGTATGCCTTTGGCTCCCGTCGCGGGGAAGCGGTACAGCACCCTCTCGCGGCCAGCCTTGTCCAGTTTGAAAACCACGCCATTCCCCCCGTCGACACCTCTTCCACCGGAATAGGTAGTGCCATAAAGATTGCCCTTCGCATCTAGCACTAAGTTGGCCCTGGGTACGCGCCATCGGCCCATGGTCCGGTAAAGCTATAGAGCACCGTCTCCTTGCCACTCGTATCTACCGTGAACACTGTCCCGTAGTTAGAAACACCGCCGACTCGGGTCGTTCCATATAGGTCGCCTTGTCCGTCGCGCACTACGCCTGCCTCGGGAGAGCTCCCATCCCCACCCGTTCCAGTGAAGCTATACAACACCGTCTCCTTACCGGTCGGATCCAATTTGAATACTGTCCCGCAGTTCGAGGTGCCGCCAGCTTCAGTTGTGCCGTAGAGGTTGCCCTGCCCGTCCCTCACCACGCCTCCGTTGGGGAACGCTCCTTCCCAACTCGCACCAGAGAAACTATGCAAGACAGTCTCCTTGCCAGTGGTGTCCACCTTGAAAACTGTTCCATGGCCTGAAGTTCCGCCGACCGCGGTTGTGCCGTACAGATTGCCCTGTCCGTCCATCACTAAGGCTGCGGTGGGGTATTCCCCGTCCCCTGCGCCAGTCCCGGTGAAGCTGTGAAGCACGATCTCTTTGCCGGCGCCGTCCACTTTGAACACAGTGCCGCAACCCTGTGAGCAGGCAAGATTTCCGCCTTGCGTAGTGGTGCCATACAGATTTCCTGCCGCGTCCAGTATCACGCCGCCGCCCGGAGTTCTGCCATCCGCGCCGCCTGTGAATGTGTAGAGTAGGGTGAAAGTTTGGGCTTGCGCCGATCTAGGGACGACAACTGCCGGTGCAAGCACGATCGCTAAACCCAACCTAGCGCCTGCCGCTCTCAGGTGGCTTGTAAGAAACCAACTCCTTCGTTGTGCTCCGTTGTTCACATTCCAACTCCTACCCTCCGCTTAATCTCAAGCGAGGTTCAGATATCGTTTCCGACTCGGGATCCAGGACCCTTCTGACTCGATAAACGTATGACGATTCGCCAGCACGTTGTTCACCTCGGCACTTTGCGAAATTCATGCACCGCTAGCACCTCGCTGGTGTGATCGGGATGTTCTCGCTTAACCCGGTCTTGGAGGGTCGCTACATGGTCCACAAGATTCGCCGGTCTGGAGCCGTACATTTCATAAGTACACTCGCAACCAGGTAGCGGGCACGGCACACGCTCTGGCTTTACGGCGCTCCTGCGCTGCTGGATCTCCTCTTGAAACTTCTTTTTGCCGAGCACATCGGTTCTGTAAGCCTTTGCCATTTGTCCAGCTTGCCACAATTATCGCCCCGTGGCGAAATGTTCTCTTCGCTCCCAACGGCAGCGCACTCCCGCCACCCTGACGGATCGTTGATGCAATAGGCTATTACACTCACGACCACCCGCCTAATACATGACGAAAGTGCAACCCGCCATGTATATCTACCGTTTTTCCCGGTGCCATGCCGCGCCTTTACACTATTAGCGGCGTCTCATCGTGAACTGAAGCCGAGCTCGGTTCCTTCACGGGCAACACTGCGATGTTGTCCCTGAGCGGCTGCAAGCCGCGTCCTCCCCGCTGATGAGTTTGCTTCTCGAAAAATCGACCTCCTGACGAGGGTGACGTGAACCAAAATCTGGCCGTCCTGCTGCTCACTGCGGTTTCACTCGCAACCGCTCAAGTCCAATCTTCGCCCGCGAACCCCGACATAGTTGTTCGCACCACCAAGGCGATGCATTACCGTCCCGGAGGAACCAGCAAAATCGCGTTTCAGGGAACCGACCTGATGCAGCGCGGCTCGGGCGAAGCGAAAGTCGAAGCCAGGAAAAACAATATCCAGATTGACGCCAAATTTGAAAGCATGGAAGACGCCACCAAGTTCGGCCTCGAGTACCTGACCTACGTGATGTGGGCGGTCTCTCCGCAAGGACGCGCAGTGAACTTGGGCGAAGTCAGTTTGGACCATGGCAAGGGCCACGTGAAAGCGTTCACGGACTTTCAAACCTTTGGAATGATCGTCACTGCCGAGCCCTATTCCGCCGTCAGCCAGCCGGGGAATATGGTAGCAATGGAAAACATGTTCGCTGCGGGCTCGGGCGGCGAAGAAATCAGCGCGAAGTACGAATTGCTTCGAAGCGGTACCTACTCCTCGACCAATACTCACATTCAGGACGCAATCTTCGGTATCGACTCCAAGACCCCTCTGGCCTTGTTTGAGGCCCGCAATGCAGTTCGTATCGCTCACGTAGCGCAAGCCGACCGCTACGCGACTTCCATCCTGGCGAAAGCGGAGCTGCAGCTGCGTCAGGCAGAAGAAGCGTATCGCCAGAAGCAGTCTCGCACTTCGGTTGAAGCCGCCGCTCGCGAAGCCGCGCAGACGGCGGAAGAATCGCGTGTAATGGCCGTTAAGCAAAAAGCCGAGGAAGAAGCGCAAGCTCAGATCACTGCAGAAAAGAGAGCAGCCGAAGAAAGGGCCTCCCGTTCTCGCGAAGAAGCTGAAGCGCAAACCCGGGCGCGAGCGGAAGCAGAAGCCGCCCGCGCGCAGGCCGAGGCTGCGCAAGCTCAAGCAGAATCCGCCAAGGCGGAAGCACAGCAGGCCGCCGCAGAAGCCGCTCGCCAACGAGTTGAAGCCGAGAAAGCGAAAGCCGAAGCTCTTGCGCAGCAGCAAGCGCTCGCGGCAGAAGCCGACAAGGCCCGCAAGGCCGCAGCAGAATCCGATCAGCTTCGACAGCAGGCGGAAAAAGAAAAACAGGAAATCCGCGCCCGTCTTCTCCAGCAGCTCAATAGCGTCCTTGCAACTCGCGACACGGCGCGCGGCCTGATCGCAAACATGTCCGACGTCCTCTTCAAAAGCGGCAGCTTCGAACTGCTTTCCGGAGCTCGGGAGCGCCTTGCCAAAGTTTCCGGCATCGTGCTCGCGTATCAGGGACTTCACTTGGCCATCGAAGGCCACACCGACAGCATCGGTACTGATGAATACAACCGCCACCTTTCTGAGCAGCGCGCCCAGGCCGTCAGCGATTACTTGATAGCGCAGGGCATTTCGTCCGATGTGATCACAGCCAGCGGTTTTGGCAAGAGCGAACCCGTTGCGTCAAACGACACAGCCGAAGGCCGCCAGCAAAACCGCCGCGTAGAACTCGTAGTCTCGGGGAACGCCATCGGCAACGCGACGGACGGCAGTGCGGAGCCCACCACCTCATCCAACTTACGAAAGTAGACGCCAGAGCGCCCCATCCTCAAAGTGGCGGAATGTTTAAGCTAGGGGCAAAAGGCCCGGGTGAAAAGGGGCCCGATGCCACATTCTCTGTTTCAGTGAACAAACCTCTAACGCCCTCAAGAGAGGCGGAACCGTCGTGCAATCTCCGCATGCTAGACTCCACTCAGGACCACGCGCGATGCCCGACGACCCGCCCAGTTCCAATCCCCAGGCCGAAGATCACTACTACGCGGCGCTTGATCTGGTCGCTGAAGGACACAACGAACAAGCCGTCGCCGAATACCGCCAATCGCTCGCAGCCGACCCCAACTTCACCGACGCCCTACACGGCCTAAGCCGCGCACTCCAGGACCTGAACCGCCTCGACGAGGCGATCGAAGTCTCCAACCGAATCGCCGAACTCGATCCTGACGACGTTCTCGCACACACCAGTCTTTCAATTCTTTATCAGAAGAAAGGCATGGTTCCCGAAGCCGAAGCCGAAGGGAACAAGGCGAGAGTGCTCGGATGGAAGCAGCAGTTGAAAAAGGGGAGTGGGTGAGATTTAGCTCCGTTGCATTGTCACTTCCTCACAGGTACGACAGCCACCATGCTCTCTTTTGTTCCTTCATCCGCGCGAACCAATGGCACGAGAAGTAGAGGATAACAATCACAACGGCCCACATTAAATAGATGAACCCCAGTCCGTGTCCGTAACCTTCGGGCAAATCGTTGAACCAGAACCCCCCGTGGAGCAGCCAGGAATATGGCTGGTGGAAAGCGATGGCCACGAGCACCGCGAGCGCATGGATCAAGTAGAGGTGCAACACGTAGAAGAAAAATGGCACTCGGCCAAATACCACTATCGGTCTTGCGAATCTCGGCAGGCCAAATTTCTCGATCGCCCACCAAACGAGCAACGAAGGTCCGAGCGTCATCAGTAAAAACTGCAACGATGGCGGATACTTTTCGGTATCTAGAAACAATATGAATGTCTTCGCAAGAGTTGGCTGGACGTGAAAATTACCGGGCGTAACGCCTCCCGGCAGTGCAGGAGGATTTCCATAAATATTGGTGCTGCGCAGAATGACGAAGGCGAGCGTAAGCGCTATCCCCAATCGCAGAATAAATTTTTGCTTGTCCGGCCGCTGAAGCAGTGCGCCAAAGCAGAAGCCCAGCGCCATCACGGCACACCAGGGAAGTAACGGAAACAGGACGAAACTATGCGCGCCGAAGATATTCACTCCGCCTTTGACGTGGAGAATGCGCCATATCCAGGTCCAATCGCCCGATCCGGGACGGTAGGTGTCGGCGAGGTCGTGAAGAAGAACGATCGCCGCGGATAAACCTGCAAGCCACCGAAGCGGAAGGCGCACCAGTGCCGCCAGCACCACCATTGACGCGCCCAGGCACCAGATCACTCCAAAGAATCCCCACGGAGCCTTGAAAGTCCAGGCCGTGCCGACGATAGTGAATTCTACGGCGATCAACCACAGCCCACGTGTCACCAAATACTTCGAGGCCGCCGATGGAGCGCGCCGCATTCCGTAGTAAAACGCGCCTGTGCCCGCCAGGAAAAAGAAGAGCGGCGCGCAGAAGTGCGTGATCCAGCGCGTGAAAAACAACGCCGTCCACGTTTGCGACAGACTCTCCGGCTCAAAAGTCAGGTTCGTAAAGAAATCGCGGGTATGGTCAATGGCCATGATCACCATGACTGCGCCCCGCAAGAAATCGATCGACGGAATCCGTCCTGTTGAAACTTCCGCCTGCTTCGATACGGTCGCGCCCGATGTAGCCAGCGATCCCATGGCCCAGCATCTTATAGAAGAGCACCTTTCCCCGTCTCGCGGAATCTTTAACTCTGACGTTGAAGGCCTCTACAATACAAATTGGAGCTCCTATGCGAGAAATAGTTCTGGTTTCCTCCGTCCGCACGCCCGTCGGCCGCGCCTTTAAAGGAACGTTGCGGACTACGCGTCCCGACGAGTTGGCTGCCATTGCCATCAAGGCCGCGTTAGCACGCGTGCCGCAACTTGATCCCAAAGAGATCGAAGACGTCATTCTCGGTTGCGCCATGCCGGAAGCCGAACAGGGGATGAACGTCGCCCGAATCGCCTCGCTTCGCGCGGGCCTGCCCGTTGAAGTCTCAGCCGTAACCATCAATCGATTCTGTTCCTCCGGACTGCAGGCGATCGCGATGGCGGCTGAACGCATCATGGCAGGCGGTGCCCAGGTAGTGGTCGCCGGCGGCACCGAATCCATGTCGATGATCCCGATGGGTGGCAACAAAATTTCGCCCAACCCCTGGTTGGTCGACCACTACCCTGATGCCTACCTCTCTATGGGACTGACGGCGGAACGGCTCGCAACGCGTTTCGGAATCACCCGCGCCGAGTGCGATGAATTCTCGCTAAGCAGCCATCAGAAGGCCCTGGCTGCGATTGCAGCCGGAAAATTCGAAGATGAAATCGTGCCCGTTTCCGTGAGCTTCACCACACCGAACGGATCGAAGCCAAAGAAGCAGGAGATTACCTTCACAGCCGACGAAGGCCCGCGCTCCGACACTTCGCTCGAAGCACTCGCCGCGCTGAAAGCCGCTTTTCACGTGAAGGGGGTCACCACGGCAGGGAACTCGTCGCAGATGTCGGACGGCGCAGCCGCGGCAATCGTCATGTCTGCTGACCGCGCGAAAGCCCTCGGTATCATCCCACTAGCACGCTACGTCTCCTTCGCCACCGCCGGATACAAGCCCGAAGAAATGGGCCTTGGCCCGGTGTTCGCAATCCCGAAAGCGCTGAAGCTTGCCGGACTGAAACTCTCCGACATCGACGTAATCGAATTGAACGAGGCGTTCGCAGCGCAATCGCTAGCGGTTATCAAAGAAGGCGGGCTCGATCCCGGACGGGTCAACCCAAATGGAGGAGCAATTGCGTTAGGACATCCTCTGGGATGTACCGGCGCAAAACTGACGGCTACCCTGATCCGCGAGATGAAGCGTCGCAAAGCCCGTTACGGCATGGTCACGATGTGCGTCGGCGGAGGCATGGGCGCAGCGGGAATCTTCGAGAATCTTTAACTGTGGGAAGTACCGAAAATCAATGGGCTCCCCGATACGTCTACAGTATTGTCACCGCTCCCAGGAGCAGGACGATAACGACTGATGGAACCGTATCCCGCAAGTACTTGAGTTGCTCAGCTTCCTTTTCCGCCACATAACGACGGGTTCCATGATTCACTCGGACGGGAACCACCTGCTTCGTTTCCACTACTGGGGCACTCGGGGCCGTTGTGTATATGTCAGTTTCCTTCGAAAACAGTTGATATCCAATAATGAAAAACAACGCCACACAGCCGAAAAGCAGAACCTTTCGCCATGCAGGAAACTCGGACCACTCATAAGTTTCTCCCCACAGGTTGTCCATCGCGGTCAATCCTTCGCAAATTGTGCTTATTCGAACTGTACTTCCTGAAACCCCATACTCTGCATCAAGCTCATGAGCGTCGAGCGAGCATTCTCCTGAGCCTTTTGCAAAATGCCGTCGGCCAGTGCTGAACGACGCAAATCGCGTTCGGCTTCTTCACGAACCTGCGATTCCAGATTCGGGTCAGTCGCTACCAGCAATCCCGTTTGCCGCGAGTAGACGCGGGTCTTGGAGCTGTCGAGCTTCGTTACCAGCACTTGCGCCTGGGGAAGCCGCACGCGGATCTTCTTGCCCGTCACCGAAACGTCACCCGGTTTGAGCGTCTGGAAATCGACGCCCGCGATTACTTCTCCGTGTACCAAAAGCAGCAATCGATCACCAGCAAGAAAATTCGGCAGGATCACACTCTCCTTTTCGCCGGTAACGATTTTGTCCATGGTGTAAACCACACTTTCTAGCCGCTGCAGCTTCTGGATCCGGTCGACGACTGTGGGCTGGCTCAGATCTGTGTGCGCCGTTCTCTGGAACCATGAACTCCACAAACTCCCCGGCCAGCTTTGTGCAGCGCGCCCCATCATGATCAAGGTCAGAAGTGCTATCACCAGCCCGGCAACAAACGAAAGTGCCGCAATGGCCATGCCGCGAAGTGGCCCTTTGCCGGTTGTTCTCGGACCATCAAGGTGTGGACTTTGGTTTGTCATGGACACTCGGCGCAACTAGGAAATTGCATCCCTAGCTTATACACTTTGACTGTCGAAGGTAAGGGCGATGCAGGGCAATCCGATGCCCTTTTTCCAGAGGAATTTTCATACATGGCCACAACTGCAATTCCCAAGACAAAGATTCTCGGTGGAAGCTTTCTGCTCGAAGAGCGGCAGAGTGCCGATGTGTTTACGCCAGAAGACTTCAATGACCAGCAGCAGATGATTGGACAGACCACCGAAGAGTTTGCGCTCAACGAAATCCTGCCGCAGGCAGAGAAGATGGAGAACAAGGATTTCTCCGTTTCGCGCGATCTGCTGAAAAAAGCGGGTGAGCTCGGCCTGAGCGGTGTTGAAATTCCCGAAGCCTATGGCGGCCTCGAAATGGACAAAGTGACCGCCGCCATCATCGCCGACAACATCGCCAAGTACGCTGGGTTCGCCACTACGTGGGGCGCACACAGCGGCATCGGCTTGTTGCCAATCGTTTATTTCGGCACCGAAGAGCAAAAAAAGAAATATCTGCCGAAGCTGGCAGCGGGTGAAATCGTCGGCGCCTACGCGCTTTCAGAATCTTCCTCCGGATCGGACGCCCTGAACTGTCGCACCCGTGCCCAACTCTCGCCCGACGGCAAGCACTACGGCTTCGCCGATCTCTTCACCGTCTTCGCGAAGATCGACGGCGAAAAGTTTTCCGCATTCCTGATCGAACGAACCTTCCCGGGCTTCTCAGTCGGCGCGGAAGAGCACAAGATGGGCATTCGCGGATCATCCACCTGTCCGCTCATCCTAAATGACTGCAAAGTACCCGTCGAAAACCTGCTTGGTGAAATCGGCAAGGGACACGTCATTGCCTTCAACATCCTGAACGTCGGACGCTTTAAACTCGGTGCCATGTCGGTGGGCGGCGCCCGCGTTTCGCTCGAGAACGCCGTTTCATACGCCAAGCAGCGCAAGGCTTTCGGGAAGGTTATTGCCGATTTCGGTCTCGTCCGCGAAAAAATCGCGAACATGGCGACGCTGATTTACGTCGGCGAGTCGCTCGTGTTTCGGACTGTCGGCATGATGGACGATCTTCTCGCCGGCATCGACAAGGCTAGTCCCGAAGCTGCGAAAGAAACGCGCAAAGCCATTGAAGAGTATGCAGTCGAATGCTCGATCCTCAAAGTCTGGGGCTCAGAGATGATCGACTACGTCGTCGACGAGACGGTCCAAATCTACGGCGGCTACGGCTTCGTCCAGGAATATCCGGCCGAGGGTGCATATCGCGATGCCCGCATCAACCGTATCTTCGAAGGCACAAACGAAATCAACCGCCTCATCATCACAGGATTCCTGTTGAAGCGAGCCATGTCCGGCCAACTGCCCCTCCTGCCGGCAATCAAGAAATTGATGGACGAAGTCCTGAGCGGCCCATCGACAGGCGAAGATTTTGAAGGACCACTCGCCGATGAGCGCAAGCTTGTCACGAACGCCAAGAAACTGGGACTGTTCGTAGCAGGCGCGGCCACGCAAAAGTATATGCAGGCGATTCAGGATCAGCAGGAAGTAATGGGCGCCATCGCCGACATGACGATTGAAATTTACGCCATGGAATCAGCCGTACTACGCGCGCAGAAGATCGCCGCAGAGAAAGGCGAGTCCTCCGCAGCGCTGCCGATCGCGATGACACGCGTCTACATGACGCAGGCGCTGGAAAAAATCGAGGCCGCCGCGAGAAAAGTTATCGCCGATGTTGCTGACGGCGACATGCTGCGAACGCAGATGGCGATCCTGCGGCGTCTGGCAAAGCACGAGCCGTTTAATACCATAGCGCTGCGACAGCAGATTGCTGGGAAGACCATTGAGGCAGGAAAATACCGGTTGAACTAAGCCAGATCCTGATTGGACAGGCGCCACGCCGCGTCAAATTTGCGCTTGATCAGAGAATAGTCAATTTGTGTGAACAAAGCCGCTTCACAAACTTTAAGGTCGCAGTTCCGCTCGAGCGATCCGAGCCATGATAATTACCCTCTCGTCCGTTTAGAACGAAACTAATCTGCCAAGACGCAATCCGGCACGCTAAACTGCAATCTGAATGCGCGTCCTCGGAATCGATTGCGGCACCGAGTACACCGGGTACGGAATCGTCGACTTGCTCGATGACGAGCGCCTCGTGTGTGTTACCTGCGGTGCAATCAAGGTTTCTCCACGCGAGCCGATGCCCACCCGTCTGTCATGAATTTCAGTCGGCCTCCATAAACTAATCTGCGAGCATCGTCCTGACCGGGTCGCTATCGAAGATGTCTTTTACGCCGTGAACGTGAAATCAGCATTGAAGCTTGGCCAGGTCCGCGGAGTTGCCATGCTGGCGGCGGCCACCGCCGGACTGGAAGTCGCCGAGTACTCTCCGCTCTCCATTAAGTCCGCTGTAGTGGGATACGGCAAGGCTGAGAAGCATCAGGTTCAGCAGATGGTAACGCGCCTGTTGAATCTTGATCAGGTTCCTGAGTCTCCGGATGCAGCCGACGCGCTCGCGATCGCGATTTGCCATCTCCATACAGCGGCGACAAAAGAGAGGCAAGTTGGTTAGTCGGCTATGACTTTGGTTTCTTCTGTGCTGGTGCAAAACCTTTGTGCCGGCGGGGCGATGCTGACACAATAATTCTCAGTCGCGCAGCGACACTATGAGAGCGGCCTTCTATCTATTGCTGGTGATCGGCCACATCGGTGTCTTCGATGTGACGTATTTTCACTACTACAAGTGCGCCCTGCACAAGAGGCCAGAGTGCCATCGCGAACAGTTCTGGCATCTGACGCGCCATGTGATTTACGGCCTACAATTTCTGATCATCGCCAACCTGCGGTTTCACGGAGCAGCGCTCGTGTTGCTCGCCGCACTTTATTGCGCGGATGTAATCATTGCCTGGTCTGACGTGTGGGAAGAGACCGTCAGCCGCCGCGATCAGGGCGGTCTCCCGCGTGCTGAATACTTCATGCACATCGTGCTTAGCCTGATGGTGGGAGCTTATATTGTCCTGGTCGCGCAAAACGTCTGGCCGGATCGGCTTCTGGCGACTGCGATCGTGATTGATCCTCCAGAGGTGCCGGGGCTGCTTCGTTTGTATATGTCGGTGATGGGAGCGTGCGCCTTCTTCGCATTCGCGCACGATCTGGCGAGTTGGCTCCGAATGGGTCGCCAGATCCGTCTTACGGTTGGAGTCGGCAAGCCTTGAGCAAGGAGCTGCGGGCCCGCAAGATTGTCGTCGAGGCCATCAACCCAGCCCCCGTGGAAGTGGTCTGGGAGCGCTCGCAGGTTCCGGAACAACACACCGAATGGGACATCCGCTTTAACCACATCGCCTATCTCAACGAAACAGACAATCGCGGCTATCATCTGATGGACTACCGCACGAACATTGCCCTGGGAGTCGAGATCAAGGGGTATGGCCGGTATCTTACCAACTCCGAATGTTCACATTCCAGTTTTGAATTCGACTCCGACGATTGGAAATCGATCATCCGTAACGGACGCGGAATCTGGCTGTACCGTCCGTGTTC
>QIAJ01000242.1 GCA_003225495.1 Acidobacteriota bacterium
CGCCGATGTGGAGTTCAACCTGTCACCGGCGCAGCCCGCAGCTTTCTGGGCACAGGGTACGTCGCCGAGACGCTTTACGAGAGAGAAGTGTTCGCGGGCGCCGCCGCTGCTGCCAGCGGACGAGCGACGTAGCGAATTGTCCCAAGCACTTCCGGCCTCCGCAAGAGCCGGTACATTAGCAAGCGTCCCCATCCGGTGTCGGGCTGCATCAACAGCCGCCCTTCGATGTTCAATACTTCTTGCGAACTTTCATCTCTCAGCACGTGGCTCTGAAACTCCACGCGCAATCCAGGACACGGCATGCGGGTTCCCCGATAGTAAAAG
>QIAJ01000047.1 GCA_003225495.1 Acidobacteriota bacterium
AAGTTCGGATTCAAACCTTGGTCGAAATCACCAAGGTGTACGCACTAACCGCCGCCGAAATATGCGGCATGAGCGCTTAGCCAACCTGGAGTAGAGACGCGGCTTGCCCCGTCTCCCGTCGCGAACAGAGACGTACTAGAGGTCCGATTGCCAAGTCAGAAAGAAATCGATCGCCGTTACCAGAACATCCGTTCCCGCATGCAAGTCGCCGGAATCGACGCTCTCATCGTCTGCGGCAACCAGTACGCCGGATTTGAGGGCGCCGTGTTTTACACTTCCGGGTTCGAAATCGTGCACCGCTACGTGTATGTGCTGATTCCACTCGAAGGCGAGCCCACCCTCGTCTTCCCGCGCGAAGCTCGCTGGATCGGCGACAAGAAGAAGCCCTGGGTGAAAGACCAGGTCTGGCCTGACATCCCCGGCGTGTGGCTGCGGGATCGCGCCGTTGAACGTAAGTGGAAAAGAGCGCAGGCGCCATTCGAACTCGTGCCCTTTGACCAGGAATTCGATATGGCCCGCGCTGTGAAGAGCGAAGAGGAACTAGCCGAGGTCCGCGACGCCATGGAGATCATCGTCGACGGATTCTGGGCCCTGGTCGCCGCCTATCAACCGGGCAAAACCGAAGCCGAGATCATGGCTCCTGCCGTAGAGCGTTTCTTTGCGCGTGGCGCGGGCCCGCGCATGATGAACATTCTGCTGTCCGGGGAGAACGGCGAGGCCAATGCCTATTTCAAAGTTCCTGGCCTCCGCAAGGTTGCGGCGGGCGACTTGCTCCTCTATTCGCTCGAAATTACCGGCGCAGGCGGCTATTGGGTGGAATTTTCGCGCCCTCTGCTTCAAGGCAAACCCGGCGCCACAACGCAGAAAATGGCAGACGCCTATCCGCTCGCAATGGAATCCGCCCGCAAGCTGATGCGGGCCGGCGAACTGGCATCGAACGTCCATCGCTCGGTCGCAGACACATTCGCCAAGCACGGTTTTTCGCTCGGCCACTTGTCAGGACATAGTATCGGCACCACCATGATCGAATATCCCGCGATCGGCGCGAAGACCGATGTCCCGCTAGAGGAGAACATGATTTTTTCCCTGCATCCGCAGGTCGTCGATCAGGATGGCACAGTCTGTCTCTATACACAGGACACCTATCGCATCGGCAAAACCGAAGGTGAGTGTCTCGCGGATGTTCCATGGAAGTTTTTTACCGGTGAAGAAACACGCACGAGTGTGAAGGCAGGCCAGAGGTCAGAGGTTAGTCCCTAATATTTCTGACTTGGGAGTCCGGTTTTGCTGAGAGTTTGTGTGATTGGTTGTGGGGCAGTAGGCAGCCTATTCGCGGCGCATCTCGCTCGGAAGGGCGAAGCGGAAGTTTGGGCCTACGATCTCTGGAAAGAGCACATCGACGCCATCCGCAACGATGGACTCCGCCTCTCTGGCGCGGCCGACTTTACGGCGGAACTCAATGCGACGACTGATGCCCGCCAAATTCCGAGATGCGATTATGGCATCGTCGCCACCAAGGCGATTCATACTCGGAACGCGATCGCACAAGCGGCGCATGCCTTCGACGAATCGAGCGCGGTATGCTCAGTGCAGAACGGAGTCGGCAACGAAGAGATCATCGCCGAGCACGTCAAACATGTCATTCGTGGAACGACCTTCCCAGCTGGTCATCCCATCGCTCCCGGACACATCGGCTTCGACATCGCCGGCGACACCTGGATCGGTCCATTTGAACCGACCCACACGCCCATGTCGAAAGTCCAAGAACTCGCAACCCTGATGACGAACTCCGGCATGAATACCATCGCATTGAACGATGCGCGCGGCGCACAGTGGACGAAACTGATCTTCAACGCCGCCAGCAATCCAGTCGGAGGATTGACACTGCTGCATCACGGTGCCGCAACCCGTTTTGCACCGACAGGACAACTCTTTGACGATCTAATCGTTGAAGGAGAATCTGTGGCCGAGGCACTCGGAATTACACTTCATGGCGATCCGCGGGCGCTCGTGCAAAAAGGCGCCAACGCTCCCGGAAAGCATCGATCCTCAATGCTTCAGGACGTTCTGGCCAAGCGGCAAACCGAAGTCGACTTCATGAACGGGGCAATTGTGAAGTCCGGTAAGCAGTCTGGCATCGCAACGCCGCTCAACAAAGCTGTGTGGGAGTTGATCAAGGGCCTGGAACATTCCTGGAGCGATCCAGAGTAGAGGCATCGCAGCAGTTGCGGTTGTATTTCATAACACCTAAGTCCCGTAACCTCTGACCTTATCTATGACCATTCCGTTTAACATCGGCGTCCTTCAACTCAGCATGGAACCCGCGCGGGAAACCGTCATCATGGCGAAAGCTTGTGAAGACGCTGGTTTCGACACTTTCTGGATTGCAGAAGCCTATCCGTGGTGGCGCAAGCATTCGTTTGAAGCGCGGTCGTCAACCGCGATCCTTGCTGTAATCGCGAGTCAGACCAAACGCATACAGCTGGGATGGGGGATTATTTCGCCATACACGCGTCATCCTGTGCAGATTGCGATGGAAGCGCGCGTCATGCAGGATCTTGCGGGCGATCGCTTTTTGCTCGGCTTGGGCGCGTCGAAGATCTTCATGAAAGAGATTGGCGAGGGCGAAGGGGAGAAGGTCGGTCCTGCAACGGTCATGCGGGAAAGCATCGAAATTATTCGCGGCGTCCTCAAAGGTGATGCATTCGAATATCAGGGCAAAGTGTTTTCGGCGAATGTTCCAGAGCTCAAGTCCGATGCGCACACTTCTAGAAAGATTCCTCCGGTGTACGTTGCGGGAACTGGACCAGCGATGCAGCGTTTAGGCGGTTCGCTCGGGGATGGGTTGCTGACCGCGTCGATCACAACACCTGCATTTGTGCGCTACTCGAAGAAGAACATGGAAGAAGGCGCTGCAAAAGCGGGGCGCGATGCTTCGAATCTGATCGTCGGCTGTGTGATTGTCGGCAGCATCGGACGCGATTCCAGGAAAGGCAAAGAAGGAGCGCGGGAGCAGGCTGCGATGTATCTCGCGAACAAAGTACAGAACATCAAGGGCTCGGCAGATGTGCTGCTCGAATCCGCAGGCATTACATTTGCGGAACTTCAACCAGTCGCTGATGCTATGGAACGTGGTGGGCGAAAAGCTGCCGCGCAAGCGGTGTCTGACGAACTGTTGCGCAAGGTTTGTCCGATTGCAGGAACTCCCGATGAGTGCATTCAGAAAATCGAAGAATATCGCGATGCTGGATGCACTCACATCATGCTTGAAATCTGGGGGGATGATCGAACGGGACAGGCAAAACTTTTCGGCGATAAGGTTCTGCCTCACTTCAAAAACAAAACATGACTGCAGAGTCACAGAAGAAACTTACTTCTTCTGTATTCGCTACCATCCATGACAAACGTTATTTCGCCATTACCATTTTTGCGATGGTCGCCAACTGCATATTCGACGTTCCTTCGTAGATCTTCCCGATTTTCGCGTCTCGCCAGTATTTTTCAACGGGATAATCTTTGGTGAAGCCATATCCGCCGTAGATCTCGACCGCCAGGGAGGTCACGCGCTCGGCGACTTGCGAGGCAAAGAGTTTGGTCATGGCGGCTTCCTTGACGAAGTCCATGCCCGCATCTTTCATGCGGGCGGCGTTGTAGACCATCAGGCGAGCAGCCTCGATTTCGGTAGCCATTTGCGCGATCTGAAACTGGATGCCCTGAAATTCCGAGATCAGCTTGCCGAACTGTTTGCGCTCCTGCGCGTATTTTGAGGCATACTCCCATGCGCCGCGCGCCACGCCCAGCATCTGCGCGCCGATGCCGATGCGGCCTTCATTCAACGTTTCAATCGCAATCTTGTATCCCTTGCCGACTTCGCCGAGGACGTTCTCTTTCGGCACGCGGCAATCTTCCAAAATCAATTCGCAAGTCGATGAGGCGCGAATTCCCAGCTTGTCTTCTTTTTTGCCGACGGTGAATCCCGGGAATTTCTTTTCAATCAGAAATGCGGTGATTCCTTTGTAGCCCTTCAACGCGTCAACCGTGGCAAACAGAATGAATAGTCCGGCTTCTTTGCCATTGGTGATCCAGAGTTTGCGTCCGTTGAGGATGAAATCATTGCCTCGCAATTCGGCCTTGGTCTGGAGTGCGAAGGCATCCGATCCCGAACCAGCTTCGCTTAATGCGTACGCACCGAGAGTGTCAGCTGCCAATCTCGGCAGATACCTTTTCTTCTGCTCATCGTTAGCCCAGCGCAGAATTGCATTCGCAACCAGCGTATTCTGCACGTCAACGATTACCCCGGCGGAAGCGTCCACCCGCGAGAACTCTTCTACGGCAAGAATCGCTTCGAAGAACTTGCCGGCGGCGCCGCCGTATTGCTCAGGAATTTCGATTCCCATCAGGCCTAACTGAAAGAATTGTCCGAGCAGATCCTGATCGAAGACTGCCTTTTCGTCCATCTCTTTCGCCAGCGGGCGGATTTTGTCTTCGGCAAATTGGCGGACATTGTCGCGAAATAGAATCTCGTCGTCAGTCAGGCAGTTCAGCGGAGCGGGATTAGCAATTAGCAACGTCTCGGGCATAAATGTGTCTTCCGTGTCTGCATAAAATTGTAGCAGCAGCGGAAAGCTCTCAGGTCAAACGTCACAGATCTCAGGTCACAGGTCACGGCGAAACGATTCGATTCATCTCGGCAGGAACTGAGAGTTGATTTATCTCGGTGCCAGCTCTGCTACCGTCAGTTGATCGGCTTTGCGCAACTCTGGAAATAGCCACGCCCACAGTCCGATCACTACCAGGGTTCCGATTCCGCCTAACACAACCGCGGGCACGGTTCCGAACCATTGGGCTGTGAATCCGGACTCGAATTCTCCCAATTC
>QIAJ01000243.1 GCA_003225495.1 Acidobacteriota bacterium
TCCTGCTTGCCGCGTCTTGCACACTCGAGCTTTACCACCAGCAGAAGAGAAAGCTTACGAGCATGGGACAACAAGCCAAACATCTTCAGGGTAATGACACAGAGTGGGCTGGATCTCGAGAACAAATCTCAACTCCGGTCGAGGCGGAGCTTTTTTCTTGACATCCCTTTTTATAGAACTCATTGACCAGTAGTCACAACTTTCTGATTTCTTTGTTCTGCAGATTATGGATAGCCTTTGTGAGCTTTCGGAGAGTACGAGGCTTGATGGTATTTCGCTCTTTTGAAACCCTGATGGCGCACTCGGCGACTCCGGACTTGCGAGAGAGCAGCTTCGTGGAGAATTGTTTCGCTTCGGGGTACGTTGAGAACGTTGACGCGCAGCGATGAGTCGAGTTGACTTCACCTGGCAAAGGTGAGATCTCAGAACTTCAATTGCATCGAAAGTAACTGGAATTGTGGTAAAGCGTTTTTTGCTGTTCCCTATGTTACCGTCGCCGCACATTCACGGCACGCCCAGCAGAGCTGCCAATTCGACGACGTCGACCGACGGCGGGCTGGCCAAATGTCTGGGACGCGGGCGGTGTCCTGGTTAAGAGGGGGTGTCGATCCCTGTGGGCTTCATATCCGGTCAATTTTGACCAGTCGGTAAGTCGCTTTCAGTGAATACTGAAAAGAGACAAATTCTCAACCCAGCGCCGCTGATTGCGAAGTTCTATCTGAAAAGTGGCCACTTTCAGCAACTTCTCACCAAGTTAGGGACAAATGTCGTTACCAATCACAGTGTTTCCCAAGGCGATCTTGGAAGTCGTCGGCCCGCGACTCCCGGTACAGGGAGGAGTGTCAGCGGCTCGCCCACGCTCACAATCTAAGGCGTCGCTGCCCAGCCGAATCGCAGTGATTGGGAATTATCTTCCACGACAATGTGGCATTGCCACCTTCACCACAGATCTATGTGCGGCGATTTCGGCGGAGTATGGAACCGCCCGGTTGCTGGCGCTGCCCGTCAACGATACGGAACAAGGGTATGACTATCCAGGCCGGGTGAGATGGTCGCTCGCCCAGGACGACGTTAGGTCGTATCAGGACGCGGCAGAATTCCTGAACTTCAACAATATCGACATGGTGTGCCTGCAGCATGAATATGGAATCTTCGGCGGCCCGGCGGGGAGCCATATTTTGCATCTGCTGAGGGGGTTGAAGATGCCGCTGGTGACGACCCTGCACACGGTTCTTCGCGAGCCCAATCCTGACCAAATGGTGGTGATGGAAGAGATTGCGGAGCTTTCGGACCGCCTGATTGTCATGAGCGAACTCTCGTCCCAGTTCTTACAGGAAATCTTCAAGGTTCCCAGCAGTAAGATCGACATGGTGCCGCACGGCGTTCCAGACCTGCCCTTTCTGGACCCTAATTTCTACAAGGACCGCTTTGGAGTGGAAGGAAAGGCCGTCCTACTCACGTTCGGCCTGCTCTCGCCGAACAAGGGAATTGACAATGTAATTCAGGCTCTGCCGCAGATTTTGTCCAGACACAAGAACGTTGTTTACATGGTCGCAGGCGCGACTCATCCGCACATCCTCCGGCGTGAGGGAGACAAGTATCGTGCCAGCCTGCAAGCTTTGGCGAAGACGGTAGGAGTGGAATCGCAAGTGATTTTCCACGACCGCTTCGTCAGTCCAGAGGAAATGGTTGAGTTCATTGGCGCGGCAGACATCTACATCACTCCTTATCGCCATGAGGCACAGGTTGTTTCGGGAACGCTTGCGTATGCGCTCGGGGCCGGGAAGGCGATCATCTCGACGCCGTACTGGCATGCGATCGAGTTACTGGACGACCGCCGAGGTGCGCTGGTCCCCTTTCAGGATCCCAACGCGATCGCACAAAAGACGATCGAACTTTTGGATACTCCGGCGATACGCCATGCCATGCGTAAACGCGCATATCTGTTTGCGCGCGAGATGGTCTGGAAACGAGTTGCGCAAGGTTACATGGAAAGTTTCGCTCGGGTGCGCAGTGACCGTTTGAAGAGTCCACACGTTCAGTTCTCAGCGCGCGTCACCAAGAAGTTGCTGGATGAGCTGCCGGAATTGAAACTCAACCACTTGCATCAGATGACCGATGACACCGGAATGCTGCAACACTCGATCTTTACGATCCCGAACCGCGGAGAGGGCTACACCACCGACGACAATGCCCGAGCACTCATTTTCAAAATCCAGCTGGAGCAACTGCGAAAGAACGAACGCGCGGAAAGCAACTCAGCGTTTCCAGATGTCGCTGCGGGAAATGGAACTTGCCGGTATTTGGCGTTCCTGGAGCATGCCTTCAATCCCGCGAAGGGTAGATTCAAGAACTTTCTCAGCTACGATCGCCGCTGGATCGAAGCCGAGGGCTCCGCACAGCCTAGCGAAGATTGTCACGAGCGCGCATTGTGGGCTTTGGGAACGGTCCTCGGCCGATCCGAAGTTCAGGGATTGAGGCGTGCCGCCGGGCGTTTGTTTGAGTTCTCCCTCTCCGCAGCTATGGAATTCAGCAGTCCTCGCGCCTGGGCTTACACTCTGCTCGGAATTCAGGAATACCTCGAGTCGTATCCTGGAGATCGCGATGCCCAGAGAGTGAGGTCGGCGCTCGCGCAGCGCTTGCTCGAAATGTACGAATCGATCCGCAGCCCGGATTGGAAATGGTTTGAGGATGTGCTTGCCTACGGAAACGCGAGATTGCCCCAAGCGATGCTACTCGTGGGATCAGCGTGCTCGGACGAGCGCATGATTTCCGGCGGTCTCGAATCACTGGATTGGCTGTTGACACAGCAACGGTGCGAGGTCAATGGCCATTTCGTGCCGATCGGATCGCAAGGCTTCTATCGCAAGGGCGGTGAAAAAGCCCGATTCGATCAACAGCCGATTGAAGCCGCAGGCGCGGTTTCTGCCTGTCTGCAGGCGTATCGCGTCACTAGCGATCGACGCTGGTGTAGCGAAGCCCGCTCGGCATTCAACTGGTTCCTGGGCGACAACGACCTGCAGCTTCCTCTTTATGACTCCGTAAGCGGCGGCTGCCGAGACGGTCTGCATCCCGACCGCGCGAATGAAAACCAGGGCGCCGAGTCGACGCTGTCGTTCCTGATGGCACTGCTGGAGATGCGCTCGCTGCAAGAACCGGAACAGATGGAAATCCCCTCATGACGATCAACGAACCTATTCTCGCGAATCTTACAGGCAGTCGTTACGAGCCACTACTCCTTCGACATCCTGCCAACCCGATCCTGACAAGTAAGGATTGGCCGTACTCCATTAATAGTGTGTTCAACGCGGGCGCGACGCTACTCGCAGATGGAACGACCCTGCTGCTTTGTCGGGTGGAGGAAAGACGCGGATTGTCCCATCTCTGCGTAGCGCGCTCTCGCAACGGTGTCGACGGATGGCAAATTGATAGCGAACCGACCCTGATGCCGAGCCCGCAGGAGTATCCGGAGGAAATCTGGGGCATTGAGGATCCTCGCATCACGTTTGTGCCCGAACTGGATCAATACGTAGTCACGTACACGTCCTATTCACGTGGTGGCCCGGGAGTGTCTCTAGCTCTGACAAAAGACTTCCGAAGTCTCGAGCGCTACGGCGTCATCATGCCACCGGACGACAAAGATAGCGCGCTTCTGCCTCGGAGAATCGATGGATACTGGGCGCTGATTCATCGGCCCGCGACGTCACTCGGAGCACATATGTGGATTTCCTACTCTCCGGACCTTCGGCATTGGGGCAGGCACAGGCTCATGCTGGAAGCGCGCCGCGGCGCGTGGTGGGACGCCAACAAGATTGGGTTATCGCCGCCACCCATTGAAACTTCCAGGGGATGGCTCGTGCTCTATCACGGAGTACGCCACACACCTTCTGGGTGCCTGTATCGATTGGGCTTGGCCCTCTTCGATCTGGAGAATCCGGAGAAGTGCCTGCTGCGAGGGGATTCGTGGATCTTTGGGCCGGAGGCGGAGTACGAACGCCACGGCGACGTCGACGATGTCGTGTTTCCCTGCGGCTACACCATGGACCCCGATGGCGACACCATCAATCTCTATTATGGCGCGGCCGACTGCTCCATTGCCCTAGCGCGCACCAGCGTTCGTACGCTGCTGGACTGGCTGGATGCCAATGGAAGTTGCGAGCGCCGGCAGCGAGCGCAGAATTTGTGAGATTCCTGCTGTGGATTTTTCAATTTGCCTTCGGATGTCATCATGGCCAAATGAGTAGTGTGTTCACTATTAAGAAGAGGACGTACCAGGTTTGTTTGGAGTGCGGACAGGAATTTGATATTCGTGATCTCTGATGCACTCGCTTCCGCCGAGCGTTGCGGCGACAGAGCAGCATTCAAGACGTGTAGTACCGCTGTTTGATTCGGTTGAGAATCGGCGAGGGCATGAAAAACAGTGTCCCCCCCTTCGACCAATGCCAGGAAGAACTACGCCGATTGCTGATGGCTATTGCCGGAATCGTAATCAGTTCCAAACCCCTGGATTGCGCCGAGCCTATGGACGATTGATGCGAGCAATTGCCGGTTTCTGAGGCGTGGTCGGCTGCGCCCAGCCAGCGCTCCCTTGCACTCATTGGCCTAGAGTCCCACATTCCGAAGCTCTGTCCGCTTGGCACTCGGTAGTTCTCAAGTCTGTGAGGGCCGCCCGCACATGGAACCACTCCGCCATCTTTAGTCGAGACGATCATCGCGCTGTCGGTCTCCATCGCAGCGATCCGCCCCCCCACACGATCCGCGAGATAACTGCGCGTCTCTTGGTTGAGACCGATCCGAATAAACTCCACGAACTCGTCGAGCAGCTGACGACCATCGTGGAGGCCCAACTGCGCACGTGCCCGCGGAACTAATCCAGAGGGCTCTCAAGCTTCCGAGTAGTCGAAAGACCCTTCCGTCGCCTTTCTTCATTGAACTTAACAATCAGTTGCTGAACCAGTTCTAAGACCTTCTCCGGGTCATCTTCCTTCTGGATTCGTCGCGCAAGTTCGCGCCAGTCTGCAGCGGTGGCTTCTTTATCAGCTGTCATTAATCTTGTTTTGTCCTCTCCAGCGAGAGTGATTAGATTGAGTGTTTCGAAGCCGCTGTTTTCGAGTGATCGGCGCAAACATGGGATGCAAACTCTTTGTCGCGCTGCAACTCGAAGTTCCGCATCATTTCATCGAAAGATTTCCCTGTTTGCACTGCAGAAGAATAAAATCGCCAGGAGCATTCCGAGCAACCAAAACCACAAAAACGTTGTTCTTCGACCCATAGAAGGTTGCGGGTCATTGTCATTCCCCCCTCAAAGTCGGTTTGTGACAGAGTGCTCCTCTTCCCGGCCAGAGCTTGCTTGAAGGTTAATACGAAACGCTGCTGTTAGCGCCCCAGGTTGTGGGAACAATGCAGCAAGCCGTCTGCCAATGGAGAGCGACCCGCGGACCTTCCTTTAATTGCATTGTTTTGCGGCGTTAAGAGAGGACGGGGCGACATGGACAACCGCAATTCGCGGGCCTTCGGTGGCCCAGTTCCACCAGGGTGGTGGTTCTGGGCCAAGGATTAGCGAGCAGTTCTACCCATCAGAATCTGGGTTCGCGATGCAGAAGACTGAGGCCGGAGTGCGGCGAAGATACGGAAAAGACCATATCACCATGATACCGTCCGCGAATCAATGGACCCAGAGTGGCGCGTACTCGCACGGCAAGCCGAAGTACGACGAAGCGAAGCGGCAAGCCCGCCGGATAGCGTGCCGCCTGCACCTCGATCGAATTGAAGCCGCTCCCAAGAAGCATTTGAGCGTGGAGCTTCTTAACTTCGCATTTACAGCGCTGCGGGTATGGCTCCCCCGTAAGGCGAAGCCACAGTATAGGGACGAGACGCACATGACTGACGGCCACGACCCAAAGAAAGAGCAGGCTCAGAGCGCGCGCGAACTAGCGATTCGTTTGCTATTCGAAGAAGATCCGGAAAAACAGGAGGCTCTGGTAGCGCAGTTGGCTGAAATCTTGAAAGGTCGAAGAGGTCAACCGAGGGTCGCATAGTTTCCACACCCACCCGCTCTGTGGGAGACTGAAACATGGCGAAACCGGTACTCGTCATAGAGTCCGAGCCTGCATGACTGAAACTGACTCCTCTCCGTAATGCAGAATCTCCATCACATCTTTGATGATTGCTTCAGCGAGCCGACGTTTTTGCTGTTCTGATTTCCCAGGCCAGAGTTTCACAATAACGTGAGGCATTGAAACCTACTTCGCTTGTAACGGCCCACCGCATCAATCATTTCCGGTATTGCTCGTCAGCGACTTTTTCCAGCCAATCAGCAGTTTTGCCCTCGAGCTGTTCCAGAATCGCGATGTGCGTCATTCCCGTGGTCGGTGTCGCGCCGTGCCAATGCTTCTCGCCCGGCGAAAACAGATCACATCGCCGGGCCGAATACGCCCTTCAGCGCGAAATAAACAAGCGCTTGTCCGGTGAACTGGATCAGTCAGAACTCCATGAGATCACCTGTGTTCCTTTCATAGCGTGGACCGCGGATGGCAATCAAAGTCTGAATATCATGCCGCCAAACCTCCGATTTCTGACCTCCCGGCATTTCATCCTCTACTCCTAACCTGTCTGTTTTGACAGCTTGCAGTTTGGCGCGCAAGACGATCTCCTTCCTGCAGTAAACAGACTAGATGTCTCGAGCTCTTGCGCCGTCGTCTTGGAGCCTCGTTGCATGAAAACAAGAGCTAAGAAAGTACTCAAGCTGCTTGCCGGCTGGGCCTTTATCCTGCTTGGCGTCGTTGGGCTGTTTCTTCCTTTCCTGAAGGGAATCCTCTTTCTGTTTGTTGGTCTTGTAATTCTTTCTTCAGAATATGTATGGGCTCACCGGCTGCTATCAAAAATCCGCAACCGCTTCCCATCCGTGACAGCTCGATTGGATAAGGCCACTACGGTGATGCACGACTGGATTGGCAAAGTTTTTAGTCGTAGTGCGGGACCAACTGATGTGTGATGACATTGTTGGCGATAAATCGCGCGATTACACTCATTGTCCCGGTCTTGGCGAACAGACGGCGCAAGCTTGTGATAACGCCTGATTTCGTCAATTGTGGCGATTGCGGTAGTATCGGTTCCTACTTGGCATCGCGGATGAATCCTTTAGAGCAACCTGCGGCGTGGCAATTCTGCTTGGGTCTGGTAGGCTCCGCATGTGCGACCTGCCCAGCAGGGGCGAAAAACACACACTCGTGATGTCGGAATGCGGTCTTCGAGGGATCGTCATTTGCGTTTGCGGAATGCCCACACGACCGGGCGTCGGCCGGAGCCTGAGGGAGCTTGCGAGCAATGTACTTGAAAGACTTTCCAGTTTTTGCCCTCGTAGTGTCATTTGGGGCTCTGTGGCTGGCAGCGGAGATCGGCAACCTCCTTCGCAACAGATGGTCCCCCTTAAAGGAGGAGGAACGGGGTGATTTCGGCATTGTGCTGAGCGCTACGCTGACGCTGCTGGGACTCCTCATCGGGTTCAGCTTCTCGATGGCCATCAGCCGCTACGATCAGCGCAAGAATTACGAAGAGGCGGAAGCCAACGCGATTGGTACAGAGTACGTGCGGGCCGACCTGTTGCCTGTCGGAGATGCGGCGAAGGTGCGAGCGCTGCTGAAAAGATATATCGATCAGCGAGTGTTATTCTACACGACTCGCAGCGAGCAAAGCCTTGCGAAAATCAACACGGATACTGCTGAGCTACAGAACGAGTTGTGGGCTTCGGTCCTGCCGGCAGCGGCGGCCCAGCCCACCCCTCCACTTGCTCTCGTAGTTTCCGGTATGAATGACGTGTTGAACTCGCAGGGATACACGCAGGCGGCATGGTGGAACCGCATTCCCCGTTCGGCGTGGGTGTTGATGGTGATCATCGCCCTCGGCTGCAACGTGTTGATCGGGTACGGCGCACGTCGGACAGATCTGCGTATATTTCTGATCGTGCCAATTGCGGTGTCCATCTCGTTCTTCCTGATTGCTGACATTGATAGCCCACGCAGGGGTACGATTCACGTGTCTCCTCAGAATCTGTTGAGCCTCTCGCAAGCCCTATCTAGTCAGTAGGTGGAGCGCAGAGGGACCGGCAGTCAGGTGTTTGCCCTAACCCCGCGATTTCACTCATTTTGCAGCGGACTGGTCACCGTTGTCGAACCTTGGTGCCTCTTAGATCAAGTTTGTTGGTATCTAATACTGCGGATGGGTTCGGTTCACAATCTCTCGCGGTTTCGACAGCTAGAGCGACTGCGATCTCGCGCTCACCTATTCGCTCTATACTGACCTTCGGTCTCCCCGCTGGAGTTCGTTGACGATGCCATCAAGCGCCTCACATACCCGTTTTTGGATGGCGCCACTGCCATCTGGCAGCGTTAGATAATACGCGAACGAGTCGCCTCTTCTGATGATCCCGATTCCGGCGGCTGACCATTGAACGTCTGTAGAGCCGTCACGTTTCACGGGATCCGATGCTGATACTGGCATGGGCTTTGTCCTCCTCACTAAACGATCACACACATTGATCCGGATAGTCCCTGCCAAAACTGCCAGTTCCCATATTCTTCTCCTTTGCCGCCCTTTACACGGATGATTGAAGTGATCTACGTCGGACCCAGCGAGACTCTATGCTTGCCCTCGTTAGGCCACAATGCCTGGGTCCGCGCGATTTAAACGTTGCTCCCTAGCGCGGTCGGTCACTAGATCGGAAAAGATGCTATGGAACTGAAGAGGGTCATGGGATTTCTCGCTGGGATTGTGGTTGGACCGGCCAGAGATCCGCGGGTGTGGGTTGTGGTCTGGATTGGAAAACATCGCGATAGGCAGGTGCCTTACGTTCGTAATGCCTTCGGTACCATTTCCTGAAGGAATAAACTTGTACCTTGATACCATCCGTGCATGTTCAGTGGACACAAGATGACGGTCGGCCCCTTTGTCTTGATACAAACAATTCTCCTCTTGCTTCTCAGGTTTGCCACTTTCGGTGCTGACAATCCAAACGTCGCCCAGCCAACAGTGACAGCAATTACACAAGTCACCAGCGATGGAGTGAGCAAGACTAACCTTCTCTCCGATGGGGCAGATGATCTGTACGTGACGGAATGGCCGGCGGCACGGCATATTGTCGCCAGAGTGTCATTGACAAGCGGAAATCGCCGGATTATTCAGAATCGCTTTCCGAATGTACAGGCGCTCGATATCTCGCCCGATCGCTCTAGTCTTCTTGTTTCACCCATGCAGACCGGAGGAGACAATGAATTTTGGATTTTGCCGGTCAATGCGGGCGGTCCAAGAAGGATAGGCGAATTGATGGGTCGCGACGCAGTCTGGTCGGCTGATGGCCATTACCTTTTGCTTAGCAAAGGGACGAAGCTTTATATAGCTAACGCAGACGGATCCGGAGCGCATGAAATCTTCACGGCTGAGGGTTCCGTGTTTGCACCGCGAGTCTCTCCCGATGGCAAACACGTCCGCTTCACCGTAGGTAACGCGGCTCAAGGTTTAACCTCAATCTGGGAAGTAGGAATCGACGGATCAAACCCGCACCTGGCTTTTGGTAATTGGGCGGGCGGAACAACTGCTTGTTGTGGAGTTTGGCCAACTGCAGTCACCACACTCTGGGCGCTGCTCGAATCCGGTCCAATAGGGTCTCCGATTCAGCTCACACGCGGGCCGATGTCATTTGGAAATGCGTCCCTAGCTCGTGACAACTCGAAAATCTGGGCGATCGGAGTCAAACCGGCGGGAGAGGTTGTGAAATACGATTTCTCCAAGAAAAGCTTCGGTTCGCTGCTGGCCTCAGTCTCTGCAACCGATCTCGATTACTCCTCTGATGGTAAATGGATCACCTATATCGCGTTGCCTGACGCTACCTTGTGGCGTTGCCGGGCTGACGGTAGCGAGCGCCTTCAGCTAACCTCAGCGCCTGAGCGTGCGGCCCTACCTCACTGGTCGAAGGACGGGCACCAGATTGCATACGTCAGCATGTGGCCTGGAATGCAATCTAAAATTTCGTTGATCTCGCCTCGAGGTGGAACTTCCATAGACATGCTGCAAGAGAACCGCGGACAAATCGACGCGAACTGGTCGTCGGATGGCAATCGAATGCTTTTCGGTTATTTGCACGACACCCCGCACCTGGACATTCGTTTGGTCGATCTCAAGACGCAGCATGTAGAAGTGGTTCCCGGTTCCAAGGATCTATTCAGTCCACGATGGTCTCCAAATGAAAGATACATCGTAGCCCTATCCACTGATTTCACCAAAGTCATGCTGTTCGACTTTCAAACGCACAAATGGAAGACTTGGTTGACTGAACCTGCCGGTGCAGTTAGTTATCCGCAGTGGTCGGCCGACAGCAAGTATTTGTTTTTCGATGATCTGGTTACAGATGAAGAATCCATCAGGCGAGTGAGAGTTGGAGAGAATCGGGCAAAACGCGTATTCAAACTCGAAGGGATTGAACGTTATCCGGGGCCGTTCGGATTATGGAGCGGTCGCATGCCAGATGGTTCATGGCTGTTTGTGCGCGACCGTAGCACGCAAGAAGTCTATCAATTGAGTGTAGATCTACCCTAATGAACTACTGACGAGGCAAAGGAACACTATGTGTTACCTTCCGATTGCGCGCTGTGGCCTAAGATTTTTCTGCCTGGCCTTCGCCGGCACTTTTTTAGTTAGCATGAACTCAGCAGGCGCGCAGACACATGCTCAAACGACCATCGAAAGAAGGGTTGTAAACCACGTTGAGCCCGAGTATCCCGAGGCGCTAAAGCGTTTGTACATTGGGGGAGTTGTAAGAGTGGAGGTAGTTGTTGCCGCCAATGGTTTGGTTGAAAGCACTCAGTTGCTCGGAGGGAGTCCGATCCTCGGTCAGTCCGCGATGAAGGCTATAAAGCATTGGAAATATACACCCTCAGTAAACAAGGAAAAACTCGTTGTGCAAATGGAGTTTGACCCGCATCGCTGAGCCCGGCACTCTAGGGGTTCTCCGCCGCACTTAGCACTGGAAATTCGGTGCTGGGGTCGGGCGTCTCGCTCGATGTTACTTCGGAGCCTTGCCAGGGGATGAAATGCGACGAGTGCAAGGGCATCTACAATCAGGAGCGCCCGGTCTCCGAGTAGATTTTTTGCCCACGAACGTCACTTGCGACGTAATCGAGAGCTGTGAGCCTGCTGTGAGTGTGCTGTGAATATGCAGTGAATCAAAGTGTGCATTGCGGAGAACTTACAGGCTTTTCTCTAATGACTGGAATCGTCTGTGTTTGAAAACTGGATGCTCGTGCGCGGTTCCCGCACTCGCAGCTACTCAACTCCAGCAAGAACCTGGTTCAGCCCGACAATATCAGCGCTCAAATCTTTGCCATCGGTGCCCCTGTTCTTGTAAGGGCTGCTCGCCTGCAGCTCGTAGTCTCCCCCGTTGCCGTCATCGCATCGAACGAAACCCACGTCGTTCAGGTCCGACGCTAACAGGAGGTCCGGATTCGTCACCGAGTTGCACTGATTCTTCGAATCGAGGAAAGATTTGTTGGACTGCAGAGCACGACTATTGGAACAATTGTCAGCGCGGCTAATGCATTGGTCCGCGAGAATGTGAGCGGGTCGCCAACCGACGTTTCTCAGAGCGCACGGTGGCTGAGCCAACTGGCTCGATGTGGCAGACGACGTTCTGCAAACGTTCTCAACGCCGACCCCGTCCGAGGATACCTATTTTCATCTCTGGCTACCTGATGCCTGGACTCTGATTTAATTTCAAAGGAGCGGAGTTCACCGCTCGAACGAATTCCAGCTTACATACTCAAGACTCTGGTTGAGAAACTGCGACCCGCTCGATTTCCCAGCATGCCGCCAGTATTGGCGGCACTCGTCGGCTTCGTAATTGGAGCACAGTTCTGCGATCCGGGTATGGAAGAGATTGTCGTGACTCCTGATGGCAGCGTGCTTGCTCGCACGAGCGGCGAAGGAGCGGCCACTCACCTTCTCGGCTGTTATCCCAAGGTGTTGCGTAGCTGAGTCCGAGTAGCGCTGCTGCCGGCCTCAGCCAACGTGAGTTTATCGAAGCGCAATCCTTGTTTGCTTTACAAGTCGGAAGAAGACGCGGCTGTCCATTCCGCCCCGAACGCTACCCAGAGAATATCCGCACAGGTGTTGGGAAAAGCACACTTGGTCAGTGGGTCGGAGAACACCTAGGTTTCCTCTGGATCGAAATTGACCGCTGGCCCGAGGGTGATGGAATCGACCTTGCAGACCTCCGCACAGAATGGGGAATATCCGGCATGCTTTAAAACGTTGCGCCGTAGCACGTTTTGCCAGTCGCTGTTGACGACAAGGGGTACCCAGCGACATTGCTGTTCTTATCCTGCCGCCAGTACGACTCTCGACTTGAAGTGAAAGGAACGCGAGCGTGGACGGTAGTGCCGCGCTTGGGTTGCGCGTGCGCAGGAATTCGTTGCTCCAGGGCGTACGGTAACCGCAAATCGAGGCGGGTATCGAGGTTTTGAACACCAGCAACTTTCCAGACACTG
>QIAJ01000048.1 GCA_003225495.1 Acidobacteriota bacterium
CAGAAGGGAAATCCGAAGCAGGCGATTGCGATCCTGCAGGAAGCCGAACCGATTCTCCGCAAGACCGACGACTACCTGACCCTCGGAAACATCCAGTCTTCGTATGGTCGCATCGCCCGCCGCCAGGGACGCTACCAGCACGCCATTGAACATTTCACGGCCGCCATCGCCGAATACAAAAAGCGCGATCTCCAACACCGTAATGTAGCCCGATCGCTTAGCAACATGGCGTCCGTCAAGCGCCTGGTGGCTCTGCAACTTGCACGAAAAATTGATTCCGACGTAGCCCGCCACCGGAAAGCCGCTGCGCGCAGTGGCACCAAAGCCCTTTCAACCAAGCCACAATATCGCAATCGCTTCGAACAGGTTCGTCAGGAAGCTCTTTCCGAACTCGCCGAGGCAGCTGCCATTTATGAGCAGTATCGTAATCACCACGGTCTTGGTAGCGTTCACCTGAACTACGGCTACCTGTATCTCGACAATGGAGACCTCGAGTTAGCCGACACCGAAGCCAAAATCGCCTTCCGCCTCGGAGAGGAAAAAAAAGATTACATCCTGATGGCGCGTGCTCGACTTCTCCAGTGCATGAGCGAGAACACCCGCGTGGAAGACGAAATCGGCGACAGTACAGAACCCGGCGGCCGCGCACGACTGGCGCAGGATTGCGCCAAGGAGGCCATCGAACTGGCAAAGCATACCCAGAACCGTCGGCTTCTCGCCGACGCCTACATCTGGCAGGGACTCACCTACGCGAATCGCTTCTTCGACGATATCGAATCCGCCCGCCGTTGTTACGACCAGGCCATGACTCTTTCCAAAGATCATCAGCCCGAGGACGGCACCGACGACATCCATGCGCTCAAATCAAAGATCCTCCGCTCGGGTAGCGTGAATCCGGCTCTGCGTGCCTGGTCGCAAGGATCCGTCGGCGATAAGACCTTCCAGCAGATCACGGAGGAATTTGCCGAACTGATTGTCCCCAAAGTCTGGGAGAGGGAAGGCCGCAAGGTCTCTCGCGTCGCTACTCGTCTGTCGATGTCGCCCAAGAAAGTCCGTCGCATACTCGATCGTGTCGGCAGACACAAGCCGGGGAAGAACTAGCCAAGCTCCCGATATACTGCTTGGCATCTTTCCAAAGGGATAGCCTATGCACCGATCTCGAATCGCATCGACCCGCCCCTACCCGATGTTCTGCTCCCAGCTGGCAACAATCGCGTTGTTGAGCGTCCTCTCCGCCAGAACTTTCGCGCTGGACCCCAAGCTCGCAGCCGACAAGCAGACCAAGGTCGAAGCGGCAATCGCCCGCTTCATGGCAGCTAACCAGATTCCCGGAGTATCCGTGGCCATCGTCGAAAACAACGCCTTCGAATGGGCGGCAGGATTTGGCATGGCCGACCTTGAAAACTACGTCCCAGCTACCTCCCAGACTCTCTATCGCCTCGCATCCATTTCAAAGCCGATCACAGCCACCGCCACAATGTTGCTGTGGCAACAGCACAAGATCGATCTCGACGCGCCCGTGCAGGAATATTGTCGAGCCTTTCCAAAGAAGGATGACACGATCACCACTCGGCAGGTTCTAGGGCACCTTGGGGGGATCCGCCACTACAAATCCAACTCACAGGACGACCCTGAAACCGGCAATACGCGTCACTTCGACGACACCATTCAGTCTGGCCTGAAATTCTTCGCCGACGATCCGCTGGTTGCCAAGCCCGGCACCGTATTTCACTATTCCACCCAGGGATTCACACTTGTCGGCTGCGCCCTCGAAGGCGCTTCGGGAGAGAACTACGTCGACTTCGTTCGAAAAAATATTCTCCTCCCGGCTGAGATGACTCACACTCGCACCGATGACCGCTTTGCTCTGATCCCATACCGCACCCGTTTCTACCAGAAAAACAAATCGGGCGAGGTCAAGAACGCCGATTTTCTCGATTCCAGCTACAAGGTTCCCGGCGGTGGCTGGCTCTCCTCTGCCGATGACATGGCCCATTTCGCAGTCGCAATGCTGAACGATCGCCTGCTGCAGCGATCCACTCGCGACGTAATGTGGACTTCGCTCAAGACTTCAGATGGCAAAGAGACCGGCTATGCGCTCGGATGGGGCACCGGGAAAGATCTCGGGGTCGCTGATGTCGGCCATGGCGGAGGACAGCACGGCACCAGCACCTTCCTGCTTATTGTTCCAGATCGCCAGTCCGCTGTTGTTGTGCTTATGAATATTGAGAGCGCCGACGCCTCCGGCCTGGCGACCGAACTGATGAAAATCCTGCTCGGGATCCCGGCCGCGAATTCCAAATGAGAATCAACCGCTGAACTTGCGGGTGTGGTGAACAATGTGCCATTCTGACAACCACGCTGGCAGAGACGTCGAGACCTGAGACGTGATTACAGAAGGAGGAAATAATGCGGTCAAGACTACTGGTTGCAGTGATTTTTATTTGTTCCGCAACGGTGTGGGCGGCCGACAAGATTGTGCCACCAGACGTGAAACTGGGTCTCTGGGAGATCACGGAAACTCACAACATGAGTGGCATGTCCATGACCATTCCCCCAGAAGCCTTGGCGAGAATGACTCCCGAACAGCGCGCTAAGATGGAAGAACAGATGAAAGGAACTATGGGCGGCGGTCAAAAGCCCAAAATTCGTCAGTATTGCGTCACTAAAGAAAAACTCGAGAAGGATTCGGTTTTTGGCGACGAGCGCGAGCAGTGTACGCGCACCATCCTCGAGTCTTCTCCAACCATGACGGAAGTGAAGTTGCAATGCAAGGCCAATGAGATGACGTCAGATGGGACATTCAAGTTCGAGGCGCTTTCGAAGGAAAACGTCAAGGGCATGATGCGAATGGTGATGACGGGCCGCGGCCAGAATATGAAAATGGACATGGACTTCGTCGCTAAGTATCTCAGTCCCGTCTGTGGCGATGTGAAGTAAGCTCTTTGAAGTAGCTTGGGGAGGTTCACTCCTCGCACCCGAGAGCGAATCGGGGTAGCCCATACGGTATCGGCAATGCGCGTCGCCTATTTGAGGCCAACGCCGTACAAATAGTCATAGGGGTTGCTGCCATTCGCTGGCAGCACTGCCGTAAATGAGGCGAAGAGGATGGTGTGATCCATGAAGGTCACAAACACATCCTGTTGCGAATTCGCGGTGCTCACCCGAAACGTGAACAATCCGTAACAGGGGTCAGTGAGTTCGCCTGCGCCATAGAGATAAGAGGCATCCGCGACCGGCGTCAGGGTAGTCCGCACCAAGGTGTTGCCCTGGCTGTCTTGCACCGTAATTTGAGCGTCCGCGCCGATGGTTATTGCCGCGTTTCCCAGACTTGGCGTTCCAGTTTCGACGTTGCCCTGTCCGGTTGCGGCGCCAGTTTTCTGATAGTAGATGGCTTTATAACTTCCTGCGACTGTCGCATCAAAATTCTTGCTGGATGCCTTCTTTAGTCCAATGATCGCGCCATTGGTGGTGTCAACAGCAAAGACTCCGCCTGGAGTTCCAAAGACGTAATCAGGGCTGGAGCCACCGGATGTCATCGTCATGAACGCACCGGATGGGTCCGGCACGAAGTCAGTCGCACTGAAATTTCCGCCACCGAAAGCTGACTGTCCACTCGAATTGCCATAGGGCCAATAGTGGCTGATAGTGACATTCCCCTGCGCATCCATCGCCGCCGACCCGACTTCCATTCCACCGGCCGCGGTTCGGAACTGCATGTAGTTAAATTTCTGGTTCGCCCATGTCGTAGGAGAAATGCTGCCGCCCTTCACAACCGCCGTAATCAAGGCGGGCATGTCATGAGAGGGGCCGGCTTTTGCGGCCTGCACGATCATGCCGAAATTCGGCACTTCGTAGGCGGCGATCAACACTCCTTGCGGATCCACCAATGCATAGGTTCCATCCGAATTGACGGAGTACGGAATCGTGCCGCTGTCTCCATTGGAGACATTGGTGTAGGCCAGGGTATGTGCGGCAGGGTCAAGGGTGATACTAAGAAAATCGCCGACGGAAGCGGTGGCACTATAAAGGCGTGGAGCGGTTCCCGGGGCGGAAGTTGAACTGCATCCCAAAAGCAATAGTAAACTTGCAAGCGCAAGAGACCGGCATTTCATGGAGGACCTCGCTGCTTGTATCGGCAAGACCCCCTGAAACTTCAGCGGTCAAATATCAGGAACGGTAACCAGGTTACTCTCCCGCTCTCATCTAGGTTCCTTCCTGCTTTGTGGAGTCCACAATCGGCTCGTCACGGGTCTTAACGGAACAGTTATGGCCCTCGAATTGAAGCGTTAGATTTTGCTGGGCGTCAGCTACTCTCTTGATTGCTGTCAACGGAACAGTAAACTGACGGCCGCAGCTGCTACACGCTCCAATTACAGGAACGGCTCCGATCCACTTGAGTGCTCGTATGTGCGGCTTTGGCATCGCTGTCCTTACTTCTACGTCTTAACGCGGCCAGAGCCAGGCAAATGTCGCCGCGGTCAGTAAGCCATAGACGAGTCCGTCGATGACCTCCTTAATGGTCGCTGACCACGTCTGTCCCTTCCAGATCCCGTTGCTCAAGTTTCCCAGACCATAAGCGAGGAACGCGGCGGTCCCCACTACCTGAAACACCGCCATAGGCTCCGCTCCCGGCATCAAGGTATGCGCTGCGAGGTAGGCCACAAACAATCCAACCAGCAGACAAAATACGAACCACTGGATCAGGAACTTCGGCATGTTGGGCGGTCCATTGGGCACAATAGTGAGAAACCCGACAGGTCCCTGCTTGTACTTTTCCATGAGCGCTGGCGACTTCATGTCCTTATGCGTGCAATAAGGAAAAACATACAGACCGCGCGCGAGATTGGCGGCCCGCAGGGTCGCTCTGACGTTCTCTTCATTCGGAAGCTGGCGGTAGTCGCTCTGATGGTACTTGAGCAACATGTGCATGAGAGAACTGGCAACAAAGACGATGATCGCCGACAACGCAATCGGCAGCCAGAGATTGGCGACAAAGGCCATGAAAAGCCTCCTGAAGATAAGGTGCGATCGCTATCAAAACCGCACCGAGGCTACGTCAACTACCTGGTGGCGGTCAAGACAAGACTGCTTCAGACGCTCGCTCGGAACTCTCTGTCGATGCGCCGGCCAGACTCCAGCGCTGCATTTGAATAGAGTTGCGACTGGTGCCAGTCATCGCTGCGAAGATGAAGGCATAGCAAAAGAGGGAATCGAACCCATCGAGCTCCAGACGGCACTATTTTTTAAGGTTCTCCGGAGGTGCCGGCTTTGCTTGCGCTTTCTTGGAGTCTTCAGTCCACGGGGGAACGATCCCGACGGAGCGCGCGTACGAGATGGACTGGCCGAGGTGCTCGGCGGCGTGGCGGACGATGAACAGGAGAATTCCTCGTTGCGTGTTCTTTCCACCAAACCAATCCAGGCTCTTCTCGAGATTCGCATCGGGCATGTCGGTGATTGCTTTACGGGCGTGAGCAAAGGAGTCTTTCAGGGTGGCGACGACTTTGGCTTTGTCGGTCGTTGATTTTTCCAGGTTCTTCAGGTCAATGTTCCCCGGAGGGGGAGCTCCGACGAGCTTGTAGAGGTTATAGTTGGCGGTCGCTACGTGCAGAAAAACCTCGGCGATCGAGCGCACGTCGGGCGCGGGCCGCCAGGTGTATTTGTCGGCGGGGATGGCGTCGGCCAGGCGCGTAAATTTATCTTCCTGGATTATGACTTCGGCAAGAACCTCGGAACGATATCCGGTTACACCGGGAGTGCCGTCTTTGTAGGGATTGGCCTGGGCTGCGACTTGCATGGGAATCGCCGCGAGGACGAGGAGACAGCAGCAGATAGTTCGCTTCATTTGGACCTCTTCTTTCGCCGCTTGGGCTCTGGGAATTTTGTCAATTTTACCAATGTCCCGCGCTGCGGCCTGTAATCTTGCGCTGCTTCGGCTGTTCCGCGAGTACTTGATCGGATCTGAATGAACTTCATCGCGAACCCGATCGCGGATTGGACGGCCTCTGGCTTGCTACAATGCACGCGGCGGACTGCCGCATCCGTTTAGACGATGCGCACCGCCAAACGTTAGACGGCGGGTTTATGACTGCGCTTTTCGGGCGCGAAGCGATTCTGGACGCGGAAGAAACGTTTGAAGGTTTCGATCGGCTGATGCCGTTTCGCGTCCAGGACATTCTGCTGGTTTCCAATCTGTACGATTCTTTCATTCTGCGCGAGGACGGACGCCTGAATGAGTTGCTGATCGGCGAGTCCCGCGAACTCAACCTGCATCAGATTCCGGGCATTACTCATGTTTCCAATTGCGCGCAAGCGCTCGAACTGGCGCGCTCACAGCCCCGATTCAACCTGATTGTCACGAACCTTGCCGTGGGGGAAATGAATGCGGCACAACTCGCGCGGGAAATCCGAAAATCGGGGCTGGACGTTCCGGTAGTCGTGCTGGCATACGACTACCGCGAAGTAAAGAATTTCGTGGCGCGCAATCCGGTGACCGAGATTGACCGCATTTTTCTTTGGCAGGGGAATGCTCGCATCCTGATCGCAATTGTGAAATACATCGAAGATAAACGAAACGCTTTCCATGACACACGAGCGGTGGGCGTGCCCGTGCTGCTGGTGGTGGAAGACAATATTCGTTATTACTCTTCGATTCTGCCAGTGATCTATACGGAACTGATCAGCCAGTCGCGGCGCGTGATACGGGAAGGAATTAACGTCGCGCATAAGCTGGTGCGGCAGCGGGCGCGGCCGAAAATTTTATTGTGCTCGGATTATGAGGACGCGGAAGAACAGATCAAGCAGTATAGCGACAGCCTGCTGGCGGTTGTCTCAGACGTACAGTTCCCGCGGGGCGGGGTGCCGTCTCCGGAAGCTGGATTCGAACTCGCTCATTTGATTCGCGACTTATTGCCGGACGTCCCTACCGTCCTCCATTCGAGCCACACTGAGTTTCGATCACGGGCGCATGCGGAAGGTTTTTCCTTCCTGCAGAAGCGGTCTCCTACTTTTTTGCGTGACTTCCGGCGTTTGTTGACCCAGCACTGTGCATTTGGTGACTTCGTGTTTCGCCTCCCGGATAACACCGAGGTGGCGCGCGCCAGCGATATGAGTACGCTCGAGGCGCAGTTACATTCTGTCCCGGCGGAGAGCATTGGGTATCACAGTCAGCGTAACCACTTTTCCCGCTGGTTGACGGCGCGGACGGAGTTTGCGGTGGCGAAGAAGCTCCGCCCGCGCAAAGTTTCCGACTTCGTCAGCCTCGAGCATCTCCGGCACGATCTGATTGAGTCCATTAACGATCACCGTCGCGAGCAGAGCGAGTACCTCATTGGTGACTTCGACGCCGCCACATTTAAATCCGGCGACGCATTCTTTCTCCGAATCGGCGCAGGATCTCTGGGAGGAAAAGCCCGCGGCCTGGCATTTGTACGGCATATCCTTCATAAGCAACAGTTGTCAAGGCGATTCGCGGGCGTGAAAGTTCGGGTCCCGCCGGCGGTGGTCATCAGCACCGACGTCTTTGACCGATTTCTGGCGGAAAACAACTTGCTCGATTTCGCGATTCATTGCGACGACGACACGGAGATCCAGCGAAGATTTCTGGCGGCGCCTTTGCCCGCCAATTTGCGGGGAGACTTGCTGGCGTACCTGCTGGAAGTTAAATATCCGTTGGCGGCGCGGTCTTCGAGTTTGCTGGAAGATTCGCATTACCAACCTTTCACGGGCGTGTACGAAACCTTCATGCTCGGCAATCAACAGGAGGACGCGCAGGTGCGGCTGGAACGGCTGACTGAGGCGATCAAGCGCATTTACGCGTCCACGTTCAGCCAGCATGCCAAGGGATACGTCCGCGCAACTCCGTACCGGCTGGAAGAGGAAAAAATGGCAGTGATCCTACAGCAGGTAGTGGGAACGATTCACGGAGAGCGGTTCTATCCCGATTTCGCAGGCGTGGTGCGGTCGCGGAATTTCTATCCGGTGGCACCGATGGCGCCGGAGGACGGCATTGCAGCTGTCGCTCTGGGTATGGGGCGGGCGGTTGTAGAAGGAGGGAAGTGTCTCTCGTTTTGTCCGCGGTATCCGCAAAACCTGATTCAGTTCTCGGCAGTGAAAGATATTCTGGCCAACTCGCAGTCGGAATTCTGGGCGCTTGAATTGAATCATCTGAGTGTCGACGATCCGATCGCGGAGTTGCGGGAAGTATGCTTTGGATTGGATGTGGCTGAGGCCGACGGAACTTTGTCGGCTGTTGGTTCGACTTACAGCCGCGACAATGACGCGGTGTATGACGGACTGAGCCGGAATGGTGTGAGGGTCGTGAGCTTCGCCCCGGTTTTGAAACAAGAAGTGTTTCCACTGGCAGCCATATTGGACCAACTTGCTCATGTCGGCGAGGACGCCCTTGGACAGCCGGTGGAGATCGAGTTTGCGGTGCGCTTTCCGCGAAGGAGCGGCGAACTGGCCGAGTTTGGATTTCTGCAAATTCGCCCGCTGGTGCTCTCCGGGGAAGGCGAAGCATTGCGGATGGGAGATGTGGACCCCAAAGAACTAGTGTGCCGCAGCACACAAGTGCTGGGAAACGGTCGGGTGCAGAATCTTTGTGACGTGGTGGTGGTCGACTTTCATCGTTTCGAACGCGGACGCAGCCAGGAAGTCGCAGCCGCGGTTGCGCACTTCAACGCGCAGCTGGCGCTGGAAAATCGTCCTTACATTTTGATCGGCGTGGGAAGACTAGGGTCAAACGATCCGTGGCTGGGAATCCCGGTGGAGTGGGATGAGATATCGGGAGCACGGGTGATTGTTGAGGCAGGCTTCCGCGACTTTCGCGTGATTCCGTCACAGGGCAGCCATTTTTTTCAAAACCTGATGGCGTTTCAGGTGGGCTACTTCACGGTGAATCCGGATGCCGGGGAAGGGACGGTGGACTGGCCGTGGCTGGAGGCGCAGGAGGCAACTGAAGAGCGAGGATGCGTGCGCTATCTGCATTTCCCCGAGCCATTGCTGGTAGTGATGAACGGCAAGGCTCGCGAAGGGATGATCTTCAAGCAGGGATGCGGGATTAGTGCGAACAGCGCGCCGTAGAAAGCTGTTGATTTCACGGCCAGGCTCAATTTGGCCGCTGGCCTGATACCTGAAAATCAAGAATTCTATCCGTACCTTCGTAATCGGGAGTATCTTTCACAGTCCTACCGTATGGAGGGTATACGTCTACAGTGGCGTGAATGGTAGCGTCGTGTTCACGCCAGCATGAGTCAGCGCACACACATCCTCGTCGTTGACGACAATGCAATCGCTCGCAAGACCATCTGCGCGCTCCTGCGCGCCGAGCCTGACTTTGCCGTTGTCTGCGACGCTACAAATGGTGCTGACGCGGTCACTCATGCTCGACAGCTTCACCCCGACATTGTGGTCCTGGATATCTCCATGCCGGGCATGGACGGACTGGAAGCCGCGCGCAAGATAAAAAGAGTTGCTCCCATGGCGGAAATCCTTTTCTTGACCCAGCACGATGAGCTTCCAACCATCAGAGAAGCTTTTGCTGTCGGCGCACGCGGCTACGTGGTGAAATCAGATGCCGGAAAGGAATTGGTATCAGCAATTAACGCAGTGCGCACCAAACACCATTATTTGAACCAGCGTTTTGCTGAACGACTGTAGCTGCCCACTCCTTCCTGCGGATCGACCTTCCTGAACTTCCGGCTGCATTGTTGCAAATGCGCTTTTTACACCGTAACGCCCCGCCGCATTTATGCAGCACGACGCGGGACGTGTGGAACTTTACCGGCGACTCCATGAAGAAGTTGCAGCGAGTTGTCGCTCGGCCAAGCGGAAGACTGCTTGCGTCAGTTTGTGAAGTCGTTCCACTCTCGTCAGGAATGAGCCAGGCAGGAGATGGGATTTGATAGGGCTATCGCGCACCACGAAGTGACGTTTTGGCGAACTCAGCGGAGAGCGTAAAAGCTACCTGGAACGGATTTTAAGTGGTGCGCCCTGAGAGATTCGAACTCCCGACCTTCTGGTTCGTAGCCAGACGCTCTATCCAGCTGAGCTAAGGGCGCGTAGTGACACGGAATACGCGTTCGATTATAGCGGAGAGAATAATTTTCAGCCAAATTCCGGCTTTCACAAACAGGTTGCCAGCCTGCTCGGCTTCAGGACAAATCTATGAAATTAGAGGTCTTTGAATGAGTCGAATTCCGTCGTATGAGCGACAAAGAACTGTAAAGAACGGTAAAAGTTTCCCCCAATACGCAAAACCTACCCGGCTGCCCAACACCCGGCTATGTGAGAACAACACGTTAGAGATGGCAACCGAGGTGCTTCTCCCAAGACAGACGAAGTGGCGCGCAACGGGGCATTCGGAGAACACTTCGGCCAGAGGTAGATCCGGGTGCCCCTTTGCAATACCGATTCGTTGGAT
Organism: Acidobacteriota bacterium; assembly: GCA_003225495.1. Lineage (GTDB taxonomy): Bacteria > Acidobacteriota > Terriglobia > Terriglobales > Acidobacteriaceae > Acidiflorens. The sequence goes on from QIAJ01000048.1 coordinate 10,424, forward strand.
CAACACTCCCGCTTCGTTTCCTGACAGCCCTCCCCCAATCATCCTTATCGAGACTGAAACGGATGCGGGCGGAGTGTCGATAAAACAAAGTCCAACCTCCGGCTATATTTCTTCCCAATCAAGTTCTTCCTAATCAAGCCAGAATTAATTTCTCTTTCAGATCGAGGCCGGCTTGGCGTAGCAAGCTGGCTACGGAGTCTTCGTTCAGGCGAGAGGCGTCGAACAAAACGCGCACGGAGTGGTCCTTCTCGTTGAATTGCATGCGCTGGATGCCATAGACTTCGCGCACGCTATCCCCTGGAGTGTCTTCGCAAAATGAGGTCCCACACTTACCCTTTGAGTATCTAATAAGGGGTCGATTCCGCCAAGGACGAAGTGGCGCACGTTAATAATGGACCACACTCATTCTCAAACAGAAAAATCGGTAACGGTCAGCGCAGTGGACCCGGTGTGCGGAATGAAAGTCGATCCCGCCACTGCGAAGTTCAAGACTCAGCACGAGGACAAGCCGTACTTCTTCTGCTGTGCCGGATGCCTTGCAAAGTTCGAGGCCAATCCCGCCAAGATCCTTGCCGCGCCTCCCAAGCCCATGGCACCGAGCCTGGTGTCTTTGGGAGGAATATCAGGAATAGCTCCGGCGAGCGCGCCCGTCGCCACAGAGGACGACGGAACAGGGAAGATTGGTGAACGGGCATACGTTTGTCCGATGTGCGCAGAGGTTAGGCAGGAAGGGCCGGGGCCGTGTCCGAGATGCGGGATGGCATTAGAGCCGGAAACGGTATTGTCGGCCGCGAAGACCGAGTGGACGTGCCCGATGCATCCAGAGATTGTTCGGACTGCGCCAGGAAACTGTCCGATTTGCGGGATGGCGCTTGAGCCGCGCACAGTGAGTCTGGGCGAAGAAGAGAATCCCGAGCTTCGGGATATGACCCGGCGGCTGTGGATCAGCACTGTCCTGACCGCGCCGCTGCTGATTGTTGCAATGGGCAGCATGCTTTCGCCGCATTCTTTCATGTCGGCGGTGTGGGGCGACAGGCTGCCATGGCTTGAGTTTCTGCTAGCTACGCCCGTAGTGCTGTGGGGTGGATGGCCATTTCTTGAGCGCGGATGGGCGTCCGTCGTGAATCGCACCAGCAACATGTTCACGCTGATCGCAATGGGGACGGGCGTGGCGTACCTGTACAGCGTGGTGGCGACGCTATTTCCGGGAATTTTTCCGGAGTCGTTTCGAAGCATGAGCGGCCGGCCCGATGTGTATTTCGAAGCGGCGGCGGCCATCGTGACGCTGGTGTTGCTGGGTCAGGTGTTGGAGTTGCGAGCACGCAGCCAGACTTCGAGCGCCATCCGGGCGCTTTTGGATTTGAGTCCGAAGATGGCGCGGGTGATTGGAGAGGATGGATCGGAGGGGGATGTTGCGCTCGAGCAGGTGAGGGCCCGCGACAAGCTACGTGTGCGACCGGGCGAAAAAGTTCCGGTTGACGGCATAGTGCTCGAAGGATCGAGCGTTGTGGACGAATCGATGATTACAGGCGAGTCGATTCCGGCGGAGAAGACAGCTGGCTCGCGATTGATCGGCGCGACGGTGAATGGTCATGGATCGCTGGTGATGCGCGCAGAGCGGGTGGGCAGCGAGACGATGCTGGCGCAGATCGTCCAGCTGGTGAGTCAGGCCCAGCGTACGCGCGCGCCGATTCAGCGGCTGGCGGACCGGGTGGCGAAATGGTTTGTTCCGGTGGTGATTGCGATTGCGGTACTGACTTTTCTTGCGTGGGCCATATTTGGTCCTGAGCCGCGATTTGCTCATGCGATCGTTAACGCGGTAGCGGTCTTGATCATTGCGTGTCCGTGCGCGCTGGGGCTGGCGACACCAATGGCGATCATGGTTGGGACCGGACGCGGGGCGCATGCCGGAGTGCTGATCAAGAATGCCGAAGCGCTGGAGACGATGGAGAAGGTGGACACGATCGTCGTCGACAAAACCGGGACACTGACAGAGGGAAAGCCGAAAGTCGTGGCGTATAGCGATGCCGAGGCGCTGCGGCTTGCCGCCAGTGTGGAACGGGCTAGTGAACATCCATTGGCGGCGGCAATCGTGGAATCGGCGAGTAGGCAGAATCTGAGGCTATCGGAAAGCGAGTGGCGGCAGGGAACTACGCGCTCATGACCGATCTCGGCGTGTTTGGGACTGGCCGCAAGAATATTGGTTTCATCGGCACCGTGCCGGGTGCGACGCGAGTTTATGTGGCCATTGATGGGCAGTACGCCGGGAATATCGCGATCACCGATCCGGTTAAAGCGAACGCTGGTGGGGCGTTGCGTGCTTTAAAGGCGCAAGGAATCCATCTCGTGATGCTGACGGGTGACAATAAAAATACAGCGCAAGAGATCGCACGCAATGTCGGCATCGAAGATTTCAGAGCAGAGGTGCTGCCAGCGCAAAAGTCGGAGATTGTCGCCGCACTGCAGAAAGAAGGTCGAGTTGTTGCCATGGCCGGTGATGGGATCAACGACGCTCCGGCGCTAGCGCAGGCGGATGTCGGAATCGCGATGGGTACAGGCACCGATATCGCATTGGAGAGCGCCGCCATTACTCTCCTTAAAGGAGATCTTGAAGGAATTCTGCGGGCACGTAGGTTGAGTCAGGCAACGATGAGGAATATCCGGCAGAATTTGTTCTTTGCATTTATCTACAATTCGCTGGGTGTGCCGATCGCGGCGGGGGTGCTGTATCCGGTGTTTGGAGTTTTGCTCAGCCCGATCTTCGCGGCGGCTGCGATGAGTTTCAGTTCGGTTTCGGTAATTGCGAATTCGCTGCGGCTGAGAAGTGCGCGGTTATGAGCACGCCGTCGGATGTCGTCTCCTCGGGACTCGATTCTTTCCACTAAGCCGTTCCCGACACTGCCGCGCCGGGCTTTCGCATATCGCCCCTACGCGTCTGGACGCCGGTTTCAGTTCCCGGAAATCATAGTTTGGTGAGGTAGTCCGTGATTTCGACGCTGTTCCAGTTCACGGGGCCGATGAATTTGCGGCGGATTACGCCGGTGCGATCGATGATGTAGGTTTCGGGCCAACCACGAGTGCCATATAGGCGCGCGCTCTTCTGCGCTTCGTCGCGGACGGCGATGAAATTCACGCCATAGTCCTTCAGGAACTTGTGATACGCGCCCTCATCGGCGTCGATGCTGACGCCCACCACGGTTACGCCATTCTTCGCAAGCTTGCCTTGCATCTGAATCAATGAAGGCATCTCCTCGACGCAGGGCGCACACCAACTGGCCCAGAAATTGAGCACCACCACTTGACCCTTAAACTGGCTTAACGTGAGTTGATGGTCGGAATCCTGCACGGTGAAGTCGGGAGCGTTCTGGCCGATGCGCGGTGGACGGCTGCCGCTGTAGCATCCAGTCAGGGCGGCGAGTAATCCAATAAAGAGAAGGGTTCTTCTCACCCCGCTATAATAGCGGAAATCCTTATGGATATTGTGGTTCCAGCTAACCCAGAGGTTTCGATCATCGTGCCGGCGCGCAATGAAGAAGTCTGCCTGGGGAATTGTCTGCGATCGCTGGTAGCACAGACGGGAGTAGGGTTTGAAATTATTGTTGTCGATGACGGCTCGACAGACCGGACGCGCGCGCTTGCGGCGAGCGTTCGGGGCGTGAAGGTAATTTCTCCCGGGCCTCTACCCGCAGGCTGGAGAGGAAAGAACAATGCGGTTGTCGCCGGAGCTAAAGAAGCACGCGGGGAGTGGTTGCTATTCACGGATGCAGACACGTTGCATCTGCCGGGGTCGCTGGCTCGGGCACTTGCCGAGGCGAAGGAAAATCGTGCGGAGTTGTTGTCGTATTCGCCGGAGCAGATTGCGGTGACATTCGCGGAAAGAGTCGTAATGCCGGTGATCTTCGCGGAGCTGGCATCGCAATACCCGCCGGAGAAGGTTCGGGATCAGAATTCAGGAGTGGTCGCGGCGAACGGACAGTACATTATGGTTCGCCGGGATGTGTACGAATCGGTGGGCGGGCACGCTGCGGTGGCCGACAGGATTCTGGAGGATGTCGCACTGGCGCGCGCCTTCCGAGTAGCTGGGTACAGGGTCTATTTTCGGTATGGCGCCGACGCAGTGCGTACGCGGATGTATCGCAATTGGAACGAACTGCGCGAGGGATGGACGAAGAATCTGGCGTTGCTGTTTCCCCATCCGGTGCGGCGGGCGGTGGGGTTATTCGTGTGGTGGTTGACTCTGCCTTCGTTGATTACAGCCGTTGCTTTGTATTTGCGAGTGCGAAGAGCGAATTGTGGGAGCGGGACGTCGCTGATGGCTACGGCGCTCGGGCCGCCGGTTGTAAGTTATTTGTTGATGCGATCTGTGCGCGCGCATAGAAGGGGTGAAGTTTCGTGGAAGGGACGCGTGTATTCCGAGCTGGCGTCAGCGATGGAGGTCGGTCATCCCTGCGGGACTCGAATCGATCCAGCGCTCGAGTCCCGCCACTGAAGGGCCGCGCTAGGGTCGCCCCCCCCCCGAGGTGCGGGCAACGAAAAGCGTTCTTTCTGACAATTGGCAACTGACTTATGGTTTATCTGACACGCAAGGCTGAGTTTTCGGCGTCGCACTACTATCACAATCCGGAGTTCACGCCGGAGGAGAATGCGCGCATCTTTGGCAAGTGCAATAACGCTCATGGGCATGGGCACAACTACACGCTGGAGGTAACCGTAAAGGGCACGGTCGATCCGAAGTCAGGATTTGTAGTGGACTTGAAGCAGTTAAAGGAAATCATGAACAGGGAAGTACTGGACGCGTTCGATCATCGTTTTCTCAATATGGAAGTGCCGGAGTTTGCAAAGCGGATTCCAACGACTGAGAACGTAGCGATTGCGATCTGGCAACGGCTGGCTTCGAAGTTGAAGGCGGCACAATTGCATCGGGTACGAGTTTACGAGACGCCGGACCTCTTTGTGGATTTCTACGGAGAAGCATGAAAGCTCATCTGACCAGGCGTTATATGCTTTCGGCTTCGCACCGGCTGCACAGCGATGAAATGTCGGCTGAGCAGAACACCGCTGTCTATGGAAAATGCAACAATCCTTACGGGCACGGACACAACTACATGATTGAGATCACGGTAAGCGGGCCGGTGGATGAGCGCACTGGCATGGTCTGCAATTTGATAGATCTGGACGGTTTTGTGCATCAGAACGTGCTCGAGCGGTACGATCATCAGAATTTGAACGTGGTGCAAGAATTCGCGAAACAGGTGCCCACAACGGAGAACTTATGTATCGCGATCTACGAAATCGTGAAGCGCGGCTTCGACAAGGCGCATCTGGAAAGAGTAAGGATTGAAGAGACGATGAAGAATTCGTTCGAATATCGCGGAGAAGGTCGCTAGTCAGTAGTCGTTTGGAAGTCCGTCCTTCTAATGACAACCGACCGTCCTAACGTCAAATTATGAAATCAAGTACCCAATCCACCAGCTTGACGAGTGCCAGTTATGAAGATCTCGTGCGGGAGATGCTTGTTCGCCTCGGTGAGGATCCTGATCGCGAGGGACTCGTCCGCACGCCGGAGCGAGTCCAGAAGGCGTATCAATTTCTCACGCGGGGATACAAGGAAGATCCCGAGGCTCTGCTGCGCAAGGCTCTGTTCACCGTTACGTATGACGAAATGGTGATCGTAAAGGATGTAGAGATGTTCAGCTTGTGTGAGCACCACATGCTGCCATTCTTCGGCAAGGTACACGTGGCTTATATTCCGAATGGAAAAGTCATTGGTCTCAGCAAGATTCCGCGGCTGATTGAGATTTTCTCGCGGCGGCTCCAGATCCAGGAGCGGTTGACCACACAGATTGCCGAAACGATTCAGAAGACTATCGAACCGCAGGGAGTTGGCGTGGTGATCGAAGCCCGGCATCTCTGCATGATGATGCGGGGCGTCGAGAAGCAACATTCCGCGGCAGTCACTTCGTCGATGCTGGGGTGCTTCCGCAAGGAGCAGGAGACGCGGACGGAGTTTCTGTCGCTGATCCGCCAGCGGCCGAACGGCACATAAGGTGACGGCGACGACAAACCCCATCGAACGAAAACACGGCCTTCGCGGTCATCTCTAACTTTAAGCAAGTACGAAAATTCGCCAGGGCCGCTCGATTTCGTTGATCAACAATGCCCGGATTCGGCATCCAAAAAAGAGCGTGGCGAGTTTGTATTTTCATTTTCTGGAATTTTGAAGAAAATGGGTTCGTAACATGACCTGGATAGATACTTTTAAATCTTTGAAGTCTTCGGAACATCGGCTGGCATGGATGGTTGCGATGGCGGCGGATGCTATTCAAATTGTGGGCTTTCCCTTGTTTGCAGAGGGGGTTGCATCTCCAGCAGATTCCGTACTCGATTTGGCAGTGGGGTTCGTCCTGGTTCGCCTCCTGGGATGGCACTGGGCATTCCTGCCATCGCTCGGGGCAGAATTGATTCCGGGCTTAGATCTGTTCCCGACGTGGACCGCAGCCGTGTGGTACGTAACGCGGCAAAAGATGCATTCCGAGGAACCTGAGATTCTTCCGCCGGTGCGCCAGTAGCCGCCGTATCTCGGCTTCCTCGAGTACCACCTTCGATTCACCATGCACCGTAGCGGTGCCGCTGGGGACGTTCAGAAAGAAGCTTTATCGCAATTACTCCGGCGGCAAACCCGCCCACGTGGGCCCAGAACGCAATTCCACCTGTCGTTTGGGATGTCACAGCGATCGAAGATGCGGTACCGCTGAGGAATTGAATCAGGAACCAATATCCAAGCATGAACCATGCCGCAACGTGGAAAAAGAAAATTGGGGGAAACCATACCAGTACTCGCGCTCTCGGGTACAGGATGAAGTAGGCTCCCATCACACCTGCGATGGCGCCGCTTGCACCCACAGTTGGAATCGAAGAATTCGGGTTGAGAACAATCTGCGAGAGGGCGGCAACGATTCCGCTTCCAAGATAAAACAGCAAGTACCGGAAGTGGCCCAGGTAGTCTTCCACGTTATCGCCGAAGATCCAGAGGAACAACATATTTCCAGCAACATGCCAGAAACCGCCGTGTAAAAACATTGACGTGAAAAAAGGCAGAATGGCCGTCGCCGGAGCATCGTAGGATTGTCCAGTCAGAACCGCAACGGTATGCCGCGGGACAATGCCAAACTCGGCAATGAAGGCAGTCAAGGCTCGACTACTCTCCATGTTGATCGAAAGTTCCCACAGGAATACCACCACATTCAATATGATCAGAAAATAATTGATGAAGGGCGTTGAGAAGCTAGGCTGGTCGTCGCGAAGCGGAATCATTTAGGGTGCAATCTGGTAGTTTGGAATAGGTAGCTTGAAACCAGCTGCCAGCAGGCCAGCGTCGCTTTCAGATTATCAACTACCTGTTACAAATTACCAATGCCCATCAATTGTGTTCTGGTGATCGACAAGCCGGCGGGGCTGACGTCGCATGACGTGGTGAATCGCGTGCGTCGGATTCTCGGCCAGAAATCTGTCGGTCATCTGGGAACGCTTGACCCATCAGCTACCGGAGTGCTCCCGATCGTCACGGGTAGCCTGACTCGCTTGGCGCAGTTTTATCTTCAGTCCGAGAAGAGCTATGAAGGAGTGATCCATTTCGGATTCGCGACCGATACATATGATGCTGACGGCGAGGCTACAACCCTTCCGCAAGAAATCACGCTCGATATAGAGCAACTTCGGAGAGCGGCTTCCGAATTTCGTGGGCATATTCAGCAGGTGCCGCCCCCGTATTCAGCCAAGAAGATTGCCGGAGTTCGAGCCTATAAGCTGGCGCGCAGGAAACAGGAAGTGACGCTTCAGCCGGTCGAGGTCGAGATCAAGGAGTTCAACATCCTTGGAGTCGATGGCAGCAGCTGTAGTTTTCGAGCGCGAGTGGCGTCCGGCACGTACATGCGATCGGTGGCGCACGACCTTGGCCAGAAGATCGGCTGCGGCGCACACCTCAAATCATTGCGGCGCACCGCCGTCGCCGAATTCGTAATCGAAGAGGCGCACACACTGGAAGACCTGCAAACGACCACGGAGCAGGGAAGTGCTGACGCCTTGGCTATCCATCCCCGCAAACTATTGCCGCAGTTCCCTTGCGTGACCGCCAACGACGAAAGTGCGGCAATGATTCGCAGCGGGCGAGCCGTCAACCTCCCGGAGCTATCTTGTGAGCGGTTGGTCAAAGTGTTTTGCGGGCAGCGAGACCTGATCGCGATTGCCACCAGGATCGCGGGCACTTTGTTCCACCCGGGAATTGTGTTCGCCAGTTGAAAGTTTCAAATCTGTCGACCCGACAATTTCGCGTCGAACCGTAGGATAGCGCACTCAGGTTTTGTGGTGGTTTTCCCGTATTGCTCCCTGCGTTGGATGGGCGTAGATTCTTCTCGCCTCAAGAACGATAAACGGGCTCCCCAAGCCACCTCGCCTACCGGCCTTGAGACACCATCCGAAGATGGAAGTAAATAGATCCTGGGCTAAGTGTTGATACACCTCATTTTCACTAGGAGATAAAATCCATGACCTTCAGATCAAAGTTACACGGGCCTGCGATCGGAATGGCAATGATCGCTTTGGTTGCGGCTCTCAGCATCAGCGCCGCCGCTGCCGGAACCTATTCAGCAAAGGCATTCAGCTTCGTTGGAACGGCAGCTCAATGCGATCCATTCCCGGCAGGAAATAGAATCATCACTTCGAGCTGGCTGAACGGCGCGGGACTACCGGACAACGGCACTGCAAACCCCGGGGGCGGTACTCCCCATCAAGGCTTGTTGCTGAACAAGAATGGCCCAACATCGGATTGCTCGGCGGCGGGCGCCACGATCGAGGGTTGGACAACCGGAACCCTGAGTGCGCTCGGCTTCGACTACCGACTGGGAGGGCACTGCGGAGCAGGCGCCCCCCGCTTTAACGTAACGGACGACACGGGCCACACTTTTTTCTTTGGCTGCAATGGGGGAACCAAATCTGCTTCACCGCAGGATCCAGCAAACTGGTTGCGCGTTACTTTCGACCAGACCACGGCTCCTGTGGGTTTCTTTTTCGGTGTGACGCAGGTAGTTTCGATCGAGATCATCTTCGACGAAGGGACGGATACGCCGAGTCCGGACGGCAACGCTCCTGCAGGGGTGGGTCTTGCGACGATCGACAACATCCGTATTAACAATACTTTCATCACCAGGAAGGCTGGTAATCCGATCTTGCCTTGAGACAGCACGAGGCCTTCTGTGAAATCAACTCCGCAGGGCGGGTGAGAACTGCCCGCCCTTTTCAGTTCCAAGTCGACCCAGGCAACGTCCTAGTTCAAAGGGCGAAGCAATCCGCCCGCCTTATGCGTAACGTCCGATAACAGGTATTATGTCAATACTTGACCGTGAGCGTTGACAAACCTCGGTCTGCTAACGTTCGGCTGACCTGGAGCGTCTTTTGCTTCATCGATGGGTCGGACGCCAAATGCCCTTTCGCCTGCTCACAGTCTGCTTCCTGCTCTCCGTCATTCCATGCGCGCCGTCATTTCCTCAAACGCTCTCTGGACCTCCGCATGAGCACTTTCAGAATGCTGAAGTCTTCTACGGATGGGCTCAAGATAACGCGGGACACAAATTGCGAACTTTTGTTACCCGGCCCAAGAAGCCGGCTGGCAAGGTTCCGGCGATCTTCTTTGTGGGCTGGCTCAGTTGTGATTCGGTGGAATACGCCCAAGGTGAAACTGACGGTTTTGGAGCTATTTTCTGGCGCCTAGTAGAACAGTCAGGCTATGCCACGGTACGCGTGGATAAGGCTGGGGTAGGCGAAAGCCAGGGCGACTGCACCAAGCTGGATTTCAAAACAGAACTATCAGGCTATCAGTCGACATTCGATGAAATGCTCAAGTATGACTTTATCGATCCCGCCAAGATATTTGTAATCGGTCTCAGCAATGGAGGCGGAACATCGCCGCTGGTTCCCCGCCATCATCCAGTGCGCGGTTATATTGCAGCCAGTTCCTGGGGCCGCACTTGGTACGAGCACATGCTCGAGCTAGAGCGGGTACGACTGAACAACACGGACCAGTCTTCGGGAGACGTCAATTCTGGAGTAAAAGCCTTCACGGAGTTCTACGACCTCTACTTGATTCGAGCCATGACGCCCGGCACCATCGTGGCACAGCACCCGGAATGGAAGGCCATCTGGTATGACGCACCTGATGGGCAATACGGTCGCCCGGCGGCTTTCTACCAGCAGTTGCAAGAGTTGAACCTCGGCGAAGCCTGGCAAAAGGTCAGCGCGCCGGTGCTGGTGATAAGGGGTACGGCGGACACCATCATGAGCGATGCCGACTCGCGAGCGATCTCGGAGACGGTCAACCGCGCCCACCCGGGCACGGCGCACTACGTCGAGATCGCGGGCGGAGATCACTTGCTGAGCGTGAAAGGCAAGCTATCGGACGACGTGATTCCCAGCATGATGAAGTGGATGACGGCTCAGTTGGAGAAATGAGGACCTCGCCGTCACTCAGCCGAATGCAGTAGTTTGTGTAAGTCATCCCGAAACTGTCGCAGGACTGCGAGTCTTTCCGGAGTCGCTTCAACAATCTCATTTTTTGACTGGAACACCTGCCGGCCGTCCTTTTCCCTCTGTACACCCATAACTTCTCCCATGCGCCAGCCGGGAGTTCCCAGAATTTGTACACCGTCCACGCCGGGCACCAGGAGAGCAACGCAATTGTCGCGAACAACACCGATGCATTTGGGATAACGGTCGAAGGTTTGCAGTTCGAACCCTGCCAGATAAATGCGTTGCAGCTGTTCGGCCGAGTCCATTATGGGTCAGTGCGCTTCCGCGCGAATTACTTCAAAGGTGTTCCCTTCTCCCAAATGAAGGAATGTAAACACGCCGTCATCAGCGGAATAGCAGGCAAACGAGGGTCCGAGAGTGCCGGCATCGGAATAGGTTGCGATCCCGCGCCCGCTTTGGGCGTCGGTGACTACAATCGTCTGGCTTTTAGTTTTGTCATCCCAAAATGCAATAGCGATGCGATTCGCGGAGACATGAAACGCGCTAGGCATGAGGCTGGGAACATGCGATTTGGCATTCAGCGTTTTGATAACCGTGCCCGCCGGCGAGATGACATAAATCAGCGCTGGCGCCGAGCGGCGCAAAGCGTAAATGTTGCCATCGATCCCGGCCTCAGCATCGGAAAGGTCCAGCGTTGGCCGAGATGCTTGAGAGCCGCTGACCCCGGACTTCCCTGCTGGCTGCGTGGCGTGCGCAAAGTAAGGCGGCGGTTCCAGCGCGAGTTGCGCTAGCAAACGTCCATCAGCGGAAAATACAGCGGTAAAAGATCGTCCCGGATCGTCTTTTTTTTGCGGATCACGTTGAAAGCCCGAGGCGAGCAAGTTGCCATTGGCAAACGCCGCAAACTGGAAGGGCTGAAAGTCGGCGTCGAGGCGGATCGGCGTAGAAGGAGAACCGTCCGGAGAAAAGTGAAGTACGTAGATCTGTGGGTGATCGATGCCGACTGCTGCGATCTGATAGAAGCCGCCGTCAGGCGCTGGTGAGAAGGAGTCGGCGCGATCGAGCTTCACCTGCGAAAAAGATGCCGGGTCAAAGAGGGAGACGCGCTTGCCTTTTGAATCGATCTTTACAGTCGGACCCAGCAACGGACGGTCGGTCGCGTATTTGCGGATGTAGAGGTTGCCATCGCCATCGCACTTCGCCGGAAACATAAAAGCGCCGCCCACTTCGGAGGCGATGCTTTGCCGGCTGGTTTCAGTAAGAGCAATCGAAGAAACGTTAGTGGCGGAAAATGTGCGCGGCAAGGGTTTCGTCTGGGCCGCGAGGCCCGAGCAGAAGATCAAGGAGAAGCACGTCAGGACACCGTTGTTTGTCATGAAATTCGGGATTTCGATGACGGCTAAGCCATTCACATCTTGTACTTGCCAAGGTCGTCATCGCTGAGGCCTTCGAGAAGTTTGCGCAGTTCGTCAGCGGTGGCACGTTCTGAGAGATTGCTGGCCTGCTTTGATGTCTTCAGTACCTGCTCTTCGACGAAAATCGGACAGTCCATACGCAGTGCCAGGGCCAGCGCGTCGGACGGACGGGAATCGATGCTCACCACGCGGCCTTCTTTTTCCAACCAAATGACGGCGAAGAAAGTATCGTCCTTCAGTTCGGTGACTACTACTTTATGAACAAGCGCATCCAGTCCGGTCAAAACATTCTTGATAAGGTCGTGTGTCATGGGACGCGGCGTTGTGACCTTCTCGATTTCGAGCGCGATAGCATTGGCCTCGTACACCCCAACCCAGATCGGGAGCACCGTGTCACTGCCGATGTCTTTTAGAAGCACGATGGGCGTGTTGGTGACTGGGTCCACCATGAGGCCTCGAATTTTCATTTCAACTTCCATAACGAACCTCGAAAATCAGTGGCTTTAGTGGCTGGATTTGCGCTCTCGCGATTCGCCTTGCGGTACTACCACCGACCACTATCCACCGGTTTCCACCATCTCCCCTACCAGACTATTTGGGAAGCTCGTAGTGACGCGCACATCCACGTAGCTTCCGGTCTTCAGTTCCGCGCCGTCGGGCGCGGTGAAGTTCAGCACTTTGATCTGCGAAGTCCGTCCGATCCACTGGCCCCGCGACGGGTTCTTCCCTTCCACCATCACCTTTGTGCTTTGCCCGAGGTGCCTCTTATTACGATGCGTCTGGATCGATCGCTGTTTCTCGTTCAGCACTGCCAAACGACGGCTTTTCTCTTCGTCGGGGATGGCATCGTCCAGGCGCAGGGCCGGAGTGTTCGGCCGCGGCGAATATTTGAACGTGAATGCGCTGTCGTAGCCTATGAGGTCAAGCAGTGAAAGTGTCTCCTCGAACTCGCGCTCGGTTTCGCCGGGAAAGCCGACGATCAGGTCGGTGGTGATGGAGATGTCGCGCTTGGCGGACTGAATCCATGAGATGCGTTCCAAGTATTCGTCACGGGTGTAGAGACGCTGCATGGCGTCGAGCACGCGATCGGAGCCGCTCTGGATCGGAAGATGAACGTGATCGCAGAGCACCGGAGAAGATTCGATCGCATCGACAATGTCTCTCCCGAAATCTCTCGGATGAGAAGTCGTAAATCGTACCCGCTGGATGCCATGGATTTCACCGACGGCAGTCAACAACTCTGCAAAGCTTCTCTTTCCATCTGGATCACGGTAAGAGTTCACGTTTTGCCCGAGGAGCTGGATCTCCGTGTATCCGAGGTTCGAGAGCTGGCGCGCTTCCGCGAGAACTGACGCTGATGTCCGGCTGCGCTCTTTTCCGCGCGTGAAGGGGACGACGCAATAGGCGCAGAACTTGTCACAGCCCTCGATGATGGTGATGTATCCGCGATGAGGGTTGGTGCGGGCGGTGTACTCGGTCTCGAAGCAGTCTTCGGTTTCGCGGTCGTCGAGACCGGTGGCGCGGTTCCCTGCCTCAATCTGGACCAGCATTGCCGGCAGATTTCGATAGGACGCCGAACCGGCAACCAGTGAAACGTACGGTGCCCGCTCGAAGATCCTCTTGCCTTCTTGCTGAGCGACACATCCGAGAACGCCGAAAATCTTGCCTTGTGCTTTGTACTTCTTGTAGTCGGAGAGCCGGTTGAACACTTTCTGCTCAGCCTTATCGCGTATGGAGCAGGTGTTGTAGAGGACGAGTCCGGCCTCCTCGACGGTCTGGACCTGGCGATATCCCTGCTGCATGAGGGTGCCGACCACCTTTTCGGAGTCGTGCACATTCATCTGGCAGCCGAAGGTTTCGAGGTAGAACGTCTTGTCGGCAGTATCCGGCATCTTCCCCAGTATAAAGCAGGTGCGAAGACGCGACGAAACTTGGAAGCGATTCCGCCCTTCGCATGGAAATGGAGCAATTAGGGGACCAACTCGAGACCAATCGGATCAAAGCGACTTCGCAGGCGCTTCCGCGGGGGCATGGAGTCGCTGTCTTAGTCCCGGCCCAGACTAACCGGGCCAGTTGCGCCCGGCCTTAATGTTTGCCGCAGGTGGGCCGCGATTTGTTTGCCGTGGAAGCGGCCGTTTTCGATAAATATTTCGCTGGTACGTGAGCCGGCCACGATCACTCCTGCGACGTAGATGCCTGGGATGTTGCTTTCGAGCGTCACTGGATCGCAGACCGGGCGGTACTGATCAGTCGAAAGCTCGATCCTGATGCTGGTGAGAAAGTCGAAGTCGGGGTGGTATCCGGTAAGAGCGAAGACGAAGTCGTTCTCCAGGCGCTGCGACCCTTTCGGAGTGTCCAGCACGACAAAGTCGGGGCCAATTTCCAGGATCGAACTGTTGAAGTAGGCAATAATTTCACCGGACTTGATGCGGTTCTCGACGTCCGGGCGCACCCAATATTTCACGTTCGCATGGATCTGGGCCCCGCGATGGACGAGCGTCACCCGAGCCCCATGCCGCCAGAGGTCGAGCGCGGCTTCGGCAGCCGAGTTCTTGCCGCCAACCACAATCACGTCGTTGTCGAAGTATGGGTGCGGCTCGCGATAGTAGTGGAAGACTTTGGGCAGATCTTCGCCGGGCACGCTGATTGCATTTGGGAGATCGTAATAGCCGGTCGCGACAATAATCTTTCGGGCGCTGCAGTCATGGATGTGTCCCTGGCGATCGGTGGAGGCAACGTGAAAACTTCCGTCTTCGCCATTGATGGTCTTCACCCAGTGGTACTGGTAGATCTGCAAATCGTAGTGCTGTGCGGCTCGGCGGTAGTACTCAAGAGCTTCCTGGCGGGTGGGCTTGACGAGAGAACTCGTGAAGGGGATGTCGCCAATCTCCAGGAGTTCCGGCGTTGTGAAGAAGGTCATGTTGGTCGGATAGTGGAAAATCGAATTGACGAGGCAGCCCTTGTCGAGAATGAGCGCCTTGAAGCCAGCCTTCTGCGCTTCAATGGCGCATGCTAAGCCGGTTGGACCGGCGCCGACGATCAGAACGTCTGTTTGGTTGTCACGTTTGGGAACGGTTTGGGTACGCGTTAGTGTCTCGGGGATGAGTTCGACGGGCAAAATATGGCCTTCTAAGGAGGGATGAAAAGCAATCATTCTAGCATCACGCGGATTGAGGGCGTGGCCGAAAGAAGGCTTTAACCGCTAAGATCGCGGAGGTTTCGCAACGTGCAGCAAAAAACAATCCCCGTAAAGATTTCAAATCACTTCTTTACGCAAACCGAAATACCATCTCGCAAGGGCAAGATGGTTGTGAATACGTCGCTCGATCCATACATCAGCCTGTTCAGTTCCAGAATTGCTGTGGTGTTGGCGTCGGG
>QIAJ01000244.1 GCA_003225495.1 Acidobacteriota bacterium
CGATCTTGCGACTCTATCGCAGCGGTAAACCGCTGCGCCACCCAAAAGCGGATTTCTCATAACGCAGCATTCCATTTCGGAACTCAGTTCGTGGTCGCGGGCCCCTCCTACTAATGTAGGAACCTTGCACTATCGCAGCGCCGATTCACTGCAGCGATGCAGACAACCAACGGCGGCGGTACAGCCTCTTTCAGCTACGTCGTCGCCCGTGCCGTCTCGATCGCTTTGCGCACTGCAAGCAATTCCTTCAACACCGCTCGCAGGTTACGCGAATCGAGCGCGTTCGCGCCATCACTCTTCGCTTCTTTCGGATTGTCGTGGACTTCCATGAATACTCCATCCACTCCTGCCGCCACTGCGGCCCGAGAAAGCAGCGGGATAAATTCTGGTTGGCCTCCGCTGGTCGCCGGCTCGCCATCATTTCCATGCGAAGCCGACGGCAGTTGCACCGAGTGCGTCGCATCAAAAACGACCGGTGCAAATTTCCGCATGATCGCCAGCGACCGCATGTCCACGACAAGGTTGTTGTATCCAAAGCTTGAGCCGCGCTCCGTCACGAACACCTGGCTGTTCCCCGCATCGCGGCATTTTTCAACCGCATGTTTCATATCCCAGGGCGAAACGAACTGACCTTTTTTGATATTCACCGGACGTCCCGTGAGCGCCGCGGCTACCACCAGATCCGTCTGCCGGCAGAGAAAAGCCGGAATCTGCAGCACATCAGCAACCTCGGCCACCGCAGCCACATCGCTGGCCTGGTGTACGTCCGTTAGCACCGGAATATGAATTTCATCTTTCACTTTCTTTAGAATCCGCAAACCTTCTTTCAGCCCAGGTCCGCGAAAACTTCGAACGGACGTGCGATTTGCCTTGTCGTACGACGCCTTGAAAATGAATGGAAAATTCAATGAGCGCACTACGCCCTTGATCACTTCCGCCATGAAAAGCGCATGCTTCTCGCTCTCAATCACGCACGGACCGGCGATCAGAAAAAGGTCGCCTGATCCAATCCGAACGTTGTCGATTTGGAAGGAGGTCGTCAAAGTCTTTCACCGCCGAGACGCAGAGAAGAGCAATGCCGCATCCGAGCACATTCCAAGAACTGCATTTCTCGGCGGCGGTGAATCTACCGTCGTCCCACTTTCTCCGGCCGCAGGAACATCTCGACCTCAGCCGCTTCTTTTTCTGTCTTGCGCTTCTGCCCGTGCTCGTAAGCCGCTCCGATAAACGCCTTGAACAGCGGATGCGGCTCCAGCGGCTTCGACTTGAACTCAGGATGAAACTGGCACCCGATAAAATGCGGATGCCCCGGAATCTCCACCATCTCCACGTAAGTCCCGTCCGGAGTCGACCCAGAAATCTTCAGCCCGGCCGCTACCATCGTCTCTTCGTACTCGCGATTGAACTCATACCGGTGCCGATGCCGCTCACTGATCTCCGTTTGTCCATAAATTTTGAACGCCAGCGTATCAGGCTCGATCTTGCATGGCCAAGCCCCGAGCCGCATCGTCCCACCCAGTTCCTCCACGCCCCGCAACTCCCGCAGCTTGTAAATCACCCGATGCGGAGTAGCCTGATCGAACTCGCTGGAATTAGCATCCGCCAGCCCGCAAACATTGCGTGCAAACTCAATGCAAGCGGTCTGCATCCCCAGGCAAATTCCGAAATACGGCACCTGCTTCTCGCGCGCATACTGAATCGCCTTCAGCATTCCCTCGATTCCCCGCTTGCCAAAGCCGCCCGGTACCAGGATTCCGTCGTACCCCTCAAGCTGCGCTTCGTAACTCTTGTCAGCCTGGTCCGCGGTCGCGAGCCCCTCGGCTTCGACCCAGTTCAATTCAAGTTTCAGATTGTGCGCCAGCGATCCGTGCACCAGCGCTTCTTTCAGCGATTTGTAAGAATCCTCATACTCGACATACTTCCCGACAATCCCAATCCGAACCACATCCTTGGGGTTGTAAACCCGATGCACCAGATTTTCCCAGTGCGACAAATCGCGATCCTTAGCCTGAATATGCAAATACCGTAAAGCCAATGTGTCCACGCCCTCGTGCGCGAAATTCAAAGGCACCTCATAGACAGAAGCAACGTCTTTTGCCGTGATCACCGCCTCTTCTTCCACGTTACAGAACAGCGCAATCTTCCCCTTGATGTCCTTCGACAGAAATCGATCAGTCCGGCACAGCAGGATGTCCGGCTGAATTCCCACACTGAGCAATTCCTTTACCGAGTGCTGCGTAGGCTTGGTCTTAAGTTCCTGCGCTGCGGCGATAAACGGGACCAGCGTCACATGCACAAACAAAGTGTGCTCGCGCCCCAGTTCCTGCCGCATCTGCCGGATCGCTTCAATAAATGGAAGCGACTCAATGTCACCCACCGTTCCGCCAATCTCGATGATGCAGACGTCCACATCCTGCGCGACCTTCTTCATCGCCGCTTTGATTTCGTTAGTGACGTGCGGAATCACCTGCACCGTCTTCCCGAGGTAATCACCGCGCCGCTCCTTGGCGATGATCTGCTCGTAGATACGTCCGGTAGTCCAATTGTTGTCGCGAGAAAGTTTCGCGTGCGTGAAGCGCTCGTAGTGCCCGAGATCGAGGTCGGTCTCAGCGCCGTCATCCGTGACAAAAACTTCGCCATGCTGAAACGGCGACATCGTCCCCGGATCAACATTCAGGTACGGATCGAACTTCATCAGGTTAACTTTGAGCCCGCGGCTTTCCAGCAGGCACCCGATCGAAGCCGCCGCCAATCCCTTACCCAAAGACGACACAACACCGCCCGTCACAAAGATGTACTTTGCCGACATCTGTTCCTCGCTCTGATTTTGATTGGAAAATTGTGCAGGTTGGGGTGCACGATCAATTATGCCAGAGAACCTGCCTGATGGGAATGTGGAAAATCAGGATGCAATTTGCGTCTAGCTTTTCCGGCCGATGTGCTTCAAAAGACTTTCGAAGCATGCCGCTAGCTGGCCGTTCCACTGATTCCAATTGTGCCCGCCAGCAACCGCATGAAATTCAGAATTAAAATGCCGTGCCTGTAGCAAGGCCGCGAGTTGTTGGTTTGAGGGCAGCAAGCCTTCTTGCTGACCGCAAGTGAGAAACAGATAAGGAATTTTCGAGGGATCGACTGACCTCGCGAGAACGAATGGATCGTTGTTCCGCCTCGCCTCGCTTTTCCAAGGTCCAAAAATAGATTTGTGATGACTCCATTGCGAAACCCGCTTGATCGAGAACGGGCGGCTCGGGACATCGACGGCGGAACTAAGTCCACCCGCGAACACAAATAGTTGCGGATGCGAGAGAGCTAGTTTGACTGCTCCGAAGCCTCCCATGGAGACTCCGATGATTGCTCGGTTCGCACGATCAGAAGACGCCGGAAAGCGGCCCTCGACGTCCGCGACAAGATCATTGACGATATAGTCCTCATAGCGGTCCTGTGGCCGCGAAACAGAATTTGTGTAATACGATTCGTCGCCCTCCGGCATCACCAAAATGAGCCCGTGCTCGGCAAAGCGTGCGACATCCGAATAGTTCGACCAATCCCGAAAACCGCCTCCGCCACCGTGCAGCAGATAAACAACCGGCAGTTTGGTCCCGACACTGATACTTGCCGGTAATACAAGGCGGTACTGCATGTTTCGGTTGAGCGATGCGCTCCGAAACGTGACATCCTTCATCACGACATTTGTAACAAGCCGAGGGCGATCAGAGTGAACTTGCGTTTCGTTCTCGCACGCTACGAGAAGTAGCAAAGAAATCAAGCAGAGCGTTCCGACGATGGAGCACAGAAATCCGTTAGCCCTCATAGAGGGCGCCATCATATTCGAAGAGTCCGTCCTGTTCGATGATTAGAAGGGTCCCCCGCAATGTTCCCTCTAGCCCCTTCCGCTAGAATATCCCATGGCAGACCACCCTCTCTGGAGCGACGGCCCACAAGCTTCCCGGCTCGCCGAACTCACGGCCGATACCTCCGACCCGGCGAAAGAACTCCCTCTGCGCCGCGACGTCCGCTCGCTGGGCATACTTCTCGGACGAGTACTGGTCGAGCAGGAAGGCGAAGCATTCTTCAATGTCGTCGAGGAGTTGCGGAAGTTGCTGATCCAACACCGTGAGCAGTCTCTGCCCGACGCAACCCCGCACATCGAACCCGACGCCAGCCTCATTACCCGCGCCCGAGAAATAATCAGCGCCCTTCCGGTCGACGACGCCTACCGCGTCACCAAGGCCTTCGCCATTTATTTCGAACTGACCAACCTCGCCGAGACCAATCATCGCCAGCGCCGGCGACGCGCCGCCCATCTTCAGAGCGGAAAAACCCGCCTGGCTGGTTCGTTTCAAGGTACGCTCGTTCGCCTGCGAGCCGCAGGGATTACGCCCGAGACAATCCACGAATCGCTAGGTAAAGTCCACGTCACGCCCGTTTTCACCGCACATCCGACCGAGATCACGCGCCACACCATCCGCCTGAAACGCCGCCGCATCGCCGGAAATCTCGCGCAACTCGATCAGCTACCGCTCTCCGACTCCGAGGCTCGCGAGTACGAATCCCAGATTCTTGCCGAGATCACCGCCCTATGGCAGACCGACGAAGTCCGACTCAACAAGCCCACCGTCCGGGACGAAATCCACATGGGACTCGATTACTTTCCTATGTCTCTCTTCGAAGCCCTTCCGCGCCTCTTCGCCGAACTGCAGGAATCTCTGCACGCGGTTTACAAAACCGACGCCGACATCCCCGAACTTCTCTCCTTCGGCTCCTGGATCGGCGGCGACCGCGACGGCAACCCTTTCGTCACCGCCGACTCCACTCGGGACGCCGTCGATCAGGCTCGTCACGTAGTGATCGACCACTACATCGCCGAAACCACCCGCCTGATCGGTCAACTCAGCATGTCGACGCGCCGCATCGCCGTTTCAGACGCCCTTCATCAGCGCATCCGCAAATATGAGAAGCAACTCGGCGAAAAATATTCCCGCTGGAAACAGATCACCGCCGCCGAAGTCTACCGCGCCTACCTTGAGTTCCTGATCGCTCGTCTGCGCTTCAGCCGCAAGTCGTCCAAACACGAACACGCCTACAAATCATCGCAGCAATTTGAAGAAGACCTCGAAATCATGCGCGACAGCCTGAACGCTAATCACGGCCAGCGTCTCGCCAAACTTGTTTCACCCTTACTAAGGAAGGTCCGAACTCGCGAGTCCTCTCCGATGCTCTCACCGAACTGGCATCGACAGGAAGGCGATCCGCCGGAACAACCCGCGTGCAGCAAGAACTCTCCTCAAAATCCGCGGAGCTCATCGACACGTTTCGCGCCATCGCGCAAATAAAAAAGACGCACTCCCCAAAGGCCATCCGCAATTTCGTCATCAGCAACACGCAATCCGAGCATGACATCTTTGCAGTGGTCCAAATGGCCGCCCTCGGTGGCGTAGCGCTTGCAGCCAGCAAAACCGACCCCGGCCTGATGCCGGTGCCGCTCTTCGAATCGATCGAAGCACTGCGCTCCTCCCCAGCAGTCATGCGCCGCGTCTGGACCGACTCCGAATTCCGAAAGCTCCTCGACTCCTGGGGACGCACCCACGAAGTCATGCTCGGTTACTCCGACTCCAACAAAGATGGAGGCATGTTCACCAGCACATGGGAATTGCACAAAGCGCAACATCAACTGCACGTAGCAGCCCGCGAGTGCGGAGTCAATCTGCGAATCTTCCACGGACGCGGCGGCACCGTCGGCCGCGGCGGAGGTCCTACCCACGCCGCCATCCTAGCCCAACCGGCCGGCGACTTCTCCGGCGCGATCCGCATCACCGAGCAAGGCGAGGTTTTGAGCTGGAAATACGCCGATCCCGTGCTCGCGGAGTGGAACCTGGAAATCATGATCGCGGCCTGCGTCGAAGCGGTCACCCTGCCTACACAAGCCGCGTCCGAAGCCAAGCAGCGCTGGCACGACGCTCTCGAAGTAATGTCCGCTGACGCCTTTGCCTTCTATCGTAAGCACATTGCTGAAAATTCTGAGGTCCTCGAATATTTCGAGCAGGCTACCCCCGTGAATGAACTGGAGCACGCCCGCATCGGATCGCGCCCCGCCCGTCGCACCGCCAATCGCAGCCTCGACGATCTGCGCGCCATCCCCTGGGTATTTGGCTGGATGCAAAGCCGCCATGCCGTCCCCGCCTGGTTCGGAGTTGGACACGCCCTCGAACGTTTCACCAAGCGCAGCGCCGGACACGCGCAACTCCTCCAAGAAATGATGCAGGGCTTTCCTCTGTTCTCAAGTCTGATACGCAGCGTGGAAATCGCCATGGCGAAAGCTGACTTCGGCATCGCTCGGCATTACGCAGATTTGGTTTCCAACGAAGCGCTCCGAAACCGAATCTTCCAGATGTTGCATGAGGAGTTCGAGCGCAGCAGCCGGCTAATTCTCGACGTCACCGCCCAAAGAGAATTATTGGAGAACAATCCGGTACTATCCCGATCCGTGCGCCTGCGCAACCCCTACGTCGATCCACTCAGCCTGATTCAGGTCGACCTGCTCCGCCGCAAGCGCGCAGGCGAAAAAGATTCGTCTCTCGACTACGCCATCGGGGCCACCATGAACGGCATCGCCGCCGGATTGCACAATACGGGATAGATTGCTCTCATTCAACGTGCTCAGGTCCGTCGTCCCACATGTGTACTTGGATTCGCCATGAGCCGTCAGGTAGCTTCTTCATGACGTTTAGGTAAGTGCCAGGATGAAAATGGCGGCGCTGGACAGCACCATCGGTCACTGTCCACGCGACGCCGTCCAACCCGCGCGCGAAGGCGAGTGCCCCATTGCCACCAACCTGATCGACCGTGATGTTCAATTCCGTAATCGTTGTCGGCGGTCCGCCCGGCGTGAACCAGTACTTCTCGATGGCATCAATCGAAACCACCGCGGGGGATCCGTGGGCGGGCTGGAGCACGGCGTCGTCCGTAAAAGTACGCAGCACTGCTTTCGCGTCGTTCGCCAGCCAGGCGGCTCGATACGCTTCAATCGTTGCTCTGATTGCCTTGTCGTCTGCCGCCGTGAGTCGGCTCTCCTCGCCCTTGGAGCCAGCCGCGAAGGAGATCGGGACACAGAACAGTACAACCATGAGCCCAGCATGAAGGCGCCGCGTGACGTTTAGTTTTTGCATGTACGAGCCTCACCTCTCAAAATAGACTTCGGGAGTGACTCAAAGTGAGCGCTTTCGCCGGTGAAAATAGCATCTAATCATTTGACGGCGAAATATAATCGCGTACCGTGGCAGCACAGGTCCCACTCCGCTTAAGCATGGCATTGGTCCTGGGGCTAAGTTTGGCCGTATTTTCCGGGCCTGCCGCCGCCCAAAATCTCGCCAAGCGCCTCATCCTCAAAGATGGCTCCTACCAGCTCGCCGCAAAATACGAAATCAAGGGAGACCGCGTCCGCTACTACAGCGCCGAGCGCGGCGAGTGGGAAGAAATTCCCAAGAACCTCATCGATTGGGACGCTACCGATAAGTACGAACAAGGCCGCTTGCAGGGCGCTCCCTCGCCTGAAGCTGTTCAACTCGACAAGGAACTCGAAGCCGAACAAAAAGCCGAAGAGGCACGATCCCCTCATGTCGCGCCCGGCCTGCGTCTGCCGGAAGAAGGTGGCGTATTCCTGCTCGATACTTTCCTGAACCAGGCCCAACTGGATGAACTCCAGCAGTCCGGCGGTGAACTGAGCCAGAACACAAAAAAGAACATCTTGCGGGCGGCGATCAATCCGCTCGCGAGCGCCAAGCAGACCATCGAACTGCCTGGCGTTCGCGCCAGGATCCAGTCTCATACTGGCATGCCCGCCATCTACGTGAACATTGATACGCAGGGTGCGACGGGCAGCACCGCTCCCGCGAAAGGCGAAGCATCGCCTGTCGAGCGTTTCAAAATCATTCGAGCGGAAATCAAGAACGGCAAGCGCATCGCCGGCGGCATCAAGATCGCGCCGTACGGCAAAGTCAAAGCCGACGAAAGATTCGTACCCACAACCGTGCAGCAACTCAGCGGTGGGTGGGTCAAGCTGTCTCCGAAAGAGCCACTGCCAACCGGTGAATATGCCATTGCCGAGATGCTGGGCAGCGAGGGGATGAATCTCTACGTCTGGGACTTCGGCGTAAATCCGTCAGCCCCCGCGAACGCGTCCGCATGGAAGGCGGACGGGAAAGAAGTACAGAAAAAGCTGGATCAGCCGGAAGACTTGAAGAAGAGAGAGAAGCAGTAAGACTACCTATTTCTTATTCAGCTGAGCCGCAAACGTTTGTGCGACGATCTTTCCGCCGCGTATCACTAAGGTATCCGTAGCGAACGCGGCGCTGTACAACGATGAACTTCCCGACCACAGGATGTATGCAAGTTCTCCCTCAACAATTTGCTTGGCAAGGCTAAGCGACGTCGACTTGGGTGGAAACATACTCACAAAGATTTTCGTGAACAGTGACCGTATCTCCGCACGGCCCTTCAATAGACCATCTGGCGTGATGAGCACCGCATCCTCGGCATAGTCAGCAATAATCGCCTCGACATCGCCCGCCCCAAAAGCTCGCCAGTGTCGAAGCAACGTCTTTTCTGTTTCTTCACTTCCGGCCGCCGCCATATTGCCCCCCTAAGGGATGGTGCCCGTTTCCGCCTTCTTGCCGCTCTCCGCCGGGCACGGCGCTCCCGCCACCTGCCACTGTTTCACCTTCGCAGAAAATTCATCGTGCGCCATCGGAACCGGCGTCCGGCCCTTCCCAGGATTCCATCCCCACATCACCAGCTTATCTTCCGTCAGGTGCTCGACCAGTTGATCGAGATTGCGGTTCTTATTCTGCTTCGGATCCTTAATAGACTGGCAAATCTGCCCATCGCTGAGCCCCTCCCAGATCATCGGCATGTTTGGCGGCGGAAGCCCCCAATTCGGCGCCCCCGGCGGCATATGCGCCCCCGCCAGATTATGGTCCTGATGGCACGTAGTGCATTTTTCAGCCGTCACCCCATGCCCCTCCGGCCCACGACGCACATTCATCGTATGCGGATGACCATCATCTCCCTGTCGAGGAAAATCTCCGTGCGAATGGCAATTCATGCAGCGAGGATGCCGCAACACCGACACGAACTCGACAAAAAGAGCTCCATCGCTCTTCGCCGAATCACGAGCAGCAGCCGACGCACCACCCGATTTCTCCGCAGCGCCGACCGGCAATGAAATCGACATCGTCCCCGCGAAAATCACCGCCGCAACACCAGCAGCAAAAAGTAATGACGTCACTGAGCGCTTCATACCGCCTCCGTCATACGCATCGGCAGCTTGCGGATCCGCTTCCCAGTCACCGCGAACACCGCATTCGCAATCGCCGGCGCGGTACAGGGCACGCCTGGCTCTCCAATGCCGCCCGACTTCGCATTGCTTTCCACAATATGTGTCTCAATTTCCGGACACTCGTTCATCCGCATCACCGGGAAAGTATGGAAATTTGTCTGCTGCAGCCGGCCTTTCTCGAACGTCAGCTCCTGATGGAGCGCAGCCGACGCCGCAAAAATCGCGCCCCCCTCCAGCTGCGCCGCGATGATCCCCGGATTCACATACCGCCCGCAATCCACCACGCTCACAATCCGATGCACGCGAATCTTCCCATCCGTAACCGACGCCTCCGCAACCTGCGCGTTGTAACTCTCAAATGCAAAGTGGACAGCAATCCCACGCCCGCGCCCTTTCGGCAACGGCTTTCCCCATCCCGCTTTCTGCGCCGCCAGATCCAGCACCCCCAGGTGTCGAGGATGCTTCGTAAGCAGCCCACGCCGGAACTCGTAAGGATCTTTATGCCCAAGAGCCGCCAGCTCGTCAACGAAACACTCCGTTGCGAAGCCCGTGTGCGAATGTCCAACCGAGCGCCACCACTGAACCGGCACGCCGTTCTTGGCATCATGAGATTCCACAGCCAGGTTCGGAATCTCATAAGGAAGATCGTCAACTCCCTCAACCGATGCCGGATCGTAATTCTTCCCCTTCATCATCATGGCCTCGAACATCGTTCCCGCCATGATGGACTGCCCGACCAGCCGCGACCGCCAGCTAACCGCATTACCGTTCGCGTCAACGCCACCGACAATCGCATGCAAGAATGCCGGACGATACCATCCACCCTGCATGTCGTCTTCGCGCGTCCACACCACTTTGACCGGAGCTCCCGCAGCCTTAGCGACGTGCACCGCTTCCACCACAAAGTCCGACTGCGGAGTAGCCCGCCGCCCAAATCCGCCGCCCAGGAACGTCGTATGGATTTGCACCTTTTCATTGGGCAGCCCCGCAACCTTCGCCGCAGCCGCACGATCCACCGTCTGAAACTGTGTCCCCGTCCAGATTTCGCAGGAGTCCGCGCGCAGATCCACCGCACAATTCAACGGCTCCATCATCAGATGCGAAAGGTAAGGCACCTCGTAAACCGCCTCGATCTTTTGCGCCGCCTTTGCGAGCCCGGCATCGGGATCGCCGACCGTGCGTACACTCTTACCGGGCGTCTTCGCCTGTTCCCGAAACTGCTGCATCATCTGGGTTGTGCTGAAGGTACTCATCTCGCCTTCATCCCAATCGATGCGAACCGCATCCCGTGCCACCTTCGCCTGCCAGAATGTGTCCGCCACTACGGCCACACCGGAAGGCACCGCAACAATCTTGCGCACCCCTGGCATGCTGCGCGCATGCGAGTCGTCAAAACTCTTCACCTTCGCGCCAAAAACCGGAGCGCGCGCAACCACCGCGGTAAGCATCCCCGGATTCTTAACGTCGATCCCAAACACCGCTTTGCCGTTGATTTTTTCCGGAGTGTCCAGCCGCTTCGTAGCCTTGCCGATCAGCTTGAACGCCTTCGGATCTTTGAGCGTGACCTGCGCCGGAGGCGTCATCTTCGCAGCCGCTTTAGCAAGCTGCCCATAACTTAATTTTCGATTCGCGCCGTCCACCACCGCCCCGGACTCAGTCCGCAGACTCGCGGGATCAACCTTCCACTGTTGCGCCGCCGCCGCAATCAGCATTGCGCGCGCCGCCGCCCCTGCATTGCGAAATTGTTCAAAGCCGGAATATACGCTCGAACTTCCACCGGTAATCTGCATGCCAAATATCGGATGGTTGTACTTCGCATCCACCGGAGCCGATTCGTACCCGACCTTGTTCCAATCCCCATCAAGCTCATCAGCCAGCAGCATCGGCAACGACGTATAAACGCCCTGTCCCATTTCCGAGTGGTTCACGATCACCGTAATCCTGTCGTCAGTGCCGATCCGCACAAACGCATTCGGCATGAAGCCCATTCCGGATTGCTCTTCCGCAAACGCCGCCATGCTTGCGCCGGGAAGTTGCAAGCCGATCAGCAATCCGCCGCTAGCCGCGATGGAAAACTTCAGGAATTCGCGCCGCTCCATCCGTCGTCCGCTCGGCCGTCCGCTCTGAAGAGTATTCATTTCGCACCTCCCGCCGACATCATCTCCGCCGCCCGGTGGATCGCCTTCCGAATCCGCGGATACGTCCCGCAGCGACAAATATTTCCCGTCATCGCCTGATCGATATCCTCATCAGTCGGCCGCGGCTTCTCGCGCAGCAGCACCGCCGCGCTCATTAGCTGCCCCGACTGACAGTACCCACACTGCGGCACATCTTCCGCAATCCACGCCCGCTGCAATGGATGACTAAGGTCCGCAGACAACCCCTCGATGGTAGTCACTTCCTTGCCCTCGGCCCGAGAAACCGCAGCCACGCACGACCGCACCGCCTCGCCATCGATGTGCACGGTACAAGCGCCGCACTGCGCCATGCCGCACCCAAATTTCGTACCCGTCAGCGCAAGGTTGTCCCGCAGAACCCAGAGAAGAGGAGTGGAAGGATCAACGTCCAGCTTTACAGGACGCCGGTTCACACTGAAAGAGATCATCGGAACACCTCCTTAAAGAACAGAGATCAAAGTTAAAGAACTAGAGATCAAGTTGCAGCGCTTAGGAGATTGCGGAAAAACTCACGAATGTATGCATCGCCGTGAAAGAGCCGCCCTTTCACGGCCGCGTAAGCCATCGAGAATCCCTGTCGGCTTCGCAGTTTGCTGAAAAACTCGTGATTCGTACTGAAAAACTCGTGATTCGCACTGAAAAGTCGTGATTCGTATCAGGGCGCCGCTTCAGCGGTGCCGTAAATGCTGCAAAATCGATGCGCGGCTTCAGCCGCTGCGCAGTTACGATCAGCAAGAAAGACCGGCCCTTTCACGGCCGCCTAAGCCATTGAGAATCCCTGTCGGCTTCACAGTTTGCTGAAAAAACTCGTGATTCGTATTTAAAAAGTCGTGATTCGTACTGAAAAGTCGTGATTCGTATCAGGGCGCCGCTTCAGCGGTGCCCTAAATGCTGCAAAATCGATGCCGGCTTCAGCCGCTGCGCAGTTCCGATCAGCAAGAAAGACCGGCCCTTTCACGGCCGCCTAAGCCATTGAGAATCCCTGTGGGCTTCACAGTTTGCTGAAAAACTCGTGATTCGTATTGAAAAACTCGTGATTCGTATCAGGGCGCCGCTTCAGCGGTGCCGTAAATGCTGCAAAATCGATGCCGGCTTCAGCCGCTGCGCAGTTCCGATCAGCAAGAAAGACCGGCCCTTTCACGGCCGCGTAAGCCATTGAGAATCCCTGTAAGCTTCACAGTTTGCTGAAAGACTCGTGATTCGTATCAGGGCGCCGCTTCAGCGGTGCCGTAAATGCTACAAAATCGATGCCGGCTTCAGCCGCTGCGCAGTTCCGATCGGCAAGAAAGCGAGTTTTTCAGCAAACTGTTCAGCTGGTGTGGTTTGCTCGTCTGTCGGCAATTGAATTTTCAGCAACCTCTAAGATGCAAAATTCTACTCCATCCGATGGAAGACGAATGAAAAAGAAGTGAAGGAAAATGCGTGGCGCCTCCAGGGCCTAGTTGGAATCGTGAAGCGGCTGTGACGTCGGTGGTGTTGGTTGCGCAGGCCGGGTTTGAGCCTCGTAGAACAACAAAATCAAGCAGGCAAGCAGCGCCAGGGCGGCAAAGCCGATCCATGACCCCTGCCCGCTATGACCTGGGAAGATCATCCATCGATATTCGGTTCTGAGGTCTCCTTTTGCAATACACCGGAGTTGGTATCTGTAGCAGTGGCGATACTGGTGAGGATACGAATGGCGGCGCACTCTATGGCAGAGGATGTTCGTTTGACCGTTCGGGACTAGTGCCCGGTTTCCATATTAAAAGCAACAATCCCCCTACGGCGAAAAACATATAAGCGAGCCGCGCAGGGCCACCAATTTCGCGGAGAACTAGGCCCCATAGTGCAACAGAATTAGCAGTCGCAAGGCGAACTAGGTTGCCTGCTCTCCAGCGACTGAGCGGAGTAGATCGAGTTGATCGCCGACGTCGTTTATCAGAGTGGCCGACAATCTGACGCTGTAAAAGGAATCCAGAAGGAATTGCCCAAAGTCCGAACGCAATCACGACCCACTGGAATCGGGTGATTTCACCTGAGGTGCAAGAGACCTCCATTGCAACCCGGATGCAGGTAAACACGATGACTATGCAGAAAATCTGTATAGCGCGAAACTGGCGCTCGGTCGTCAGCATGAGTTTTTTATCTTAGGCCCCGATATAGCAATGGTTGTATGTAACTGTCGTAACCAGGCGAGTGCACTCGCTTCAGGGACTGCTCACCTTTTCCCAACATCCACCTGGAAACTAGCGACGGTCAAATAAGCAGACTTTTCGTTTCGCCCCACCTCGACAACCACCTGATTCAGGTAACGAGAAGGGAGCGCGGCGTTGGTCTGGCAGATCCGAGGAACGGACCAGACGGCGCCCGCTAGAACGCCCGTCCAAAGCGCGATGGCGACGATTTTTATCCCGTAACCGAAGTGTTCTTCGATCACGACAGTACCGGCGCAAATGTCTCCCAGGCGGCGATGCATTTTCGAGCAACCCGCAACTATTGCGCCCACCAGATAGAAAGCGAGCCCGTCCACAACCCTGAAAAGATTGCGGATGGCGAGCGCCGCAAGCGGGTTGCGCTCCGTTGTCTGGACAACCCGGATGCCGACCATCGCCTTCCCCAGAGTGGCGCCGAAGATCGCCTCCAGCAGCCAGAGGTAGAGAAAGAATGTCGCCGCATTAAGAGATTGGGCGATCAGGAGCGCGGCGAGCGTCAGTTTCAATTCCGCTCCGTCGACGATGCCCCACCGCATGAAGACCCACGCATCCACCATGGCAAATACACAGAAAAGGAAAGTGCAGTCGAGCGCAAAAGCGATCAAGCGATCGCCCAGCGTTGCCATTCGATAAAAGGGGTCCTCTCTTTGCTCTAGCTGAACCTTTTTGAGCGGCGGGCTGGTGGCCGGGGACGCGGGTGCGATTATGCCGGACTCCTCAAGCAAGTGCTGAGCGGCCGGAATGATGTTGCCGCAATATTCGCAACTCGGTGCATGAACGCTCGTCTGCCGGTGACAGTGTGGGCATTCCATAGCTGGAGCGCGACCTGCTCGTGAATTGAATAATGATTGCGCTCGCCGTTCGGGATTGCAGCGTCACGAAAGGACAGCATCGGAAGGCCGTTCGTTTGCTGGGATTCTGGAGCTATGGCGCAGCCATTGTCGGATACGACACTTTGCGTTCAAAACGCGGTCAAGGGTGGAATTGATTCCATGACAATGTCGGCTCTCACGCCCGAGTAGAGTTGGTGGTGGTGAATCCAACCAACAGGCTCGGGAGAAAGGAGCCGAACGACGATCATTATAGGAGTAGATTTCCATCCCGAGTTTCAGCAAATTGCTTCGGTGGATACCGTCACCGGAGAGTTCCTGGAAAAACGGCTGGCGCACCGCGAGGAAGCGGAGACGTTCTACCGTGGTCTGACGACTGCGGGCCAGAAGGTACGTGTTGGAATGGAAGCCAGCGGGCACGGTCGCCGGTTTGAAGGGCTGCTGGCCGAGTTGCAGGTTGAGTTGTGGATTGGAGATGCAGCGCAGATCCGCACCAAGCGGGTACGGAAGCAGAAGACGGATCGCCAGGATGCGCAACTGATCCTGCGCTTGCTGCTCGAAGATCGTTTCCCGCAGATCTAGGTGCCGAGCTGGGAGAATCGGGATCTGCGGCAACTGCTGTGGCATCGTCATCGGATGGTGCAGGCGCGCACCCGGATCATGAATCAACTGCAAGCGGTCGTGCTGAACGAAGGCCTGCGCTCGAAGAAGCGGTTGTTGCGTGAACGTGGGCGGCAGCAACTGGAATCATTTCGGATTGGCTGCGTGGGCAAGCCGGCGACGGCGCGATCTGCTGGAGTTACTGGATCGACTCAACCCGACGATCGCGGAGCTGAGCCAGGCGATCGAGCAGGAAGTGGAGAAGTGTCCGGGCGGCACACCGCCTGCGGACGCATCCCGGTGTAGGTTCCCTGACGGCTCTGGCTTTCGTGCTGATCATCGGACGGGCAGTGCGGCAAGCAAGTAGCAAGCTATCTGGGACTGGTACCGCTGGAAGATTCCAGCGGGAACCGGCGACGCCTGGGACATATCACCAAGCAAGGCAGTTCGATGATGCGCTTCCTGCTGGTGGAGGCAGCGCAGGTTACGGTGCGCAGCCAACCGGAATGGCGCAGTTAGTACTTTCACCTGGCGATGCGACGCGGACGGAAGATCGCGAAAGTCGCCATGGCCCGGCGCCTCGCGGTGCAACTGTTCTGGATGATGCGTAAAGGAATGGAATTACGAGCAATTGAAGAAGTTCGGTTCGCACGCGGGACAGCCCGGACATCGCCATGGTTTGCAGCAATACCGAGTAATTGATTGGGCGTCCCGCTCCTCTTGCGAGGAGTTCGAAGTAGTAATCATGATCGCTCCAAGAGACCGAAGAGATGCATGGGTCGGACCGAAAGTCCGAACCTGGAAACGATTACGAGCGAGCCTTGGTTGGATACGGCACTTTTTCAACTAGAGCGAAATGGCGCGCTCTTCGGAGTGCACGGTTTAGTGCGCTCACAAAGCGCTTGACACCGCCGACATTGTCAGAGACGCGATTTTAGGACAATCGTGATTGCTACTCTCGCTGTAAGGCTTCGCAACCATCTTCTGGTCAAGCGAGTGAAGGAGTTGATTCCTGTGTTTGACGAAGTAGACGGACTTCCCCTCCCAAGTCCCCGAGTATGTCGGGGCACCACGAAAATGATATCGGCTGTATCCACCCTGCTCCCGTTGCTCGACTATCTCTAGCTCGTCCCAAGTCTTTGGTCGCGGAAGAAACAGTGCTTCAAAGTCACCGATATCGCTACGAAAAAAAGCAGCCCCGAGTTGGCCGTCAAGCATTTGCGCCTCTTTCGAAAGCAGCACACAACGCACCGGAATGCATGCCTAGTGAGCGTTTTGGCATCAACAAGCGAAGGATCAGTTGCGCATCCTGACGATCCGTCTTCTGCTTGCGCACCCGCTTCGTTCGAATCTCGGCGGCGTCCCCGATCCACAGCTCAAACCCAACTCGGAGATCAATCGCTCAAACCAGCGAGCGTGCCCACTCGCTTCCATTCCTCCCAGCACGCTCGCTCCCTGCGCCCCGAGATCGCGATAAAACTTCTCCGCTTCCTCGCGACGCTCCAGTCGCCGCTCTCCGAACTCCCCCGTGTCCGTATCCACACACGCAATTTGCTGAAACCCCGGGTGGTAGTCACATCCTATAATCTTCATGTTCGGCTCCCTTTCTCCCGGGCCTTTGGTTGGTTGGCACCACCAAAGTTTACTCGGGCATTGGAGCCGACATTGTTATGGAATCAATTACACCAGCAACTGAGCTAGTTTCATCGCGTCCGCATACGCAGGATCGTGAGAGGCAGAAGGGTACGAGGATCACAAGGATCATTTTGCGCGGATTTCCTTTGCAATGATCGGGCTAAAAATCTCCTCGAGGGAGCGCCCGTCCTTGATTTCGGAGACCTCGATTGTCTTCTTCTCGATGCGCTTCCGCCAAAATGCGGTTGCAACCTGAGACGTGATATCCAAGAAGGCACTCAGAGCATCATCCAAAATGGTATGGGCAAATACCAAAGAAGGTGCATCAATTGAATATGCAGCATTCTTGATGGCTACCTCCGTGATCTTTTCGCGCAGAAAGTCTCCTGTCCTTTGCAAATCGCTGCCAGGGAATTCCGATCAGAAGAATTCACCCATTTCTGGAGCAGTGCTGGCCAGTCCGGGAAACCTGGGAAGTCCTAGCGCTTGCGACACCAATCGTAACGTGCTCTGGTGCTGGTAAAAAGTTTTGGATTGAAATCCAGCCTTCGCCTTCGGACTGATAATCAGGGTCGCGACATGACCCCCACCGTGGTTCAGGTCATCGAAGTTCGCTTCGTCAAACGTGATAATCAGCAATCCGTTGCTCTGAAACGAGGGGCTCGCGATTAACGGTGCGATATTCTGTTTGAGCCACGCATCCGCGTCCGCAAGTGATCCATCGTGCGCATTGTGGAGTTCATTGGGCACGACGAACGAAAATGACGGGAGCCGACCGGCGGCTACATCAGAATTGAACTGCGGCATCGCAACCAGGTTTTGCTTCTGGGTGTTGTCGTTTACGACCTCGGTCAAATAAGCGAACGGATTATGTCCCTTCTTGTAGGGAAAGGCGCCCGCATCGGTGGAACCGACGAATGGCAAGCTTTCCGCATACGACTTCCACGTCTTGCCGGCTGCCAGCAACTCCCGCACGATGTTGTCGGAATCGACTGTTCCCGTGAATCCATCGTCTTCGGTAATGAGTTGCCCCGCGGTCAGCATGAAATAGTTTCCGATTGACGGATGTGTATCGGCAAAATACTGCGTGGCCAATCCATACTTGGTTGCAAGACTATTCAAATAAGGCATCGAGGTGTTGCCGATGACTTCGGAATAGCCATGGTTTTCCTCGACTACGACAATCACCTGACTAAATTGCGGGAAATTCGGTGAGGGAATCAGGTTGTGAACAGACGAGCCACCACCACAACCGAGAGTAAGTATCAGTAAACCAATGACGAAGAGGACAAGCGAGTTCCCTGACCATGACACTTTTAAGGTTTTCATTTTCACTTTATCGCGACACACACGAGTTCCCCTTCCCATAGGCTGATTGCCGGGGTTTAGGATGCGCGCGACTGTCGCAGGGATGGCAGGTTGCCTGCGGGATACTACTTCATAAATCGAACAATGCCAGCAGCCGTGCAGCCTGTTGTGCACGCTACAATTGGGCCTCCCTCATGGCGCGCGAAGAATTCAAGAAGAGCCTGATCCAACAAGATGATAGAGCTCGATAAGGAACTGATCCGGGTTCAATGAGGAGAGGCTTCGAAAAGGCCTGCCGGCGGTACGGGAGGAATTAGTGCTTCGGCATCTCTGGGGTGAGCTTGTCACTCTTCGAGTTTTCGCCGGATTGCGGACCATTCGAGGTCGGCCGCGCGAGCTTTGTTCCTTGCTGCTGCGCCATCGGAGGCGCAACCACTGGCAACGGCGGACTCGGCAAATCAAGAGTTGGAGCTGGAATGGGCGTCAACCATTCTGGCGGTGGCGGTGCGTCCTGAGGCCGAATCCCTTTCGCCTCCACAATCGACCAGCGCCAGTCTTCATCGGGGCCCGGCATGATTCCAATATTCTCTTTAAAGGTCGAGGTGCTAAACGGTTTCGCCGTAGCTTTCAGGTGATACAGCAGCGTCACGTCGGACCGTTTTTCTACAGTCGGTGCCATCGAATTTTGTGATGCTGGAATGACGCGCGCACGTGCAGCCATCTCAGCATTCTCGCCCGGCTTGCGCTCGAGCGTCAGGCCAATCGTGATCTCGCGTAGATCCCAATCTGTTCCGTTGAATACTTCGAGCTGAAAATTCTCATCCTGGATCGAAGCGGGTCCATCGAGCTTTAACAGTTCAGGCAGCGGCAGAGTTTCCAGCAGCACCGGCTTGATGAGCAGCGCTCCGGCGCGGGCGTTGAAAGAAAGATTGCAGGTCACGTCCGGTGACGACGCCTTGATCATCTTGGCCGTGGGATCGATCGACAGAACAAACTTGTCGTCCACCTTAGGCTTGCGGTTCTTGGCGTCTTGCATCGCCTGCGCCAGGTTGTCGTTGTCGATGATCGGCGTCTCCTGACGCGGAGCGACCTTATTCCTGCGGAGATCGCGGGCAACGTCGCCGAGAGACGGTTCATCCTCCTGCGCGACCGCCACTAGCGGCCACAGCACACAGCAAGCAATGATCCCGGGAAGCCAGCGTCTCATGAATGAATGCCGCCAGCGGAACAATCGCGCGCAAGCGGTCCTAAGGAAATTCTAGGCGAGACGTAACCGGACGCCAGTTACGAGAGGTACACGAAAGTGATGGTACTTCCGCGGAAGCAGAAGTCTTGGGTGCGCTTTTATCGAAGCGACGCGCAACGGGGCGCGCCCAAGACCTCCGTCAGACGAAGACTACAGCAGGCCAGAGGTTCGGAAACGTGAAACCGGATCCGCTATCGGCATTGATTGACGCTTATATATCCAGCGTGCCACCGCAAGGCCCAATGCCGCGTAACAGATGTGCATCAGTTTCATAAATCACCCCAGCGCCGGACTCGACTTGGGGAGTGATTCGAGGGTTCCGTCGTGAGCTAAAAGTAACCCCGGCTCATCAGCCGGTCCAGTCCACGAAAGTGCTACCTGACGGCTAAAAGGTCATCCAGAGCCGGTTACCCGTCTCGTCTTGAATGATCTTGGCTAAAGGCTTATTCTCCAGCGATTTAGCGAAATCCGCTCCTGCGGTCAAAACACACGCCGCCGGAAAATAACCGCCGCAGCCATCGCGCGACAGAGAATCACTGACGACTACCCACTGACTTCGATCCATCCGCCGCCCACGACCACGTCGCCGTCATAAAAGACGGCTGCCTGGCCGGGGGTGATGGCCCGCTGGGCCTCGTCGAAGGTCACCAGAATCTGATCCGGTCCCGTCGATTCAATCACCGCCGGAGCCGGCTGATGCCTATGCCGGATCTTGACAGAGACCCGCATCGGCGCGCGGAGTTCTGCGACTGAGATCAAGTTATTGCGATGCGTCTTTAGCGTCCGCGAATAGAGGTCTTCGTCGTTGCCAACGATAACCTGCCGAGTGTCTCCCTTGATCTGCAAAACGTATAGCGGAGATCCGGTGGCTACTCCCAGCCCCTTGCGTTGTCCAACGGTAAAATTGTGAATGCCGGTATGCTCGCCGATGACGCGCCCGTCGGTAGTCACCATCTCTCCCGGAGTCTCCAGCGGAGGCTCTCCTTGCTCGGCGAGATAAGCGTCGAGAAACTTCTTGTAGTCCCCGCCCGGGACAAAGCAAATCTCCTGCGAATCCGGCTTCTCGGCAATGACTAGCGCATGCTTGCGCGCGAGTTCGCGGACTTCCGGCTTTGTCATTCCGCCCAGCGGAAACATTGTCCGGCTAAGCTGCTCCTGCGTAAGTCCGAAGAGAAAGTAAGTCTGATCTTTGCTCTTATCCACCGGACGCTTCAGCAGCCACCGGCCGGTTTCGTCGTCTAGAGTCACTTGGGCGTAATGCCCGGTGGCGACGCGGTCGGCGCCAATCTGCCGAGCGACAACAAGCAGCTGGTCAAACTTCAAGTGATTGTTGCAGAGGCTACAGGGGATGGGCGTGCGTCCCGAAAGATACTCCTCGACGAACGGGCGCACCACATCACGCTCAAACCGCTCTTCGTGATTGACCACGTAATAAGGAATGCCGATCGTTTCAGCCACGCGGCGCGCATCGTAAACGTCGTCCAGGGAGCAGCACCGCCCCTGGACAGACTCGGGCATTCCCTCGTGTCCAGCGAGCCGGCGCTGGTTCCAGAGCTGCATCGTGAGGCCGATGACATTGTGCCCCTCAGCGCAGAGCATGGCCGCAACCGTCGAGGAGTCGACTCCTCCGGACATGGCGACGGCGATGGTCTGCTGGGACATAGGACTATTGTAAAGGCCGGGCACAGGAACCGTCCTCGGCGGCGGATTCGAGCTTTGCGTTCAACCGCGGAAACGGGGTATATCCCCCCTCGGTCTTGTGGAATCATAGACTTACGTGGCGGTTTGACTCCAAAATCTTGATTCCAGAGTAGATGCGGGCAAAATATAGAAACGATTGCAGTTATACTTCGTCCGTAAGCATTCTCTTTTGGATATAGACCTAGGGTAGTGCGGGAGAAAGAAGGAGTCAAGGTTAAAGCGACACTTCAAAGGATTCCCGAAATGGGAAGCGACAAAGTGTTGTGAGTGTCGGGGAGCGGCCCGCCCAGGCTTCAATGTGCGTTGTGCGTCGGGTGCTTTGGCCAGGCTCCCATGATGAGGAGCCAGAACATCAATGCCAGCTCTCCAAAGCCGAACGGCATTAGCCATCGGGAGACGACATGTTCGTACTGTGGCGCTAGTAACGACGTAAAAGTGTTGGCGGGAAAGGTGACGGTATTCAGCATCAGCAATACGCCGAGGACGCGCGGAATGAATCCCGACCGGTAAACCAGCCAACCGAGCGGAAACAGCCAAAGGCCCCAGAAGATTCCCGCGATATCGAATCCGTAGGCGCGCACATTGAGGAAGAGCATGGCGAGAGCGTCGCGCTGCGGCTTGTCGACGACGGCCAAGAAATCGCGTCCGCGAATCATCAGGAGCGCAGCCACTGCATTCAGCTCATTCAGCAACGCGATCGGGATCGCGACAAAAATCAATATCAGCATGAGCGCGGCCTGCCGCTGGTTGACGCCCTTGAGCAGTTCGTACAACGCCAGCGCGACGAAGATAAAACCAACCTGGCTGATGAGATTGCACGCGATGCCGAGCCGAAAGAGCATCTCGTGCGCCGTGATGTTGCCGGCCGTGGCCGTCGCGTCTCCGTGCACGATCAGCTTGCTGGGAACGTAAACGAGAGCAAAGAACCCGGGGATTGACATCAGTACATACAGAAAGCCTGCGAATCTGCCGGGGTTTTTGGTCATGGGCCCTCGGTTGAAGAAGTTTAGCTCGAGATACGGCAGAGCGTATCGAAAGGTTTCAACACGAGCGACGGCGTTTCGTTGAGTGCAGGCAGCTTTGACCACTACGCTTCAGATGAATCACAAATCCCTTATCCAGCTTCAGTCTTTAGGCGACTCAGGTACACGGTGTCCTGACTGCCGGCACTCTACTTTCAAAAAAGGACTATCGGCACCCGGCCACCTGCACGGTTTGTGAAAAATTCCGCCCCAATGTCATTGTGGCGCCAAATATTGCCAATTAGGATATAGTCTTGCCCCATCATAACCAGGAGCGGGATCTGGAGTTAAGGGCAGCCCTTCTGAGTCATCTCGCAGCCCTAGTCCTAGGCACAGCGTGTGCATTCCTGGTATCGCTGCTCCTACCGTTGATGACTTCTCCGCTTAGGGCGTACTTACTGTACCCGTATCCCGCTCATAGCTTCCTGCAAGCCATCATCACAATTTTGTCTTTGGTAGCGATCGCGATCCTAGTTGGGCTGCCGCACAAGATATGGCGATCGCTAAAGCTAAGAGTAATGCCAGTCTCAAGTTGCGTTTGGGGGCTCGGAATTGCCGCGGCTTGGATCTCCGCGGAGAGGAGCTTCTACAGCATCGCGGAGGTCGCCATCCTCTCATCACTTCTGATAAGCATTGGCGTCTATTTAATCAGCAAGCCACACAAAGACAAGGATCCCGACGGCGACTTTCAAACGATTTACTCAGACCTGCCACTGCCAGAAAACGGCGAGGATCTCTTGGGGCTTCAGGGAATGGTTACTAACGTGGTTTCCTCAATTCTCTTAGAGAAACCAGCAATCATGGCCATTATGGGGCAATACGGTGACGGAAAAACAAGTTTTCTCAACCTTGTGATCGGAGAGTTGAAGAAATCCAAAGACATCCCGGTTCCCATAATCGTGAGGTTTAGCCCATGGTTAGCGGGTGACTCAAATACGCTGGTTCGTTCCTTGCTAAACAGCATCGTCTCGGAAGTGCGGTCCAGCTTTGTGGTACCTGGACTAGGTGCAGATGCCGCTCGGTACGCGCGTGTACTTCTCAGTACTGTTCCCTGGACAGAGCGCCTTAAAGAGATGGTATCTGAGTCATCGCAGGAGGCTCGAATCGACGCACTAATTAGCCGAATTGCGAAAATTCGCCGGAGGTTGCTCGTGGTCCTCGACGACCTTGACAGAATGGAGGCGGAAGAACTAGAGACGATCCTCAAGCTCCTAAGAGGGTCCGACAAGTTGTCGAACGTCACGTTCATGTGTGCATTCTGTGAGGTCGAGGTTGCAAGTATTTTAAAGAAAACGCGACCGCACCAGAACACCAGCGCGTTTATCGAAAAGTTCTTTCCAGTTGTGCGTTACCTACCGAAAATCGAATCGGTGGCGTTACTGGTATTTTTTTCTAGGGGTGTTGCCGATTTGCTCCAACGCCACTCGCTTCCAGAGATCGGACGGGAAAATATCGAAAAGATCTGGCAACAGGGTGCCAACAAGCGATTAGCGAATCTGCGACGCATCAAGTTGTTCCTTAACAAGATTAGTGGCTCGCTCACACTTGTAGGCCATGAGGTCAATATCGAAGATCTCATCAGGCTCGACCTGATAAGAGACATACAGCCCGATCTGTACGAGCAGATCTACCGGGATCGGAGTAAATTTTGGGACCGCAGCATTACCGTCGAGACCCGGCTCGAAGAGCCATACCGGAGTGACCAAGAAATCAAGAAAGAGCGGGTTGATTTTTACGACAAATTAAAGGCTTCTTTGGCCGAGAGAGAGGACGTACTTTCGTTGCTCAATGATCTTTTTCCCAATCTCTCGCCACAGTTGCCATTGTTTGCCAGCCGATCCGTCGACCCGGATGAAGCAGAGCGGACCAAGCGCATCTTTCATCCCCGTTGCTTTCGACAGTATTTTGTACCTAAGGTGCCGTCAGAACTCTTCCCCCGCAAGGAGTTCGAGAAATTCTGTTCTTCCGTAAAAAATCTGGAAGAAGAAGGTGCGGCAGACTTGTTTAGTCAAAGATACCGAGCCATCGTGCATGAGGAGTTCAAGAGTTGGCATTTCATGAATCTGATAGACCTCGACTTCGACGGATTCGAATCTAAAACCATGCGTGGGCTATGTCGCGGAATGGCGCGGAACTCTTTTCCTTGGCCTACCGACGACTTTCGCAGTTTGATTGCTGCTAGAAGCACGCTTGCGGCGTTGACAAACAACCTCCAATGAGACTTCGAGGAAGTTCCTTCGCAACATTGTGTGGGAGTCAGAATCGGATCTGTATACGCTTTCGCTTATGTCGATATTGGAAGCAACAATCGACGATCGATCTGGACTCGCCGAAGGGGAACGATTTAGGGCGCTTGGGTTTGGCTCCGCGGAAAAGTCCCGGATTCGTACAGATATCGAGGATACCAAGGGATATGCAAAAGTACGACTAGGTGAGCACTATCTCGTGCCGGACGCCCCTTCTGTCTTCGAACAGTTTGGAAAAACTGGCATGGGAGGCGTCGCACCAACCTGGCTGATGTTTGCCTGGCGTCGGCTGGGGGCGGATGCCGAAAAGGATCAGGAGACCTACCTTCGCAATCTCTTCCTGAGGCGCCCTAAGGACATCGATGAGTTTTTGAAGATGATGTTCAGGGTAGATTTTATTGATGATTACAGCGCGTTGAAGCTGCTCATCAACTACAAGGAACTATCCGATCTGATAACAAGGAATGAAAGCTTCCTGGATCCCACAAAGGTCCAGGAATTTCGAAATCGTTATACTGGCGAACCGAGCTAGGTATCCACTCCGCGGCGGCTTCCTCGTGCAGTTCCAATCGCCTAGTGGGCACGCGGCAGTTTCGCTAAATTGCGTTGGCGGACTTCCGTCCAGCGCACGGTTTTCGCAGCGCCGGAATCAAGTTCGGAGACGCGCTTTTTGATCTCGTCCTCCCATGCCGCGAGCACAGCTTGTTCGACCTTCCCTCCGAGATTGGAGATGAGCGAGGCCGCGAGGGCTTCCTGCTCTTCCACCGTCAGCGCAAGCGCTTTCTCCAGTAGTCTGGAAACCTCTGGCGTCATTTGGGCCATGAAGGAACCTCGTTCGGGTATTCTATCGCGTTTCGATTGTCTTCTTTCCAGGATCGGGTCAGACGAAACGTCTCCAATTCACTGGTCAGACGTCCGGGACTAAGGCGCGGTGAGACCGACCTTCGATCGGTCTGGACAGGCTGAAGCCTGTCCCTACATCTTCTACAACTACATACTTTACTGTATGGCGTCACGCCAATTCGGTCCCTAGAGTCTGCCTGCGGGTGATCGGTGGACCAAGGTTCCGTTGCCGGAGCGCCACTGTCTGGTAGGGTTGAGTCCCGAGAGACCGATCTTTAGTAGGGATTAAATCCCGAGCGAGGCCGATTGCCTGCACGTTTGCTGCAGACCCGTAGTGCCGACCCATAACAGCGCGCCACAACTAATCCATGCTCCGGGCGGGTGCCTACGTTTCATGTTGTGAAACGTGGGTCCGGGCGGCGGAAACATCGCGTGGGCGTCAGGGGCTAAAGCCCAATTTGCTTTAGCAGGCTTCTTGGCACGGCTGAAGCCGTGCCCTTCCGTAGAAGCCGTGCCCTCCCATAACGGCGGCGATCCCACTCAATAGCACGTGGTACGGCGTTTGAGCCACCGCCACGCTCCGAAATCTGGCTCGCTATAATCGTGGCGGCCTCTTATGACTCGTGCATCACGCCAATTGCTTCTCTTTCGCCAATTTCTCTTCACCCGTGTCATCGTTATTCCTGTCCCTGTCCTTGTCTTTGTTTTTGTCCTTGCCAGCGGATTTTTCGCTACCGCTCCGGCACAATCGACTTCGAGTGGTCCTGTGCAACCGGTTCCTGCGATCGACGGGGGGCTTGGACGGTGTTCGCTGGAATTGACCGTCACCGCCGCGGATGGCAAGCCGGCGTACGCGGCTGTCGTCAGGGTGCATATCGCGTATGGATTTGGAGGATTCCACAAGCTCGATCTGGAAGCGGGCGCCAACGTGGATGGCAAGGTGAAGTTCACCGGACTGCCGTCGAGCGTGCGGCGTCCGCCGCTAACGTTCTACGCGTCCAGCAAAGAAGGTCAGCAGGTTGGAGAGGCTGCGTATGATCCTGCGGTGCAGTGTCATGCACACCGCGACATCGCGCTGGCGAAGGCTGCGGCGCAGCCGTAGCTAGGTGGCCGAGGTACGTGGTAATCCAGGCTTCGGTTTTGAAACATAGGTGCTGGTACGGGCGCGTGGGCCCTTTAGGGGCTAAAGCCCAAGTTGTTTAGAAAGTTTCGTGGCACGGCTGAAGCCGTGCCCTCCCGCAAGAGAGTTTCGCGGCACGGCTGAGGCCGTGCCCTCCCGCAAGAGAGTTTCGTGGCACGGCTGAAGTCGTGCCCTCCCGCAATGGTCTCAGTCAAGTTCGAGGCGAGCGTTTAGAGACGGGCTTCGACACGGGTCCAGACGGGTCAGAAACCCGTCTCTCACTTACTCTCCAGACGGGTCAGAGACCCGTCTCTACACTTACTCTCCAGACGGGTCAGAGACCCGTCTCTACACTTACTTCGGACGGGACTCGGCTTCGGCTAGCCAGCCGCGACGCAGTTTTTCGGATGGGACGCCTGACAAGTACGGTTTGATATCGAGGATCGGTGTGCCGTCGAGCATATCGACGCCGCGCACATGCAGATCGAGGCCGTCTCGGCGAAGCAGCTCAACGACGGTCAGAGCAATCGGGTTCGGGCGATAGGGCGAGCGGGTGGCAAACACTCCGTGCGGACGATTGTCGGAGGGCGGGGTGCCAAGCAATTCGAAACCCCGCGAGTGATCGAACTCCCAGAGGACGAAAAGATGCGAGAAGCCCTCGATGTCCGTGAGACCAGGCTCAAACTCGGGCAGGATCTTGAGCACACCATCGGCAGAGTGCTGGGCGCCGAGACCACGGGGGACATCGCCAGTGTTCTTGTAGGGGCTGGTAACGAATCCAATCGGACGCGGCGTAAACATACTCAGCCTCCTCCGCGAAATTGAATAATACGGCGCCGATTGCGCTTCGAAGGTCTGCCGGCTGGCAACTGTTCGAACTGCATCATCGCCTTGCGCTCGGCAGCGGCTTTCAAGCGCAGTTCGCGGCTGGCTTCAGTCTCGCGGTAGAGAGTATGCGCAACCGCCGCAGGGCCGCGGGTTTCGCTGAGAAGGAGAACTTCTATCTGAAACTCGCCGCCTTCATTGGCGACTCGCAGCATGTCTCCGATGCGGACTTCGCGCGCGGGCTTCGCAGGCTGGGCGTTGCACTGGATTCGTCCGAGACCGCAGGCTCGCGTGGCGAGGGCTCGCGTCTTGAAAAATCGCGCCGCCCACAGCCACTTGTCGATCCGTACCGAGAGCATGATCTTAAGAGTTGATTGCCGCTTTGTGGTAAAGAGGCGAGAGTTCGCGGAGCCGCGCCACTGTCCCGGGAACGACGCTCAGCGCAAAGTCGACGTCGTCAGGCGTGCTCTGCTTGCCGAGACTGAAACGGATACTCGCGCGTGCACGATCGGGACGCAGGCCCATCGCAGTCAGCACGTGCGACGGTTCAATCGCGCCTGAAGAACAAGCAGCGCCGGTCGAAACGGCCAGACCTTTCAAGTCGAGCGCAATCACCAGCGCCTCGCCCTCGATGAAATCAAAATAAATGTTGGCGGTGTTTGGAACGCGCGGAGCGCCATCTCCGTTCAGGCCGGTGGCTTCGAGTTGCAGCAGTTCCCTTTCCAGGCGGTCGCGCATGACAGCCATTTTCTTGTCATCGCCGCGTTCCAAAGCTGCGAGCGCGATTTCGGCTGCTTTGCCCAAGCCAATAATTCCCGGGACGTTCTCAGTCCCTGCCCGCCGCGAGCGCTCGTGGCTCCCACCGTAAAGCATTGCTTCCAGCAATGTTCCCTTGCGGACGTACAACGCGCCGACACCTTGCGCCGCGTGAACCTTGTGACCGGAGATAGTCAGCAGGTCGCAGCCAAACTTGTTGACGTCGATTGAAATCTTCCCCGCCGCCTGGACTGCGTCCGTGTGGAAGTACACGTCGGCTTCGGCGGCGACGTTCCCAATATCTTCGACAGGTTGCAGCACGCCGGTTTCATTGTTGGCTGTCATGATCGTGACGAGTTTCGTCGCTGGGCGAAGAGCTCGCTTGACGTCATCCGGATCGACTCGCCCGCGGCCATCTACCGGAATGCTCGTGACCTCACATCCTTTTTTTTCAAGATGCTTGCACGCATTCATCACCGCATGATGTTCGACGGTCGACGTGATGACGTGATCGCCTGCCTTAGCTAGTCCGAAGATTGCGAGGTTGTCTCCCTCGGTGCCGCCGCTGGTGAAGACAATTTCGGGTGCACGGCAACCCAGCAGATCCGCGACCGATTCGCGTGCGCGTTCGATAGCAGCGCGCGTCTGTTGTCCATGATGGTGAATGGACGAAGCATTCCCGAAGTGCTCTTCGAAGTAAGGACGCATCGCATCCAGAACCTCGGGAAGGACGGGTGTAGTCGCGTTATTGTCGAGGTAAATGCGGCGCATGGCCAATCTCTTCTCTATTGTACTGATGTGGAGAGCGGACGGAAGTTCTCGGTGCCTATCGGGGGAATCTACAGGAAGAGCAACATGGTCAGGCGGTTGGAGCCAGGCGGACTTCGTTCGCAGGAGCCGATCCGGCAGGCACGCGGCGCTCCCGGCCGACGAAGAAATGCACCGCCGGCGTGATGATGAGAGAAAGGACCATCGAAATCAGGACGCCGCCAATGACGGCGATCGCGAGGGGCTGAAGCATCTGCGATCCGGCTCCCAGCGCAAAAGACAGCGGAAGCATTCCTGCGAGAGTCGCCAGGGCCGTCATCACGATGGGACGGAGCCTTCGACGGCTGGCCTG
>QIAJ01000049.1:0-31080 GCA_003225495.1 Acidobacteriota bacterium
ATACCATCGGATCAATTGACCCCCCGTCTCACGACTGAAGAAGGTCAGGGATTTAACGAACCGAGCCTGGCGGACGACCGCGACACGATATTGGAGAAGTATTTTGATGACGGATTTACGAATGCCACCATTGACGTGGCCTATGTTCCCGACCCTTCAGCGCCCGCGGACACACCCCGAGTGGGAGTGGTTTTTACTATCCATGAAGGAGAGCAGTTTTTTGTCAAAAATGTTTTTCTAAACGGGCTCCACTACACTCGTCTTGGGGTGGCGCGCCGCGAAGTGCAAGTGCAGCCTGGGGCGCCCCTGAGCCAGCAGGACATGCTCGAGTCTCAGCGAAAGCTCTATAACCTCGGACTATTCACCGAGGTCAATACCGCGATTCAAAATCCGGATGGCAATGAATCTCGCAAGAATGTTCTGGTCGCAATGCGCGAAACCAAGCGCTATACGTTCGACTACGGAATTGGTTTCGAGTTTCAGACTGGACAACCATCCTTTGGCACCAATCAGCCGCTTGGCCAGACTGGCGCGAGTCCCAGGGTTTCGTTTGGAGTCA
This sequence comes from Acidobacteriota bacterium, assembly GCA_003225495.1. Taxonomy (GTDB): domain Bacteria; phylum Acidobacteriota; class Terriglobia; order Terriglobales; family Acidobacteriaceae; genus Acidiflorens. The sequence continues at coordinate 560 of QIAJ01000049.1, forward strand.
GTCGCATCAATTTGGGAGGCCGGCACCAGACCATCTCCATGAAAACCAGCCTCAGCCGGTTGCAGCAGCGAGGACTGATCAGCTACGAAGCGCCCAAGTTGTTGAACCGCGAGCTGCGCTTTTCGATCCGGCTGCTCTATGACAATACGGTTGACGTTTCTACCTTCACATCGCAACGTACCGAGGCGACGCTGCAAACCGTCCAGCTATTGAAAAAAATCGAAGACCGCGAACTGGACAGCATCGCCTACCGCTTTTCCTACCGGCGAGTCCAGGCGAGCAACATTCAGGTGAGTGACAACCTGGTTCCACTCCTTTCAAAACCGACGCGGGTGGGCGAGCCCAATTTCTCTTACATTCGCAATCGCCGCGACAATGACCTTGAAACCAATCATGGGAGCTACACAATGGTCGAGGGTGGCGTGGCGGCAAGCTATTTTGGCTCGGAAGCGGATTTCAGCCGGTTGCTGATCAAGAACTCCACCTACTATCCATTCCTTCGAAACCGCAGGACGGGGACCGGCTTCGTTTTTGCGCGTTCGACAAGTGTGGGCGTTGAAAATCCCTTCGGCAACACGGTTCTCCTGGAGCCTGGAGGAAGTGTTCCCACGGGCCACACTCTAATTCCTCTGCCTGAGCGCTTTTATATGGGCGGCGGCAGTTCCCATCGCGGATTCGGATTGAATCAGGCAGGACCGCGTGATCCGTTCACCGGATTTCCGATTGGTGGCAGCGCGCTTTTCCTTAACAACCTGGAACTACGCTTTCCTGCCATCACCCTACCTTATTTACACGACAATATCGGCTTCACGATTTTCCATGACGTCGGCAACGTCTTCGCCACCCCCCAGGACATGACGCGCAGCCTGGGAGTCTGGCATCAGCCCCATCCCGAAGTTTGCAAGACTGATGAGCAACCGAAGGACTGCAATTACAACTATCTGTCACACGCGATCGGCCTGGGGGTGCGTTATCAGACACCCATCGGTCCGCTGCGTCTTGACTTCGGCTACAATCTGAATCCGCCTTTCTTTCCAAGCTTTACAAACATCGTGGGTAGTACCGGGCAGTTTGGATTTCAGCGCGCCGGGCATTTGAATTTCTCGTTCAGCATTGGGCAGTCTTTCTAATGAGAATCTGGAAACATTTCGTTCTCTGGTTGTTCTTCTGCGGCTCGGCCCCCTTGGCTGCACCCGCCGGGCAGATTGTGGACCGGATGGTCGGCAATGTTAATGGTCACGTCTTGCTGCAGAGCGATTGGGAAGAGGAACTTTCATTTGAAGCGTTTCTGGATGCGCGCTCTCCGGATTCGTTTTCTCCCGAAGAGCGCAAGGCCGCGCTGGATCGCCTGATCGACCAGGAACTGCTACGCGAAGAAGTGCGTCCTTCCGAAGAAACGCCGGCTGATCAAATTGCCGCGCGAGTGGCAGAAGTCCGTAAACTTCACCCTGAAGCCGTAACTGATGAAGGATGGCGCAGCGCGCTACAACATTGCGGTCTCACACAACCGGAACTGGAGAAACGACTGGGCGAGGGCATTCAGCTGATGCGGCTTGTGGAAGCCCGCCTGAGGCCATCGATTCAGATCGATCAAAAGGCGGTCGAGTCCTACTACCAGGACCAACTTATTCCAGGGTTAAAGAAGTCGGGCAGCCGGGAAGTGGCCCTGCCAGAAGTGTTTGGACACATCCGTGACCTTCTAGCCGAACAGAGGCTCAACCAGTTGCTTCATGGCTGGTTGGCAAGTTTGCGCTCCACAAGCCGCATTCAAACGCCTGTGGCCAGTTTCGGGGATCAGACCCGTTGAATGAGCCGATTCCTATCCGGCGCCGGAGCTGGCTGAAGCTGTTTGGTTTATTCTGCGTCTTCAGCGCTGTGGTCCTCACCCTGCTCGGTTGGTACGTCAGCACCGATTCATTTCAGCAGGCAGTTCGCCGCCGGGTTGTCACGGCACTCGAGAAAGCTACTGGAGGCCGTGTTGAAATCGGCGAGCTTCATTCCATTCCGTTCCGGCTGCGCGTCGATGTTCGCGACCTGACTATTCACGGAAGGGAAGCGGCCGATCAGGTTCCTTACCTGCATGTGGACCGCCTGCAAGCCGAAATCAAGATTATCTCGTTCCTCAGCACTGAGGTTGGCCTCCACTCACTGCTTATTGAGCATCCGGTGATCCACATCATTGTGTATCCAGACGGTTCTACCAACCAGCCGTCTCCGGCCGTCAGCGGATCTTCGGGGACGGATGCCGCCGAACAACTCTTCGCGCTCTCCGTGTCGCAAGTGGAAGTACAGCGAGGCGAGCTGCTGTGGCAAGAAAAGAGAATTCCTCTCGATCTTGATGCCCGCGACGTGACGCTCATGCTGCGTTACGCGTTTCTGCGGCGGCAATACCATCTACATTTGGCAGTTGGAAATTCAACTACTCGCTTTCGCCAGTACTCGCCTTTCAGTTGGCGAGGAGATGCATCGGCGGTACTCGCCCGTGACCATGCCGACGTCACCGCCCTGAACATGATTTCCGGGAAATCCGAATTCCATTTTTCCGGACGAATAGAAAACTATCGGAATCCCCAGGTGAGCGGCGAGTACCACGGCGCACTCGCCCTCGCAGAATTGGCCTCATTGGCGAAACAAAGGGAGTTCAGGAAAGGGACTGCCCGCTTCGATGGTAAGGGGTTCTGGGCCGCCGAAAAATTTTCCGCTGACGGAACATTGTTGGCGAAAGATATTGAGTGGACAAACGGCCGCCTGAGAACACAAAACGGAAGCCTCGGCGCCTCGTTTTCCCTGACTCCCGAGCGGGTGCGTCTGTCATCGATCAAGGCCAGTTTTTTTGGTGGCGAGTTGCAAGGAGAAGCAGAGGTCACCAACTGGCAGGGATCCACGGCGCCGCTCCCACCGAGTCGCTCCCGCGGGTCGGGATCAGCTCCTCGCACGCGAGTACAACGGGGATCTGTGCGATTGCAGTTAACAGGATTCCCAATCGCGCCCGCGATCGCGATGCTGAGTACTCGTAAAGTCCCTCTCGACCGCGAGGACTTGTACGGCGCCGCCAGCGGGAATCTTGAGATGCAGTGGATCGGTTCAATTGAGTACGCAGAGACTCGCGTGAATCTGAACATCGCTCCAGCCAAAGAGCCAGCCCCCGGGCAGTTGGCAGTTCGTGGACAGATTGTGGGTGTTTATCGCGGGTCACGCGATGAATTGCAATTGGATCAATTCCGTCTGAACACACCCGCTTCCGAAATTACAGCCAGCGGAAGTCTCTCCTTGACTTCTTCTCTGAAAGTCACCGGGACCAGCCATGACGTCAAGGAATGGAAGCCGCTGCTGCTGGCTGCCTACGGTGCCGGAGAGCTGCCTTTTACAATCCGTGGGTGGGCAAGCTTCAACGGCACTGTCAACGGCCGATTGTCTTTCATGCAGGTAAACGGAAAGCTCGAAGTGTATGACTTCGACACTACACTGCCGGCAAGTGACCACCGGACCGCGCAGACTATTCACTGGGATGCCCTCACCACTGCCATGCAGTATTCCAGCAAGAGTTTCAGCGCCCGTAATGGCACGCTGATTCACGGACACACGATCGCGCATTTCGATGTCAGCTCGGCAATGGTCGCTGGAATTTCTCAGCCGAGTTCATCTATTTCGTTTCGCCTGGACCTTCGCAACGCCGATGTCGCGGAGATCTCGCATCTGGCCGGGTCAGCTCGACCGGTCGCCGGAACCGCCGATCTCTCTTTCAACATTTCAGGTACACGCACGTATCCGCACGGAGACGGTCATTTGGAGATCCGGGATGCCACGATTTACGGGACCCCGGTTCTTTCGGCGAGCAGTGATCTCCGGCTAGTCGATCATGAACTTCAGTTCAGTAATTTTGCGGCGAGCGTTTACGATTCGACCCTGACTGGCGCCGGTTCGTTGAACATTGTCAGCCGCGAGTTTCAGTTAAACCTAGCCGGACGGGACCTCGACCTGGTCCATTTTCCCAGGCTACAGAGCACCCGGTTCTCCGTGGAGGGCCACGCAGATTTCACTGCAAAGGCCAGCGGCACACCAGAGCAGCCCTCAGTCGAAACCCACATCCATCTTCGCGATCTCGCTTTCGATAAGGAGCGGGCGGGAGACTTCTACTTCGATGCCGCTACCTCGGGCGGCCAGTTGAGCATTCAGGGACATTCCGAGTTTGAGAAGGCGGAACTGAAAATCCAGGGCAAGGTCGACATGGAAAATGATTTTCCCGCCGACCTCGATCTCTCATTCCAGCATTTAGATGTCGATTCTCTGATCAATATTTATCTGCAGGGAAAGATCACCGGACATTCGACTATGGCTGGCTCGCTTGCGCTTCACGGTCCCTTGCGAAATCCGCGGCACTTGAAGGCGTCGGCCAATCTCGACTCCCTCGATGCTGAAATTGCGCATATGCACTTGCGGAATGAAGGGCCGGTTCGTTTCGAAGTGGCCGATCAGGCTCTTCGAATCGAAAGCTTTCATCTCACCGGGAGCGGACCGACTTCACTGCCCACGGCAGTGCTCAATTCACCGAGCCTCGAGCCCTCGACATCCGCCTGGATGGCACAGTCAACATGGCTCTGTTGCAAACTCTTAATCCAAAGATTTCTGCGCGCGGCATGGTGGGCCTGAATCTCACCGCAGCTGGGACGATCTCCAGCCCCGTGTTGCAAGGACATCTCGAAGTGAAGGACACATTCATCAGTCACAATGATTTTCCCAGCGGCCTAAGCGATCTGAATGGAGTGCTCGTGTTCGACCAGAACCGCATTCAGATCGAAAACTTGAATGGCACGACCGGGGGCGGCACGATTGCGCTAACCGGCTTCGGGAGCTATGAGAACAGAACATTCCTGATGGACATTGGCGCGACCGCGAACGGTGTTCGACTTCGTTACCCCCCTGGTGTCAGCTCGACGGCCAATGCCAATCTTCGCCTCGCCGGCTCGTCCAACTCGGCGCTCCTCAGTGGCGAAGTCGTCGTGACCAAGTTGGGCGTTACACCCGGATTCGATTTTGGAGCCTATCTGGAAAGGAGCAAGCGCTCCATCGCGGTAACGGGCGCCGAGAATCTGGAAAGTCGGCTGCGACTTGACGTTCACGTCCTCACTACACCCGAACTACAGATGCAAACTGCGATCGCCAAGCTCAGTGGCAATGCCGATCTCAGAATCCGCGGCACCGCTGACCGCTCCGTGGCCATCGGTCGCGTCAGCGCCAACGAAGGGGGCGAGATTTCGTTCAATGGAACGAAGTATCACCTCGAACGTGGCGAAGTAACGTTTTCCAACCCAGCCAAGACGGAGGCGGTGATTGACGTTCAGGCCTCGACCCGCGTGCGCGATTACGACATCACGGTCAACATCAGCGGCGACGTTACCAAATCGAACGGGTTGAAGGCCACATGGCACTCTGAGCCTCCCCTGCCGGAGGCGGATGTGATCGCGCTCCTGGCGCTTGGCCGCACCCGCGAGGAATCGGCGGCCATGCAGGGCAGCGGCGCCTCCGGATTTGGAGGACAAGCGTCGAATCTACTGATCAACGAGGCCCTTAACACCGCCGTCAGTAGCCGCGTACAGAGACTGTTCGGCGTCAGCCGTATCAAGATTGATCCCCAAGGCCTGAGCAGCGAAACCAACGTGGTGCGAGGTCCCCAAGTGACGATCGAACAACAGGTCGCCAGCAATCTGACCATCACTTACAGCACGAATGTATCGGTAGCCTCGCAGCAAATCATTCAGGTGGAATACAACCTTACCCGTAATATTTCAATTGTGGCTCTGCGCGATCAGAACGGCGTTGTCAGCTTTGATGTGAAAATCCGGCAACGCAAACGGTGAGAAAAGGTTTCAACTGTTTGCTTTCAGTTTTTAAGATTCAGCACCAAGGGCGTCACGGGGAGACGCTCAAAACGGTTAGCTCTACGGTCACCCGAGAGCCGAGGTCTGCTTTCGTGCTCTTGACATAAACCGTCAAACCAGCAACCCTATCTGTTTTCACCTTGGGGCCGTTGGCCAGGTCCGGAAAGAGCAAACTTGCGAATTCGAGTCTTTTATCACGATAAGTGTTTCGATGGCGCCTGTTCCGCCGCTTTGTTTTCGCGCTTCTATCGCGAGCGCATCCGCACCGATGTGGAGTTTGTCTATTCCGGCCTGTTGCATCGAGCGGGCGCGCTCTTCAATGAGAAAGACTTTGATGGCGACGAAAATACCATTGTCGACTTCAAGTATTCGAGTTCGCCGAAGATTACCTGGTGGTTCGATCACCACGAAAGCGCATTCCTCTCGCCGGCCGATGCGGCTCATTTCGAGCAAGACCAAAGTAACCGCAAGTTCTACGATCCCGGATTCAAATCATGCACCAGTTTCATTGCCATGATTGGGGAACAGAGGTTCGGGTTTGACTCGCGCCCGGTTGCCGAACTTGTGCGCTGGGCCGACATCGTGGACGGCGCACTTTACGAAAGCGCGAAATCCGCCGTGGAAATGCAAGCGCCGGCGATGAAGTTGACGATGGCCATCGAAGCCATCCAAGACCCCAGCTTCGTGAAGGAGATGATTCCGTTGCTTGCAACTCAGCCGCTAGCCGCCATCCTTGAGGAGCCCTTTGTTGCATCCGTCCTGCCGCCCCTGCTCGAACGGCACCATCGTTCGATCGATATCCTTCGCCAGCGGTCTGAGGAGAAACAGGGCACGATCCTTTTCGATATCACCGATCTTGACCTCGAGGGTTACAACAAATTCGTCCCCTACTACCTGCATCCCGATTCGATTTATAGCGTAGGACTGAGCAAGAGTTCGTTTCGAGTGAAAGTCTCGGTCGGCTCCAATCCGTGGTCGAAACGGGAGCCGACGGTCAATCTAGCCAAGGTCTGCGAACGCTACGGCGGCGGCGGTCACGCGCGGGTGGGAGCAATCTCGTTCGATGTCACGCAGGCAGATGCCGCTCGCAAAGCCTCGCAGGAGATTGTCGAAGAGTTGCGTGCAAGTGTGCATGATTAGGACATCACACCAACTCCATGAAGCTTCTCTCCAAAGATTGATAAGCTAGATCGACGCACGCACCCTGGCATGCATCCGCACGTACACGATCCCGATCACATCAAAGGACTGCGGACTGTCGCCACCATTGAGTTCACCAAGGGTGTGATCGTGGTGCTGGCTGGACTCGGCCTCTTCTCCATGCGGCATCGGGACATCTGGGAAATTGCCGAGAGCTTCCTGGAATTCTTCCACGTCAATCCGTATCACCACTACGTCGGAGTTTTCATTGACTTGGTGTCGCGAGTCAGCGACATGCGACTGTGGAAGATTGCGGTTGTGGCCAGTGTTTACACGACTCTCCGTTTTATAGAGGCGTACGGCCTCTGGTATGCGCTGCCCTGGGCGGAGTGGCTGGCATTTGCTTCGGGGACGATCTACATTCCGTTTGAAGCCGCGGATTTGATCCACCGGCCAACGTGGTTCCGACTGCTGGTGCTGGTTGTGAACGTGGTGATCGTTCTCTATATGCTTTATTTGCGACTGGATGCACTGGAGAAGCGGCGAGCGGCAAGGGCACGGCAGACCGCCGGCTAGCAGCGGCTGCGAAGATATCGCCAAGGGCGAGAAGGTAAAAGCTTTCTTCTATTCGTTCAACGAGCATCCGCAGTCCGCCGGTGGCACGTGCGCCTTCAGAAAGTCTGCGACCCGCTTGTAAGCATCGATCTGATTTTCCACACGGGCGAACCCGTGCCCTTCATTCTCGTAGACTTTGTATTCGACGACTCCTCCGCGTTTCTTGACGGCATCCATAACCTGCTGCGCTTCTGACTTCGGGCAGCGTGGATCGTTTCCGCCAGCCAGCAGGTAAAGTGGCGCTTTGATTTTGTCCACGAAGTTGATCGGCGACCGATCTTCGTAGAGCGACTTGTTCTTGACCAGATCGCCCATGGTCGCAAGGTCGCTCTGCTGAAGCACGGGATCTTCATTTTGGATTTCGGTGAACCAATTCACGAACGGCACGATCGGAACTCCTGCCGCCCAGACCTCAGGCGATTTCGTCACTCCCATCATGGTCAGGTAGCCGCCGTAACTGCCGCCCATCAGAATCAACTTCTTGGAATCCACATAACCGCTTTGTTTGATCCAATCGGAGGATGCAAGCACGTCCTGCAAGTCCCCGCCACCCATGTCGAAAAGATTCGCTTGCTGAAACTCTTTGCCGTAGCCGGTTGAGCCGCGATAGTTGGGCGCGATCACCAGATATCCCTGATTCGCCATGTACTGCACGAAACGATTGAAAGTGTTCAGAGTCTGCGCGGTCGGTCCGCCGTGAACGTAAACGATTGCGGGGTGCTGTCCGTTTCGCGGCAGGTTGTAGGGGACGTAGACGAAGGCCGAGATTGTCCACTTACCGTCTTTGCTGGGGAAGTGCACGAGATACGGCTCGACCATATCGTCCGACCGCACTCCGCCGATCAGGGCGTGGGTAATCTGACGCGACTTGCCGTCGGCCAGGGTATAACTCCACAAGTCGCCGGGCGCGGTGGGGCCATTGTGGTAGTACAGAAGGCGAGTGTTGTCACGACTGAACGCCGACGTCGCTGCCGGATCGTTCAGGCCCTTGGGAAGAGGTAGCGACCGCGCCTTTCCAGCGAGGACGTCGTACAAGTAAATGTCGGTGTTGCCATCCACGTTGGCGGTATAGGTCAAATGGTGTCCGTCGCCTGAAAAACAGGCGCCGGAAACTTCCCATTTGTCCTGCGTGAACCAGCGAATTTTCTTGGTCGCGATAGTCAGCAGGCCGGCGTTCTGATATCCGTTGGCAGCGTTGGATGTAATGAGAATGTATTTCCCGTCAGGAGAGACGTCGTTCGCTGAGTACTGTTGTTCGCCTTCGTGGGGCGTCAGCAGCGAGCTTTGCGCACTCTCAACATCGACCATGAATACATTGGAATCAGTACCCTTCGATTGTTCCTGGGTGTAGACGATGAACTTTCCGTCTTTCGACCAGATCGGCGAGACGTTCATCCGATCATTGGCGGTACCGGTCGTCAAGTGCTTCACTTCACGCTGGAGCGTGTCATAAACATCGATCTCGAATACCGATGATGTCTTCGGCTTCACCATGTAGGCGAGATAGCGTCCGTCGGGAGACCACGTCGGGCTCTCTTCGGCGATTTCGCGGGTGTTGGTGATGTTCACGACCTGCCCGGTATTCGGCGAGACGAAGAAAATGTCCCACTGCTCATCGCCGTCATAGTCCGATATGTAGGCGATCCATTTGCCATCGGGCGACCAGGCCGGAGAGGTCTGGCGCTGATCGCTGACGGTAAGCTGCATCGGCCAGCCGCCTTCCGACGGCACTGTCCATAGATTGTTACGTCCGCTGAGATTGCTGACAAACACAATACTCTTACCGTCCGGTGACCAGTCCGCACCGCCCACTAAGCGGGTCATATAGAGCTTTTCGATGGAAAGATTCTTCTCAACCTTGGCGTTTGGCTTAGAGATGATCTGCTTGGGATCGGTGACCGCCTGGGGGGCAGGGAGCATTTGCGGTGCGGCAACAGTAGTCATCACTATGACAATAGCAAACAGGAAAAAAGTACGCATGAGGGCCTCAGGTGAGGGTTCAAAGAGAAAGTGTAACAGGCCTTCATGCGGTGATTAACCCATCTGCGCGCATGTTTTGGATGAGGTCCAACGCGGAATTGGCGCAGGTCACTCAATTTTCTGAGGATGCGCCCGTTCCCACGCCCGCATGTTTCTTTTCGACTGATCGAAAATTCGAACGTAGTTATCCTTGAGCACATGGTGAGTCAAGTCCGGGCCTAGTTCTTTCCACAGAGGCTCCCAAACGTCATAGCTCTTCGTCACGACATTCCAATCGGCGGTCGCGCCCTGATCGCTGCCATAGATGAATCGGTCGGGATATTTCCGTATAAGGTCGGCTGTCATCTTGAGATGCTCCGGCGTATCAATCACGTATGGTGCGACAACCGGGCCCCACGAGAGATCGATTGAGACATGCTTGAATCCGGAGTCGGCGAGCATCTCGTCAAGATATTTCCAATGCTCCGGATACGGCTGGACGTTGCGCCCATTGCCCATGAAGTGTGCCCAGATCATCGGAACGTTCGGGTGACGCTTCAGAAACGCCTTGAATGGTTCCAGGTATTGAGGTGATGGCGTCCTTCCCTGAGAGAACAACGCTTGGGCGGCAGGATCATTGAGAAGTGCGAGGTTATAGGGCGTATCGTGATCGCAGTGCACGACTGCGGCCGCTCCCATCTCTCCGATCACGTCGAAGACTGCGTCGATCGACGGGCTGTAAAGACTCGGCGGGCCCCCGGCGATTTTTTCAGAGAATTCCTGTTTCTTGAAATGAATTTCGCCAAATCCACTCCAGACGCCGGGATACAAATGCACCATCTTCCTGATGTATTCTCCCGCGCGCGCATCTTTCAAATTAAAGGCGCTCATCAGCGGATCAACTCGAGCACGGTCCTGCTCTGGAAGCGCCAGGAATTTGTGCGCGACCAGCACATCCTGGATCGCGTTGTAGTAGGCCACTTGCCCGTCAGTCTGAGTGTAGTAGATGGGGGCGAAGTCGCGGTCAATCAGCGGGTCGTGGGCGACCGTGATCGCAAGGGCCATGAGCGTGGTGCGGCATACGCGTCCTTCCATCATCTTCAAGATTTCGGTTATCGGCGGACCGTCGGCTTTAAAATCCTGGATGTGGAAGTGTTCGTCGTTGTATAGACACTTGCCGGTATCCTCCGCGGACGCTCGGTTGGGCGCAAAACACATCGTAAGAGACAAAAGTACACTGCCGATGGAGCAAAGCCCGATTTGCATGTTCGATAAGCCTTCCTTACATGGCATATCGATAACCGAGGATAAAAGGCGACAACCTGATCCAGCAGGTTCAATACAACTAATTTCGATCCGCCAGGTTCTTAAATCTAGTGGGTTGGGGTGGGACTGCGCCCATACCGTCTGGGGGATACTCTATGAAGCTTTCTGCCGTTATTTTCACACTCCTGATTTCTTTTTCAGTGGTACAAACGACAGAAGCCCAACAGTCACTAGGCGCAATGCCTCAGAGTCTTGATTCCCTGCGACAGATCGCTTCCTCGAAAACCGAATTCACGCTCGACCATTCCATGCTCGTGTTTGCTTCTAAGCTGGACCCGGAAAACGAGGACTTGCAACGGGTGATCGCCGGCGTAAGCGGGGTCTCCGTTCACAGCTTCCACTTTCCGTCGCCGTGGATCTATGATCCGGCCGCTTTGAGTTCTGTGAAAGAGGAGTACCACGCGGCAGGATGGAAACAGCTAGTGAACAGCCATGAAAAGAATGGCGGCCCGGGCGTAACCGATGTCTGGATTCGGTTCGAAAACAATGCAGTAAGCAATGTCGCGATTCTGGTTGCTCGAGCGACTGAGGTCAATCTGGTAGCGGTTTCCGGCTCCATCAGTCCGCTGGACCTTTCCCATCTTGGCGGACACTTCGGCATTCCAAAAATCGAGGGCGGGATCGTGGTACCGAATACTCGACGCCCGTAGCCCTGCTATCCAACCCGGTAGATTTCTACGTTGCGAGCTGCGGCCTCGCCCGCAGGCGCCACCAATCTAATCACTAACCCCTAAACCCCTTTCTGCATTATCCTTTCCCCGCCCATGAACTTCACGATCCTCGACTGGACGGCGATCGCCGGCTACCTCCTCATCACGCTTATCCTCGGGCTGTACTTTCGCAGCCGTTCCGGCAAGAGCATGGACGACTACTTCCTCTCCGGCCGCAGTGTGAGCTGGTGGCTGGCCGGGACGTCGATGGTCGCGACTACTTTCGCCGCGGACACCCCTCTGGTCGTCACCGGACTCGTCTACAGCCAAGGCGTCTCCGGCAACTGGCTCTGGTGGGCCTTCCTGCTTTCAGGAATGATGACCGTGTTTTTGTTCGCGCGCCTGTGGCGGCGCTCAGGCCTTCTGACCGACGTGCAATTTGCCGAGATGCGCTATTCCGGTAAACCGGCGGCGTTTCTGCGTGGTTTCCGAGCGATCTACCTCGGCATGCTGATGAATTGTCTGATCCTGGGCTGGGTCACAAAAGCGATGACCAGCATCGTCGCGGTCACTCTCGGGGTTAGCGATGGCCGCGCGCTCGCAATCTGCTTGTTCTTTCTAATTCCGTTTACCGGTCTTTATGTGGCACTCGGTGGGTTATGGGGCGTCCTTTGGACCGACCTCTTTCAGTTCGTCCTCAAGATGAGCATTGTCATCGCAGTAGCCTACTTTGCAGTCAAAGCCTGTGGCGGAATGAGCAGCCTCTTGTCACAGTTGGCAGCAATGCGCGCGGCTGCCGGTCCAAATGCGGGCGACGCTACATCATTTTTTCCGGACTTCTCAAAGCCGTTCGACAGCGAACTCCTCTGGACTCTCCCTGCTTTGACTTTTGTAGTAAATCTTGGTCTGCAGTGGTGGGCCTTCTGGTATCCGGGCGCCGAACCAGGGGGCGGCGGCTACATCGCGCAGCGTATCTTCAGCGCCAAGGACGAACGCCATGGTCTGCTGTCGGTCCTGTGGTTCAACGTGGCGCACTATGCCGTCCGTCCGTGGCCGTGGATCCTGACCGCGCTCTCTGTCATTGTTCTTTATCCCAAGCTCGAGCATCCTGAAACCGGGTACATGATGGTAGTCACACAACATGTACCGCCTGCACTGCGAGGGATCGTCGTGGCCGGATTCATGGCGGCCTTCATGTCAACCTTCGCCACACAATTGAACTGGGGAGCCTCGTACCTGGTGGCTGATTTCTACCGCCGGTTCCTCAAGAAAGACGGCACTGACGCGCATTACGTGACGATGTCGCGCGTCGCGACGGTGATTTTGGTGATTTTTGCGGCGCTCGTGTCAGCGCTTCTGTCGTCGATTCGCTCAGGATGGGAAATCGTTCTCGAAGTCGGCGCCGGCACGGGAGGCGTTTACCTGCTGCGCTGGTACTGGTGGCGGATCAATGCCTGGAGCGAGATTTCGGCGATGGCAACGGCACTCGTTTCGTCGGTAGCATTACGTTGGTGGGCGCCGTTCACGGGCAAGCAGCCCGTCGTCTTCGCCAAGACAGCGCTTACAACTACGGCAATCACCACGATCGCATGGGTGGCTGTTACGTACTTGACGTCGCCAGAACCCGAAGCGCTGCTCCTGCAGTTTTACCGGAAAGTTCGTCCTCACGTGACCGGTTGGGCCGCGATCGCTCGCCTGGCGCCGGACGTCACTCCCACTCGCGATCTGGGTCGAAATCTGCTCTCGTGGGTGCTGGGCTGCGCTATGGTCTATTCAGCTTTGTTCGGCGGAGGCTGGCTGCTTCTGGGGCCGCGAGGTAAGGGCGTTCTGTTTCTGGCGATCGCGGTAGCCTGCGGATGGTCGCTCTCGCGAGATCTGTCTAAGCGCAGCATTTCAACTCCATAGACCCGGTGTGATGTCGTCAATCACACCGATGGACCGGCCACCTGCCGAGTCGCAGCAAATAGACTTTTGACACGTTCGTGACAAAGCGTCCGACAAATGCGCATCTAAGATATAAGAGCCCAATGCGAATCCGCCGAGCAGTTCGAAGTGACACCCTTCGCGCCACTGCTGTCATCACGCTGCTTTTGTCCCTGTATGGAAGTCTGGGTGTCGCGCGCGCAGCCGAAGTGATCACCCCTCCGGGATTGGATCGCGGATTTAATCGGCTCTACGACCTCGACTTTTCGGGGGCGCAGAAGGAATTCCTTTCGTGGGAAAACGCTAACCCTGAAAATCCAATGGGCCCGGTCAGCCAGGCGGCGGGCATTCTATTTTCTGAATTCAATCGGCTCGGCGTCTTGGAGGCTCAGTTCTACGAAAACGATTCCGCTTTCTCGTCCCGCAAGAAATATCAGCCGGATGCGGAGAACCGCGCACGATTTGAACAGCAACTTACACGCGCCGAAACTCTCGGTAAGGCACGTCTGGCGCGTGATCCGCGTGATCACGACGCCCTGCTTGGCTTGTGTCTGGCCAGCGGCTTGCGTGCCGATTACGCCGCGCTCATCGAGAAGCGCTCCATGTCATCATTGCACTACACGAAAGAATCGTCGGTCTGGGCCGATCAATTGCTCGCGGCCCATCCCACCTGTTACGACGGCTACCTTGCCGGCGGAATCAGCCGTTACCTCGTCGGGTCGATGTCTGCGCCGGTGCGGTGGTTGTTGCGCATGGGCGGAGTCTCCGGCGACAAGGCACGAGGCATTTCCGAGCTTCAGACGACCGCCGCGAAGGGCCAGTTGCTGGCCCCTTTTGCCCGCATCCTTCTCGCCATCGCCTACGTCCGTGACAAAGACGCGACGCGTGCACGCGAGATGCTGCTCACGCTGCAAAAAGACTTTCCCAACAACCATCTTTTTCCGCTCGAACTGGCTCGTCTCGAAAAACCAAATTCCCGCTAAGTGCTTGGACCCGCAAGAGCGTTCATTAGAAATTCACTGCTCTGTAACCTTCCTTTAATACTCAAACCATAAAACGGAAACTGAAATTCAACTGAGGAGGACCATCGAGTGATACGCCGCATAGCGTTGTTGATGGTGTGTGTGATTCTGGCTCTGCCCCTGATGGCCGAGACCACGACGTTGAACGGGGCGGGCGCAACCTTTCCCTATCCCATGTACTCAAAGTGGTTCAGCGAATACAACAAGCTGCATCCGGACGTGCAGATCAACTACCAGTCGATTGGCAGTGGTGGCGGAATCCGCCAGGTGCTGGCCGGCACAGTCGAGTTCGGGGCCAGTGACGGCCCGATGACTGACGAGCAACTCAGCCAAGCCAAGGTGAAGATCCTTCATATCCCGACGGTGTTGGGAGCGGTTGTGCCTGCCTACAACGTGCCGGGCGTATCGGGCGAAATCAAGTTTACGCCGGAAGTTCTGGCCAACATCTTCGTGGGCAAGATCACGAGCTGGAACGATGCAGCGATCGCTAAGGTTAACCCCGGCGTAAATTTCCCCAACCAGCCGATTATCGTCATCCACCGGTCGGACGGTAGCGGAACGACCTACATCTTCACCGATTACCTTTCCAAAGTCAGCAAGGAATGGGAGTCAGGTGTGGGGAAGGGAACTTCCGTGAAATGGCCGATCGGCCTTGGTGGAAAAGGCAACGAAGGCGTGGCCGGGCAGGTGCGGCAATTGCAGGGTTCGATCGGATATGTCGAACTGATCTATGCAGTACAAAACAACATTCCGTACGGTCAGGTCAAGAACACCGCCGGGCAGTTTGTGAAAGCCTCACTGGAGAGTGTGACGGAAGCGGCTGCCTCGGTAAAGACGATGCCCGCCGACTTCCGCGTGTCGATTACGAATGCTCCCGGCAAGACTGCTTATCCCATTTCCAGCTTTACTTGGTTGCTGATTCCAGTCAAAGCCAAAAATCCGAAAAATGGCAAGATTCTGGCGGACTTTCTCTCCTGGATGGTGAATGACGGCCAGAAGATGACTAGCCAGCTGGCTTATGCCCCGCTGCCGGATAGTGTGGCCGAGAAAGTGAAGGCCACGATTAAGCAAGTGCAATAGCGGCACGCCACGGAGCTGCAGCGTGTGGGAAGTGAAAGAAAAATCTTGCGCAGTCGGAATGCCGGGTTCTGGGTCAGACCGGATCCTCCCAAGTGGATACGCGGGTTCGGAGCAGTCAGATCTGGATATCGTTGGCAAGGGAATTGCTACGAAACTCAAGTTAGTCTAGTGGACTAGTAGGGATTATTGGAGCATTTCGCCAAAGGAGAAAAAATGAACGCGGTTCTAAAGGTAGGCGCTATCCTGCTACTGGCATCGCCGCTGCTCGCTCAGACCGCAGCGCCCGCCAGGAAAACGGCACGAAAGCCGTCGGCTTCGGCTTCAGACATACAGGCCCTGAAAGATGCCGTCGCAGCTCAGCAGCAGCAGCTTCAGGCTCTGCAGCAACAGCTTCAGCAAACCAATCAGCAGTTGCAACAGACCTCGCAGCAGTTTCAGCAGACACAGCAGCAACTGCAACAGACGCAGCAGGCTGCGGCCGACGCGCAGCAGAAGGCGGCGTCACTTGAATCCTCCGTCGCGCAAAAAGACGCGGTGGATAAGCTGAGTTCGCAGTTCGCCGACGTTCAGACGACGCTTACCAATAATGCCGTGTCCGCGCAGGATGAACAGAAGCGGATGTCTGCACTTGAAAGCACGCTCGGGCGCTTCCGGTGGACAGGAGATGTTCGAGTCCGTGGAGAAGATTTCTTCCAGACCTATAGCGGATGTACCGCTTGCAATGACCGCAACCGGGCCCGCATCCGCGTCCGTTTCGGGTTCGAAGGCAGGCTGAACGATGATTTCACCGCCGGAGTAGCATTAGCCACAGGTTCGCTTGGCGATCCCACGACCACCAACGAAACGTTCACGAATAACTTCGACCGGAAGACCATTGGCCTCGATAAGGGATACATCACCTACAACCCGGTCGCCCATAAATGGCTGTCGCTGACGGGCGGAAAATTTGTCTACCAGTGGCAACGTACTCAGGTCACGGGCGATCCTGACACCAACCCGGAAGGCTTCGATGAGAAGTTCTCCAAAGACTTTTCGGGAATCCCGGTGTTGAAGAACGCCAACGTCCAATTCATGCAGTTGTTCTACAACGAAGCGAGCGGCAACGGCGGTTTGTACAACGGGCGCGATTCATTCGCCGTGGGCGGTCAGGTTGGCGGAAAGCTGGAATTAACGAAATGGTGGACACTGACTCCATCCTTCCTGGTTCTTAACTGGCGCTATCCCGACTCTATCCTGAACTCGAGTTTCTTTGCGACGCAGGCGACCACTACAAACAACGTGAACGTCACCTTCGTCGATCCGACCACTAATAAGAATGTGGTCGCCAGCTTCCCAGTGCCCGGAGAAGGACCGGGTTGCAGCACTCCGGCCAGCAGCGGCTTGCAGAGTTCTCAGTCGTGCGCTTTTTCGCCGAACGGCATGACAAATTCTACTTTCGTCGATACTACTAGCGGCAAATTGCGTTTTCTCTCCCGGTTTCTATATGCTGACGTGATTTTGAACAACACGTTCAAGACGGGGTGGTCACGCCTGCCCGTCAATCTGCTCGTGGAGTATGAAAATAACTTGAACGCTTCCGAACATCCTTTCGACTTCACCGTGACTGGTAAAGTTGTCAACCCTGGGGGCGCACGGAGACAAGACCTCGGCAAGCAGTCGCATGTTTACTATGCCGACGTCAGCGTAGGCCAACAGAAAAATCGGGGCGATATCCAGATAGGTTACGCTTTCCTCCGGCACGAGCAGGACGCGACCATCGCATCCTTCAACGAAAGCGATCAGCGTGCGCCGTCGAATATCCTGCAGCACCGCGTTTACGGGCTATGGCGGATTCGCCAGAACACGACCGCTGCCGTCACCTGGTGGCACGGGCGAACTCTGGACCCGTTTCTTCAGAACGCTTCGCTGGCGCCGCAATTACAAGTCAAGGATCCAACCGCAGCTCACTACCTGGCTCCAGGCCAGTCGGAGCCTTGGTTGAATCGCTTTCAGTTTGACTTGATCTATACCTTCTAATCGCACCGGTAACGGACTGCGATTAAAAGCGTTACACAAGGCGCCGGTCCCAAGCTGGCGCCTCTTTCTGTCTTGTTATACTGGTGATGGTCGCATGTGCCGAGAATTGCTGATTGCGCTGGTTTTACTCGGGATCAGCGAAGGAGCGCACTCGGTCGAGAGTGGCGAACTGACCATGACCATCGTCAGTGCCGAACAAAAGACTCATGACCGCGTGGTCGCGTGGGTGAACGATACCCCGATTTATCAACCGGATGTCTATTTTCACGTGGCTGTGCGCTCCGGAGAGAATGTGTTCGAGGGAGAATACGAGCCCGTCAGCCAGTGGGAAACTCTGCCAGTATTTTGGAAGCCCGGAGTTGAAGTTCAGGGACGCATCCGAGGACATAGTTTATTTCTCAAGCGACCCAATGGTGTCGAGATCCGCTTTGTAATTCTGAAACGTACCGCAGCAGCCGCCAAGAAAAAACACTAGCATTCCGTCGCCACTTTATGGTCCGCCCCAATCTCGACAGCCCGACCGCTTTTATTAACCGTGAAGAATCCTGGCTGAACTTCAACTGGCGCGTTTTAGAAGAGGCTCAGGATCCTTTGAATCCTCTACTGGAGCGGGTGAAGTTCCTGGCGATTTCGGCCAGCAATCTCGACGAGTTTTTTGAGGTCCGAGTCGGCGGGCTCTTGCAACAACTCGAAGACGGCTACAACGCAACCACGCCCGACGGTTTGACGATGGTCGAAGAGCGTGAACTGCTCAACCGTCTGACCCACGAATTTGTCGATGAACAGTACGCCTGCTGGAATCAGCAACTGCGTCCGAAGCTCGCGGAACAAGGTATTCGTGTACGGAATATTGACGAATTGGATGACGATCTGCTGGCCTACGTCGACGAATATTGCGAGCGCGAACTGGATCCGCTGTTGACTCCGGTCACGGTCGATCCAGCGCATCCGTTTCCTCGAGTCATCAACAAAGCTTTGTGTGTGGCGCTGCTATTGCGCCGCCGCCGCCGTTCTTCGTTGACCTATACCGGCGTGGTGACGGTGCCACGGGCTTTACCCCGACTGGTCCGACTGCCGAGCCAAGGCACCATCGACTTCATCTTTCTCGCCGACCTCGTCACCCATCATGCTGCCCGGATGTATCACGGGTACGACATCGTATCGTCGTCGGCATTTCGCGTTACTCGCAACAGCAATCTCTATTTGCAAGAGGAAGAATCGCGCAATCTGCTGGAATCGGTGCGCGCCGAATTACACAACCGGCGAAAGGGCGATGCTGTCCGTATGGAGATCGAGTCCAACGCAGACCCCGAAATCATCGAACGTCTGCGCACCGTTTTCGAACTCGACCGCTGGCAAGTGTTTCCCGTAGATGGACCTGTCAATCTCTCGCGCCTATTCAATGTTTACGAACAGGCGGCGCGTCCCCAGCTTAAGTTTCGCCCGTTTGCACCGCGTGAGTTGCGGCTGACGGCGAAATCGCAAGATCTATTCGAAGAACTGCGCAGACACGACATCATCTTGCATCATCCATATGACTCCTACGACGCGGTGGTCTCGTTCATTCAGTCGGCGGCCCAAGATGAGCGCGTGCTCTCGATCAAACAAACTCTCTACCGAACCAGCGAGCATTCTTTGATCGTCCCGTCGCTCATGGAGGCGGCTGCGACGAAAGAAGTCACAGCCGTTGTGGAATTGAAAGCGCGCTTTGACGAAGATTCGAATATCCGGTGGGCGCGCGATCTCGAGGACGCTGGCGTTCAGGTCTTTCATGGTCTGGTCGGCTTGAAGACGCATTGCAAACTTTCTCTGCTGGTGCGCCGCGATCCCGACGGAGTAGCGCGAAGCTACGCACACCTGGGAACAGGGAACTACAACGCCACCACGGCACGTATTTATACGGATCTCAGCCTCCTGACTGCCGATCCGGAAATTACTAGCGCGGTTCATGATGTCTTCAGCTTTCTGACCGCATATGCGGAGCATCCGCACTACGGCCCATTGCTAGTTGCGCCATTGGACCTGGCGGAAAAATGCATGGCACTGATCGAACGCGAGGCAGATCATGCTCGAGAAGGGCGTCCGGCCCGAATTATTGCGAAGATGAATTCTCTGCTCGACAAGGACATGGTGCAGGCGCTCTATCGGGCGTCGCAGGCTGGAGTCGAAATTGATCTTCTGGTGCGCGGCATTTGTTCGCTCCGTCCTGGGATTCGCGGTCTGAGCGATCGAATTCAGGTGCGTAGCATCGTCGGACGCTTTCTGGAGCACAGCCGTATCTACCATTTTGAAAATGGCGGCCAGCCTGAAGTCTATCTAGGCAGCGCCGACTGGATGCCTCGCAATCTCCATGAGCGCGTCGAAGTCTTGTTCCCCCTGAAAAATGCGAGGTTAAGAGATCGCGTGCGCCACGAAATCCTTGCGGCCTATCTGGCCGACAACGTGAAATCCCGATTTCTGCAAAAGGATGGCCGCTATCTGCGGTCCTGGCAGGCTCCGCGCGGACGTAGCCGGAAGCCTCCGACGGGTCGTGCCGCGTTTAGTTCGCAGGATTTTCTGATCGCGCTGGCGGAAGGGAAGGCGACCCCCGATGCGATTCCCCCGGCTGTACATAAGCGCGCTGCACGGGTTCTAATAGGAAAGGGATAATTACCGCGCAATGTTTATCTATTTTTTGCGTCACGCCAGCGCCGGGCAGCGGCTTACCAATCCAAAGAAGGACGAGAAGCGCGGACTCGACAAAGAGGGTATCGAGCAGTGCGGCTATGTCGGGCGGGGACTGGCGGCGCTGGGAGTTCAGGTTGAGGTTGTCGTTTCCAGCCCACTCAAGCGTTCCGCGCAGACGGCCTCTCTGGTTGGTAATGAGATGGGCTACGAAGGCAAGCTGCTGCTGGAAAATGCTTTGCGTCCGGAGGCCACTTTCTCTGATTTCCAAAAGATGCTGGGCAAGTATGCCCGCATGGATTCCATTTTATTAGTAGGCCACAATCCCAACCTGCACGAATTTCTGGGGCGCGTGATCAGCGAAAATGGATGCGAAGCCGCCATCGATTTGAAGAAAGGCGCGATTGCGAAGGTGGAAACGCGCCGCCGTTCTGGATTCTTGAGTTGGTGCCTCACTCCGCGGATCATGCGTACCCTTCATGCCGCGGCGGCTGAGAGTGCACGTCCGAAAACTTCGCGGAAGTAATCGCGCTCTTTTTCAATCGCCCACAACTCCAGGTCCACGCCCGCCTTGCCCCGCGGAATCAGCTTCATGGCGACACTACCGCTGCGCGAAGACAAGGAAAATCGGACCACCGAATCGCTTCGTCCGAGGTTGACGGCACGCGCCAGCCGTAGCAATACCGAAGCTTTAACAACGTGCTCTTTGTCTACGTTCGTCAAAGGGTCCATCGGCGCATCACCGGGCGTCGGCCGCGACTTGCCGAGATAGCGCGCGATGGCGGCAATGATGCGCCGCTGCTGCGGCGTATATCCTAGGATTTCGGAATTCGAAATGATGTAGTAGGCATGCCGATGTCGTCCGTTGCGATTCACATAGTCCCCGACTTCATACAACATGGCCGCAGCCGAAAGCCACTCCCGATACTCAGCAGGCAATTGATGCACTGACTTCAGCGCCGAGAAAAGCAGGAGAGCCGCTTGGCGTACTCTCACCGCGTGAGGTAATTCGACGCGGTAATGTTCCACAGCACGCTTGATGGACTCCGATCGTTCCGATTCGATCGCTCGTCCGGAGCGTGTGCTGCGATCGTACTCCGCCGCCATCTGGGCCAGGATACCGTCTCGCAATCCGAGCGGTGAATAGCGGAACCCGGACAGGTGGCAGCGATCCAACAACTCGCCATAGACGACCGCGCCCGCATTAATGATTTCCGCACGGCGCGGGCCGATGCCAGGAACCTTGCGACGCTGCTCCAATGGCATTCGCGTGATTTGTTTGACGACGCGGTGCATCATCTCCCGCGTCACGGCCTTGACACTCGATTTCTGTTTTCTCTTGCGAGAGAGGTGGCTCGAAACTGCTGCAAGCGCGGCCGCAGTCCCGGACGTTGCTATGACGGCGCGGACTCGAGCGGAACGAATCCGATCTTGAATGCGGCCCATCTCTCGCGCTACAAAACCGCGCATCCGCTCCAGTTCGCCTTTGCGCGGCGGATCGTGGCTCAGAAATTCATTGGTGAGGCGCACCGCACCGAGCGGCAGACTGACGGTTTCGACAATTTGTCCCTTTCGCGACAGAGTGAGTTCGCAACTGCCGCCACCCAGATCGACCAGCAACACAGGATTCGCATTGATCCTGCTGCTGGAAACTATGCCCAGGTGAATGAGACGTGCTTCTTCCAGTCCCGAAATGATTTCCACAGTCCAGCCGGTAGTCGAGCGCACCCACTCCAGAAAAGCCCGCGAGTTGCGCGCGTCGCGCAGGGCCGCAGTTGCAACCACCCGGACTGTGTCCGTTCCCCATTCCTGAGTGGCGCGATGAAAGCGGCGCAGAACGTCCACAGTCTTCGACATTGATTCGGGAGAGAGGAGACCGCCGCTGAATACGCCTTCGCCAAGTCGTGTGACTTCGCGGTCTTCGTGGACTTCTTTCAGGCGTCCGCCCTGCAAGCGAGCGATTTTCAAACGAACTGAGTTCGAGCCGATATCGACCGCGGCAAGCGTTGGCATAGTGAGTCGACGACTCAACATCTTACAACCGGCTCATGGTCTCGACGCAATTTCCGGGAAAAGCGATTCCAAGCTGGAACAATTCACTCTCGCGCAGACTTCCCATGCCGAGCCTTCCATTCGACGGTACTGGACTACACCGATTTGCCAATACCCGCGGCATGGTAGTCGCCTAATAACATGCTTTTAACCCAGCACCACCGAGTCTTTTAACCGTCCTTTAACAACCCTTTGCTAGCCTCAAAGGGAATGTCCCACCAAGCCGTGCCCCGGCCGCGTTTCGACGCTCCTGAATCCGACCCGGGGCCGGCGTCGAAAGCTACTCTGAAAATGGACTCGAGGGCGATTCCGCTGTTGCAGGGAAAAGTCAGCGAGATTCCCGACGCTCTATTCGGCTGGACAATGCGCTTGTGCGGGCTGGCAGTGGTGAGTTTACTTGTTTTGATCGTCTATGAACTCATTGCCCGGTCGCAGTTGTCCTGGCATGCCTTCGGATGGAGTTTCTTCGCGCGATCGGATTGGAATCCGGTGGAGGAACAATTCGGGGCCTTGCCTTTCATCTACGGCACCGTGGTCTCGTCAATACTTTCTCTCGTTATCGCCGTTCCGCTCGCCGTCGGCGTGGCGGTCTTCATCACGGAAATGTGCCCGGTTACTCTCCGTGGAATGCTCTCTTTCACAACTGAGCTGTTGGCGGCGATCCCGAGCGTGATTTATGGGCTCTGGGCAATTTTCATTCTGGTGCCACTTCTTCGCACCTACGTGCAGCCATTCTTAGCAAAGACCTTGGGATGGACAGGACTATTCACTGGGCCTCCATACGGAATCGGAATGCTGGCGGCGGGTGTAATTCTGGCAATCATGATCATTCCGATCATTTCTTCTATTACTCGCGAGGTGCTGACAGTTGTGCCGCAGCATCAGCGGGAAGGCGTTCTGGCGCTCGGAGCGACGCGTTGGGAGATGATCCGGATGGGAGTGTTGCGCAATGCGCGTGCTGGAATCGTGGGTGCGGTGATCCTCGGTCTAGGCCGTGCGCTCGGCGAGACGATGGCTGTCACCATGGTGATCGGAAACAGACCTGAGATTGCCAAGTCGCTATTCGCGCCCGGATACACAATGGCCAGCGTTCTGGCGAACGAGTTCAGCGAAGCGACCAGCAATATGTATCTCTCGGCATTGATCGAGATCGGGCTCGCGCTTTTCCTGGTGACGATTATTGTAAACGCATTGGCGCGACTGATGGTGTGGAGCGTGACTCGAGGCTTACCGGCTAGAAACATTGCCTGATACTAAGCACAATTCGATGGCGAAGACTGTTCTCCAAATTAGCTGGCGGCGGCGCATCATCGACCACTTTATGACCGGCGTAGCGGTGTTGACCGTCGTGCTGGTGCTCCTGCCCCTAGGTGCGATCTTCGCATACCTGATTTACAAAGGCGCCGGGTCGATCAACTGGGCCTTCCTCACCCAGACTCCCAAACCTGTGGGCGAACCCGGCGGTGGGATGGCCAATGCAATCGTGGGATCCATGGTGATCCTTGCCATAGCCAGCCTGATGGGCGTACCGCTCGGGATCGGCGCCGGTATTTATCTTTCTGAATATGGCCGCAATCGCTATGGGGATGTCGTGCGCTTCGTCTCGGACGTGCTGAATGGCGTACCTTCGATCGTCATCGGCATCGTCGCGTACGGCCTCGTGGTGCTGCGCCAGGGACATTTCTCGGCCCTGGCAGGCGGTGTGGCATTGGCGATCATGATGGTCCCAACCATCGCCCGAACCACTGAGCAGATGTTGCTGCTGGTACCGCAAGCGATCCGCGAAGCGGCGTATGGACTCGGAATCCCGCGATGGCGTACGACGCTTTCTATCACGTTGCGGACGGCGACTTCGGGCGTTATCACGGGTGTCATGTTGGCGTTCGCGCGCGTCGCTGGTGAGACCGCACCACTTCTGTTTACAGCCTTCGGAAATCAATACTGGAATTGGAAATCGGACCAGCCAACTGCTGCCTTATCGTTACAGATTTTCAGTTACGCGATTTCGCCATTCGATGAGTGGCATAGGCAGGCATGGGCGGGTGCTCTGGTTCTGATCATCCTGATTGTCGCTGCGGTCGCAGCGGTCCGCTTTGCGGTCAAGCACGGCACTTTGGCGGGAGCGTAATCAAGTATGGGCGTCGGAATCACTGTCGAGCACGTAAATGCCTTCTACGGCAAGACGCAGGCCCTGTTCGACATTAATCTGGTTTTTGAGGCGAATCATGCGACGGCGCTGATCGGGCCATCGGGTTGCGGAAAATCCACATTTATTCGCTGCCTGAACCGCATGCACGAAACCATTCCCGAAGCCCGCGTCGAAGGCACGGTTCGCATCGGCGATCTCAGCGTTTACAACGGAACATCAGCAACGCAACTCCGACGGCGCGTCGGGATGGTTTTTCAGAAGGCCAATCCGTTCCCAACGATGTCGATTTATGACAACGTAGCCGCCGGGCTTAAGCTCAACGGTTTCCGCAATCGCAAACAACTAGACGAAGTCGTCGAGCGGTCGCTGAACAGCGCGGCATTGTGGGAAGAGGTCAAAGACAATTTGCACAAGAAGTCCGGAGCTAGCCTCTCCGGGGGGCAGCAGCAGCGACTATGTATTGCCCGCGCGCTGGCTGTACAGCCCGAAGTGCTGCTCATGGACGAGCCGTGTTCCGCGCTGGACCCCATCTCAACCGGGAAAATTGAAGATCTGATTTTCCAGTTGAAAGAGCAGTACACTATCGTGATCGTTACGCACAATATGCAGCAAGCTGCGCGCGTGGCCGAATTCACGGGCTTCTTTCTTCTGGGTAAGATGATCGAGTTTGATAAGACCGAGAAGGTTTTCAGAAAACCGTCCGACAAGCGGACGGAAGACTACGTCACAGGCAGGTTCGGATAATGCGCACACGTTTTCAGCAGGAGATGGAGGAATTGCGGGACAAACTGCTCCGCATGGGAGGACTGGCGGAGTTGGCGGTTGACCGCGCCTGCCAGGCATACTCTGAACGCGACCTAACGCGGTGCCAACTGGTTCTCGAAAACGAAAGCCTTATTAACATCGCCGAGCGCGACATTGACGAGCGCGCTTTCGACATTCTGGCCACACAACAACCCGCTGCCGTGGATCTGCGCTTTATCCTTGCCGTCACCAAAATCAACTCTGACCTCGAGCGTGTCGGAGATCAGGCTGTCAATATCGCCGAGCGTGTCATGGACATGATCGAGCTCCCAGCGGCTGACTTGCCGGTAGACATCCCGCGCATGGCAACCGCGGTCGGCGCCATGGTCCGGCGAGCACTAGAATCGTTTGTCGACGGCAAAGCGGAGCTCGCGCAGGCCGTACTCGAGATGGATCACGTGGTCGACCGCATGCGAGACGAAGCATTCATTATGCTCGTGCGAACCATGAATGAACGTCCACAAGTGACTCAGCAGGCACTGGATGCCTTGCTCGTTGCGCGCAATTTGGAGCGCGTCGCCGATCACGCCACCAACATCGCCGAGGACGTCATCTTCTGGGTGCTGGGCGCCGACGTTCGCCACCATGCACTGACAGTTGCCCCGCAGCCTGCACGGCCAGAGCGCCAGGAGCAATAGCCGCTTCCATTCGGCTGCGAGCGCTGCGGTACACTATTGCGGACTTAAGAGCTAGATCCGCATGAGCCAGAGAGTTCGAGTCTTTGCTACCTGTGATATTGGAGATTCCCTCAACATCTTGCGTAGCAAGGGATATGACTTGGAGGTCTATCCTCATCCCGAAGCGCCGCCCAAAAGCCTGATTATCGAAAGAGTGAAATCCGGGATCGATGGCATGATCACCACGCTGCGCGATTCCATCGATGCTGAAGTTTTTGAGGCTGGGAAAGACACGCTAAGAGTTGTAGCGCAGATCGCCGTCGGCTTCGACAACATAAGCCGCGCGGACGCCAACCGCTTCAAGATTCCATTCACCCACACTGCCGACGTCCTCACGGAAGCAACCGCGGAGTTCGCGTTCTTTCTGATGGGCGTGCTGGCCCGCAAGATGTGGCCCGCGGAGGATCTGTTGCGCGACAACCGCTGGGGCTATTGGCATCCGTACTTGCCATTTTTGGGAGATGAGGTAACTGGCAAGACCATAGCCATCATTGGCACGGGACGCATCGGCCTGGCGATGATCAAGAAATGCTCCGGGTTCGACATGAACATGCTGTGTTTCGACCCTGCGTATGAAAACCACGAATACATCAAAGCGATCCAGGAGATCAATAATCTCCGCCACCAGCGTGGCATGTGCCGCGAGAAGACCTGGATCCGCTACACCAGCTTGCAAGAAGCACTGGGCAACTCCGATTACATAAGCCTCCATGTTCCGCTCTTGCGCGAGGGTGAGAGCAAGACCCCGACTTATCACCTGATTAATGAGACGACGCTGCGCATGATGAAGCCGAGTGCCATGCTCATAAATACTTCGCGCGGTCCGGTCGTCGATGAGAATGCTTTAGCCCGCGCGCTCCGCGAGAATTGGATTGCCGGCGCCGCACTGGACGTCTACGAAAAAGAGCCCCTGCCCGCCGATTCTCCGCTTCGCGATCCCGCCATCGCCGATCGCTGCCGCCTGCTGCCTCACTTCGCTAGTGCCAGCCGCATCACTCGCCTTTCGTCCGATCCGGATAAAGGTATGGCCGGACGCTGCGTCCAGGGACTGATCGACGTGCTGGAAGGGAACTATGGCGGCGACATTACCCAAATGCCATACGTGGTGAACAAAGAAGCGTTCGGAACTAGAAGCTAACTACTAGTTCGGAAGGCCGATACGCCGCACCAAGTCCTGCCAGCGCGCATCGGAACGCAGGTTGTCAAACATCGGGAAAGTTAGCTCTATGATTCGAAACACGCGTTGCTGATATGCCTCTTCCAGCCTTTGGAATGTGGAAGTCATATCGCCGAGTCCCGCATGGACGACGGCAATATCAAATGGGGAAACATACTGTTGCTGGGACAACGTTTTCAGTTCCTCGAGGATATCCTCCGCCTTGGTGGGCTCACCTGCCAGTGCATAGGCGCGGCCCAGTAGCGCCCGGACAGGCGGTCCGGCGTGAAGGCTGTCGGCCTTCTCCAGGTTTGCAATTGATGCTGCAAGCTGGCCCTTCTGCTCCAAGGAAAGAGCCATAAACCACATGGCGTTTGCATAGTTGGGGTCAATCTCCAGGGCCTTTTGGCATTGCGCGATCGCTTCGTCATAGCGCCGGGCCCGATGTAAGATCAGCCCGAAGAAGCCTATGTACATACAGGAAATCGGATCCAGTTCGAGCGCCAGTTTGTATTCCGCGATCGCCTCGTCGTGGCGCGCCTGAATGGACATGTAGTCGGCCAAATGCACGTGCGTCACCGAATCATTCGGGCTCAATTGCACGGCGCGTATGCACTCAGCCTCCGCGGCGGCCCAGTCCCATTCATAGAGGATGTGGATAACGGCCAATGCATTGTGAGCGGCCGCAACGGTTTCGTCCAACTCAAGAGCCTTCGCGGCGCTTGCCTTCGCTTTGGGGAACAGCTCACTGGCAGGTCCCATCCCGAAAAGCCCCAGATAGAATTGAGCCTGCGAAAGGTTCGCGTAAGCTTGAGGATAGCCCGGGTCAAGCGCGATCGCCTGGGTGAAATGGGTAGTGCTCTTCGCGAGATCCGCCGGCGTCATCTTGTCTCGGAAGAAAATTCCTTTGAGGCAAGCTTCGTATGCTTGGGTAAACCTTGCGCGGCGGAGCGGAGGTACGTTGCCCGGGATCAACCAGCTTATGAATCTGACTGGCAATGTCATCCGCTATTTCAGCCTGCAATTGTAGAATGTCGCGCAATTCGCGTTCATATCGTCCCGACCACAAATGTCTGTCATCGGGAGCATGAATCAGCTGTGCCGTGATCCGGACCTTCTGGTCTGACCTCGCGACCGAACCTTCCACCACCGCGTCCACCTGCAATTGCTTTGCAATCGCGGGGAGGGATTTGCGTGTTCCTTTGTACCTCATCGTGGATGTCCGGGAGATCACCCGCAAGGAGCTTATCTTGGAGATGGCGGAAATGAGCTCCTCAGTCATGCCATCGGAGAAGTATTCTTGTGAAGGATCGCCGGAGTGATTGTCTAGCGGCAACACAGCCAGGGAATCAATTCTTGGGTTCGGATGCGAGATTCGATTACCATGCGTTCGCGCCACGGCCGCACCAGTCATCTCCGTGCTTTCAACTTGTGCGATAAAGCGATAACCCCGTTGAGGAAGGGTTTCGATGAAGCGGGGCTTATCGGCGCTGTCCCTTAGCACTTCACGCAGACGGTTGATGGCTTTGTTCAAACCGCGATCGAAGTCGACAAAAGTATTACCTTGCCACAGTTTTTGGGTGAATTCTTCTCGAGTTACAACTTCGCCAGGACGCTCCAGCAACAGCACTAATACTTGAAAAGGTTGCTCCTGAAGCTTGAGACGCGCTCCCTGGCGGCGCAACTCGCCGGATCGTGTATCCACCTCGAAGGCCCCGAAACGGATGGGCGACGTCACAGGGCCCCTCCTTCAGAATTTGTGCAGTATAACATCCCTATTCCGGTTCATTAGCGACGTAAACCCATCGTGCCGGGATGCTTATCAGGGAATAATCTCGCCACAAAGAGGGAAGCCCTGCGCCATTGAGGATGCGCCAGACTGACGATAAGGTGTGCTCCGACCTTTAAGGAGGTCCTCAATGACCAGAAAGTTGATTTCGAAGTTTTCGTTGGCTATAGCTCCTGTTTTAATCGCTGGCGCTTTACTGACGTCTAGTGCGTCCTCTCAGGAATCTGAACGCAAGCCGTGTTCGAATCGAACAATCGCCGGCGATTATGGTAGTGCCAGCGTAGGCGTGCTGCTTGGTATTCCAGGACTTCCGCCGGAAGCGGAGTTCCGCGGATTGACCATGACGCATTTCGATGGCAAGGGTAATTTGTCCTGGGTTGAGCACACAGTCATCAACGGGACACCGGTACAGGCAGGTTGGATCGCGGCGAGCGGCACTTACATCGTCGACACCAATTGCACGGGAACGGCCGTGGTTAACACACCCAATAGCCCAGTTCCACTGGTCCTGGCGTTCGTGGTGGTTAGACGAGGAAAGGAAATCCACACTGTTCTTGACTCCGATGCGATTGCCAGCGTGTTTATCAGAGTCCAGTAACCACGAGGGATAATTTAGTGCGATGGCTCAAGGGTCGCGTCGCAGTGTCAGTATTTTCTACTTCAGGGCATCTCAAATCGGTGCCCTGTTTGTAAACGCTTAAAGGGTCGACCACCGGCACGATATGATGTGGCTTCGCTACTGTCTTTTAGTGAATCCATGTTTTCACGCCGCACAAATTGGCCACTCACACCGAACGCCCACGCTTCCGCCTTAAGAGATGTCCGCGCTTCCGGGCAAGAATTCTTCGATCTTACGGCTTCAAACCCAACTGAGACTGGTATTCGCGCTGCCCCTGAATTGCTCAGTGCGCTTGCGAATCCGGAAGGCATCTGCTACGACCCGCAACCTAGGGGACTTCTTGAAGCCCGCAAAGCCATCTGCCAGTATTATCGCGAGTCACATGGCGTTTTGGATCTCGATCCCGAGCGCCTCTTGCTCACCACGAGCACCAGCGAAGCGTATTCGTATGTTTTCCGGCTGCTTTGCAATCCGGGAGATAACATTCTCACAGCTGCCCCGAGCTATCCGTTGTTTCAATATCTCGCCGATCTTTCCGACGTAAAGCTAGTGCCGTATCCAATTATTTACGATCATGGGTGGCTGATCGATTTCGACTCCCTTGCAAAGGCCCTGACTACTCGCACCACGGCGGTGATCATCGTGCATCCGAACAACCCAACCGGTTCTTATGTTTCCGAACAGGAAAGGGCCACACTGAATGCATTCTGTACTCGTCATGATCTAGCACTCATCGTAGACGAAGTTTTTCTCGACTACGGCCTTGATGGCGCCCCGCGTAGCAGCTTTGTTACAAACGCCGAAGCATTGACGTTCACACTGAGCGGAGTGTCCAAGATTTCTGCACTACCCCAAATGAAACTTGCCTGGGCAGTCGCGAGTGGACCGTCGGACATGGTAAAGCAGGCCGGAGATCGCCTTGAGATGATCGCCGACACTTTTCTCTCTATGAACGCTCCCGTGCAACTTGCAACTCGTGCGTTGCTGGAGCAGCGCAAACA
>QIAJ01000049.1:31109-54594 GCA_003225495.1 Acidobacteriota bacterium
GCGAATCTCGTAGGACTCGACCGCCAACTGGCGACCGTTCCTTCCTGCACCCGCCTCAATGTGGAAGGAGGATGGTATGTAGTCGTGCGCGTTCCGGCAGTGCAGAGCGACGATCAGTTCGCCATCGATTTGGCGCGAAAAATGTCAGTAGCCGTGCATCCGGGACATTTTTACGATTTTCCCAGCGAAGGCTATCTAGTTCTTAGTCTCATCACAGAACCGCTAGTGTTTCAAGAAGGCGTATCGCGCATTCTAAAACTGGTTAAGAACCAAAGCTAGCCGCCCGCAGGTGCGTGCTATTCTGATCGCCGTTTCACGCTTGGAGGTAAGCATGTCGATTTCTCGTCGTGGATTTCTCAGTTCCGCCGCCGTCGCATCGCTCGCTGCCAGCGTGAATGCGCAGGATAAAGATAAGAACGACACAGCGCGCCATGCTGAGCCACTGCGGGCGGCCAAGCGCCCCATTATTGTCTGCGCGAACAACGGATTTCCCTACCTTGACAATGCCTATTCACTCTTAAAGAACGGCGGCGACACACTCGATGCCGCCATGAACGTTGTCCAGGGGCCTGAGAACGATCCGTTCGAAGACAGCGTCGGCCTCGGAGGCCTGCCCAATGAAGACGGCGTCGTCGAACTTGACGCGTGTTGCATGCATGGACCTACTCGCCGCGCTGGATCGGTCGGTGGTGTACGAAACATCAAGAATGTCTCTCTCGTTGCCAAGGCGGTCATCGAGCATACCGGACATGTGATGCTGGTCGGCGAAGGCGCGGAGCGTTTCGCAGTGGCGATGGGCTTCCCGCGCGAGAATCTGCTCACTGAGCGCTCCCGCAAAACCTGGCAGCTGTGGAAAGAATTTCATTCGACTGACGATTGGTGGGGACCCGGCATGGCCTCGCCGCAATGGAAAGCTCCCGATACGTCGTCTAATTCCGAGCCATGGAATGAGCGACTTCAGCGGATGGAAAAGCGTGCCTCCGCGATTGGCATTGACCCTGAATTTCGGATGGCGGCGATCCACCGGATTGTATTTCCGCCCACCGGCACGATTCACTGTTCCGCGTTGAATGAAAAGGGAGAAATGTCTGGCGTCACTACGACCAGCGGCTTGGCTTTCAAGCTTCCCGGACGATGCGGCGACTCCCCCATCATTGGCGCGGGTTGCTATACCGATCAGGATGTTGGCTCGGCAGGAGCGACTGGTGCCGGGGAAGAGAACATCAAGGTTGCGGGAGCGCATACCATCGTCGAAAACATGCGCCATGGAATGTCACCACAAGAGGCGGGCATGGATGCGCTCAAACGCATCGTTCGCAACTACAACAACGATATGGCAAGACTGAAATTTCTTGATATGACCTACTACATCCTGCGGAAAGACGGGGCTTACGCCGGTGTTTCATTGTGGGAAGGATATTCGCCAACCGAGCCTCACAAGATCGCAGTCCACGATGGGACACGGCGTTCCGAGAAGACCGTCCCCCTGCTGAAAGGAGCTTCACAGGAATTTCCGCCATTTCCCACTTTGCCGGCGGGTTTGATACAGGAATCTGAGTACTATAAATAATTTGGCCACGCGCCCGGAAAGCCCGTTCGGAGCAATTCTTCCGGGTGTACAATTGCCTCGTAGAGACGGAAGCTTCACGGGATTTTCTTCCCACGTTCGAGGTTCTGATGAACGTTCACGTCAGCTATAAAGTTCCGAAGAGTCCCGACCTCGAAAAAGAAATCACCCACCAAGTCGAAAAACTCAGGAAACGACTCCAGGTCTTCCGCCCAGAACTCATCCATCTGAAGGCGTTTCTCGATCAAAGCTCGCCGCGCGAGGGAACTTGCGTTTCCCTGAACCTGCGCTTGCCATCCGGACAGTTGGCTGTCCAGGAAAAGGCTGCAAGCCCAACTTCCGCCATCAAGAGCGCCTTCGACGAATTGGTGCAGCAGCTCAACCGTCACAAGGAAATCCTGCGCTCCAGTCATAAGTGGAGGCGTTCCAAGGGAACTTCGCAGGACTCAGTGGATCCCGGTGTTCCATTTGAGCAGACAGTTGCAGCCGTGCTGCCGGCAACCATCTCGTCCGATGATGTGCGCTCCTACGTGGACGCGAATCTGTCCCGCCTGCAACGCTTCGTGGACCGGGAACTCTATTTTCGCCACACCTCCGAAGATCCGCCCGGAGACGGCCTTTCCACCGAGGAAGTAGTCGACGAAGTGATTGTGCAGGCTCTCAGCGACGGCGATCGTCCCGAGAAGTTGGCGCTCGAACCTTGGCTTTATCGGCTTGCAATGCGAGCGATGGACGATATGAGCGCGCGACAGAACGACCTAGAATCCCCCGTACATCTCGAAGATAGCCGGCGCCGCCAGAATGTCGAGGCATCCGACGAAGCTGCGTTGCAATTTCATCAACCGGATGAGGGGTGGACAAAAGAAAGCTTCATCGCCGATCGCCGTGTAGCTACTCCGGAACAGGCCGCTTATTCCGACGAGATGGTCGCGTTGGTGCAAGCGGCGTTGCGCGGTGTCGGCCGCACGGACCGCGAGGCATTTCTGCTCTATGGAATCGAAGGCTTCTCTCTCCCGGAAATTTCGGCTATCACCGGCCGCCATCCCGAGGCGGTGCGCGAGTCGATCGAGCGGGCGCGACAGCAGGTGCGGAACTCGCCCTCGGTGGCGCAGGATTTTCGTAAGGAACTCAAGAAAACCGGAACATAACGACTCAAGGAGAATCGGATGATGACTCGGCAGGAAATCCGTGAGTTGGCAGCTTTTCAAGCGGACGAAAGCAAGGGCGCTTACGCTCTGAGTTTCTATTTCCAGCCCGACCCTCCGCAGGATCGGTCGCATCGCCACGATGCAATCGTAGCCAAGGATGTTGTCAAGCAGGCGCTCAAGAATGCCAATGGCAAGGCTAAAAATGGGTGGCTACACGCAGATCTTGACCGGGTGTTGGAGCTAGCAAGCCGACTGCCCGGACACACTCGAGGGCGCGCTGTTTTTGCCTGTTCCGCTCATAATTTGTGGAGGGAATTTGATCTGCCGCCACGCCTGGGTTCAACCGGCATCTATGTGCAACCTCGTCTCCAATTGAAACCTCTGGCGATGCTGATGGGCGCGCAGCCGGATTTGTGCGTGACAGTGGTCGACCGGCAACGCGCGCGTTTTTTTGATTTGCGTCTCGACGAGTTGCGCGAGCGTGGCGCCATCGTCCACATGCTTTCCCGTAGCGGCGCCAAGTACGGATATCATGGATACGAAGCGGGCCATGCCGAGCGCCGTATTTCCGAAGAAGCCTTGCAGCACTTCAAAGCCGTGTCAGAACGCCTGCGCATGGATCTGGAAAGAGGTCTTTGGCAGCGGCTTGTGGTCGGATGTCACTCCAGCAACTGGCCCGAATTCGAACCGCATCTACATCCCTATGTCAGGGAGCGACTCGTCGGGCGATTTTCCGCGGACGTAGCCAGCGTCAGCGACGAAGAGATCCGTAAACACGCGGATGCTCTCACTAAAAAATGGATCGAGGAGCGAGGCCGCAAAAAAGCCGAAGAGGCGATCGACTTAGCCAAAGCCAATGGACGCGGCGTAACCGGTCTGCGTCGGGTGTTACGTGCACTTGAGACGGGCGAGGTCCAGTCGTTATTCCTGGCGGACAATTATTCCGCGCGTGCGGTAGAGTGCACGCATTGCGGACATCTCGACGCTCATATCGTCTCGGCGTGCGTAGCCTGCGGAAGAAAGACCCGCGAACTCAATGATGTTTGCGATGCCATCATCCCAATTGCGATTCGCAGCGATATCGAATTGTTCTACGTGACGCAGCACTCAGAGTTGGATCGTGCGGGCAATATTGCCGCTTTGCTGCGATTCCGCGCCGATCAGAATCGAACCGGACAACTGGCAGCAGCATCTTGAGAGTAGTTTCAGTTCCCGGTTCTGAGTAAAGGGGGATAAGATCTAACTGAGTACCGGGAACTGCCCTTCATGATTCACGAGATCCTGCCGGTCGGCCCACTGCAATGCAACTGTTCTGTGATCGGCGACGAAGCCACGCGCGAGGCGATGGTCATCGATCCGGGCGACGACATTGAAGATGTCTCGGCCATCCTCCAGAAACACAACTTGAAGGTGAAACAGATCGTCATCACGCACGCGCACATCGATCATGTGGGCGGCGCCATGAAACTGCGAGCGCTGACCGGCGCCCCGATTCTGCTCAATCGGAATGATTACTCGCTGCTGAAGATGCTGGACATGCAAGCGACCTGGGTGGGAATGTCCGCGCCCGGCGACGTGAAGATCGACGCTGAACTTGCGCACGATGAAACCTTGTCAGCGGGCAGCCTAAAAGCGAATGTTCTCCACACCCCAGGTCACACGGAGGGTAGCGTTTGCCTTTATTTCCCCGCTGAGAAACTTCTGATCGCCGGGGACACACTCTTCGCCGGGAGTATCGGACGCACCGACCTTCCTGGTGGCTCGCTGGACAAGATCCTGCGTTCGCTGCACCAACGCGTGTTGGCTCTACCCGATGAGACAATCGTCGTTCCCGGTCACGGGCCGACGACTACGATTGGAGATGAGAGAGAAGGGAATCCATTTTTGAGATAGCGTCCAGCCACTCACGACGAAACCCCATCAGCGATTACAAGTCATTGCGAGAAGCTTCGTAAGCCAGAAGCTAACGGCTATTTCTGTGCCGGCGGCTGGGGCGGATTCGGTTGCGGTGCGGGCTGGGACTTGGTCGTTCCAGCCTTCTCTCCTGACAGAACGGACGCAGGACCGGTTCTCTGCGCGGCAAAAATCGACAGTGCAATCGACGTAATCATGAAAATGATCGCCGATAGGGTGGTGGCCTTGGTTAACGCTGTGGCCGCGCCGCGGGGACCGAATGCGGTCTGGCTGCCCTGGCCTCCGAAGGCTGCCGCCAGGTCGCCACTCTTACCGCTCTGCAATAGGACAACAGCAATTAGAAATAAGCAGACAATTACATGAACAATCGTGATCAGAACCATTAGCCACATGCAAAAAACTCCGTCGGAGCCGAAGCTCGAAATTCCTGGTTGAGGATGAATGCGATGGTGCGGAAGGGGGGATTTGAACTCCCACGCCTTTCGGCGCCACCCCCTCAAGATGGTGTGTCTGCCAGTTCCACCACTTCCGCTAAAATCAATGACTTACAGGCACTCTTCAATATTTATACACTGCCGGATGGGCGCACTTCAAGCGGGCCAGAGTCTTACGCAGAGTCTTGCTGCAGTTTCAATTTACGGTCAAAGAGAAGGTTGTGGGGTGACTGACGCCTGCAGAAGTCGCCGTGATGATGATTGTGTAGGTGCCAGGGGGTGTACCGTGGGTAGTCACGTCCGCGCCTCTGCCGCCGCAATTGATCGCGATAGCTGACAGGAACCCTAGCGTCAGCATTATCAACAGCAACCTCATGGATCGACTGAGCCGGCGACCTCGAGCTGAGACCGAGAACAATCCCAAAGCCCCGACTCCCAGCCAGACTGCAAGCCATGACTTTCGCACCTCGATAAGCGCGACATCGCGGCTCCTAGTCGCGACCGTCAAAGTCGTTGTGGCATTGCTATTGCCCGGCGTAACGCTTACGGGATTGAATGTCCATGTGGTCATCGCCGGAAGCCCGGAGCACGAAAATGTCACCGCGGAATTCCACGGTGCGGGGTGCGGCTGGATGATGATCGTCTGGGTGACGGATTGTCCAGCGGTCGCGGTCTTCGCGGGCAGCGCCTGCCCGCCAAAGTCAAAGTTGCCATCGATGACGGTAACCGTGGCGCTTGCCTGCGCAGTTGCGCCCTGGCGATCAATCACAGTGAGCATCACAGACGTGGCGCCGACCAGGTAGGGTCCAGCCGGTGTCTGGGAGAGAGTTATCTTATCGCCCGCGTCAGTATCGAAAGATCCGTTGTCGATGGACGCGCTGGCAGTGTGATTGGCTCCAGCAACGGTATTCAAGTCTTGAACCTGGGCAACAGGCGGATGGTTCGCTATTAATAATGAAAATGGACAAGCTGAGAATTGCAGGTGGTAACTGCTGCCGCTGGCCGCGCCTGAGGGCACATCATGAACGGCCAAGGTATATGCTTCGCCCGCGACAACTCCCATGCTGAAGCTTTGTGTGCTACCGCTGCCGCCCGCGTCAGCGAAATAGTTTGTTGCAATATCAGCCGCATTGAAACTTGGTGAATAAGCATCGATGAAGAGACTTCCGCCGCTGATCGACGTCATCACAAAAGTCGTACACGCATTCTGAGTGGCGGTAAACGTGTAACCGTCGTACTGCCGCGATCCGCTCGCGACACCAAAACCCGGCCATGTTTTTGGCGTCGTCGCGCAACTGCTGGCAAATCCGTTGCGGAACGGCCTGCCGGTTTGGATTCCTGTTGAGGTCATGACTCCGGGCACGGGTGAGGCCGGAACTGTCCCATCCAGAGCCGTAGTGATGTTGAACACTGGGCCGGTGGGAATGGTGAAGCGCAAAATGCGTGGGTTCGGTCCTCCTACATAGGTCACTGACAGTCCGAAGTCAATCGGCTGGCCGCATGGATAGTCGCTCGCCAGCGTGAATGTGAATGGACTGAGATTACTTCCCACCCCCGTTAGCCTGGGCAAGTTTCCATAGGCCGAGACACCGGGCATCGTGATACTCACACCCGGCGTGGTGGTAGTCAGAGCTGCGTGGATAGAAGTTGCGTCAGCCACTCCGCCGGTGTTTTTAAGCTGAACTGTAACCACGCCGCCCTCGCCCGGCTCAAGCATTCCATTCCCGTTTCCAGGATGATCGCTGGCTACGACGACACCGAGTTCCGGATTCGCGGATCCCCCGATGCCTAGCGCTCTCAGAGCTTCAAATGCCATCACGATTCCGGCGCCTGAATTGCGATCGGTGCCGGCGCTCATGATGTCCACAGACGAAGCGGTAAGCGCAGCGCGCATTTCGCCATTGCTGATCAGTGGCGCAGCTGATTTAACAAGGGCCGCAATCGCTCCTGCGTGCGGCGCCGCTGCTGATGTGCCGTAAAACGGGCTCCCGAATCCCCCGACGCCGGTTACAGAAACTCCGTCGGCGGCAGTAATGTCCGGCTTCTGGCGTATGATGCCGCCGGTGGAAGACACGTCGCCCGGAATGAATGCGGTTCCGTCAGCATGGTAGAAGAGATGCCGCGGTCCATCCGAACTGAACCACTCGCTTTGATTCAAGGCTGTAAACGGATTCGGATAAGGCCCGCTGGCGGTGACGGGATTCCATGCAGCCGCAGCGGGAGTTGCCGCGACGCTGTACGCGAGCGCGGCGTGCGAATGGCCATGAGTCTCTCCGGCACTGGCGACAGCCACTCCACCGCGGAATGTATTCAGATGAATATATCGGCTCTGCGCGCCCGCGTGCTTGAAGACCACCAGGCGGTTGTTGGCAACATTGTAGGTAGGGGAAAGGGATTCCACCGGGTCTTGTGTGCCATCCTGGGTGTCGGTGGAAGCCTCCAGGACAGCTGTGCCAGTGGAGTTCAGGACGAACAGGTCGTAGTCATTGGCGGAAGCACCGAGAGGGTCCGACCAGAAAAGCACTACAAAATTCCCACCGCCGGCTGAGATGCGGTCATATTGATTCGTGCCGAACAAATTTACGGTGCCGCCCGCGAGCAGGCCGAGCGAGCCGCCATCCACAAAATCACCTTCGTAGGCGCCAGCACTGTCATCATCAAGGTTCCCTTCGTTTCCGGCGGATGAAAAATACAAAGTGCCATCCGCGGTGACGTCGTTGACGGCTTGCAGGATCAGACCGCCGTTGCTCGGCGAGATGACTGCTCCCGTCTGCCCATCCACGAACGGATTTTCGTCGAAATAGAAGACATCGTCGATGATGATGTCGCAGCCTGCCGCGCGAAGGTCGCGAATGTTCTGCGCGAAGCTCGAGATGCCATTGAAAGCCGTGGCGAAATAGAGTTTGGCGCCGGGAGAGATGTCATGGATGATTTCCATCATCGCCGTGCCTTCGTCTCCGCCACCGCCCTGGCCGGGAAGAACCGTGACATCCGGAGGCAAGTCTCCAAGCGCCTGACTTGCTGCCAGGTTGCTGGCTCCGTCCGACAGTATGCCGATCCTGATGCCCGCGCCGTTGACGCCGAACGCCATGCGTGCGTCGAACGATCGATGAGTAAGGTCTCCTTCGGATGTCTGGCTGCCTTGCCCGGTTGGATTTGTACCCGCCCCATTCTTCACTGGTCTCAAAATCGATTCCAGATACTCTCGCACTCGCGCCGTTCGCTCCGCGCCGATCGCGATTGGCGACGCGGTGCGTCGCGGAATTGAGAATGAATACTCAGCCGTCATCGCCTCCTGCCTCGGACGAATGAAGATGACATCTGGCAATTCGGCAATGGTCTCAAGGCGCGCAGCCGGGACCATCGCCCGCACGCTGTTCGACGACGGAAAGGAACTGTAGATCGATGCACCCTGCTCTTTCAACCGAAGCAGAAACTCGTATGTAACTCGGGCTGTGATGTCGACGAGCACATTGCCTCCGTCGTCGACGTCGACTCCAGTTTCAAGCGATGGCACGCCCGGTGCCGCCGCTAGGCCTTGAAGCATGCGGGAGGTGTAAATGAGCTTCGAGCTGATCTTCTTTTGGGCAGCTGTGCGAGTTCGCTTGTCCCGGAGAAGAGCATTGATCTGGCCGGCTGCGGTTACGTCAATCGCGACCTCGCTGTGTGTCTCCGCGCCCACCGCGTTAGTTGTCACACGATCTGGCGAAATGCCCGGTCGAAACTTGTGGGTTCTTACGTCTACTCCGGGAGGTTTCTTGAAGGTGTTGGGCGGGGGTACCTGAGCGCCCGCATGGAAGAGCTCGAGTACCAGACAGAGAATTGAAATTCTTAAAGCAACCGCTCTGCTCGCTCGCATTGAGTTCCTCTACGGGCTCCAAGGAACATCATCGGCAAAGCGCGCGGTTTTATTGATCGGGAGGGGCCGTCTGGCAACGGTTCAGATGACTGGGCCGGAAGGCTCCGGCCCGGCATTGTAACTAGAGGTTTGGTTCAGGTGATACGTCAATCTCCGAAGCGTCGGGTGGAAAGGGAACTACTACGGGTCCCGACGTTGGAGGACCCTCCAGCTTCTTGTGGAAGAACATCACGTTGTCACCGGGTCCATGCTCGCCTCGGATACTTTTCAGTTGGCGCCACTGATCGAGACTTAATACCTTCCGCAAATCGAGATTCATGAACGTATATTCCCTCTCCAGCTTGCCGCGCGCTGACAGAACCAGATCAACTTGGGAACCGATCTGACCTTCATCCGGTTGATCGGCATCGAGCAACGATTGCAGCTTCAGGTCCTGCTTCTCCATCTCCGCGCCGTGGTCGATCAGCTTCACGCGATGGTCGTAAAAGATCTGGTCGAGTTGTGCAATCTGGCCGTCGGAGAGTTGAAGCTTTTTTGAAATTTCGGAATCGCGCCACCATTTGCCCATCTCTCCGCGCATGCCCATCTCCCCATGAACAATGATCCGTTTTTCAAACGTTTTGGGAGCCCGCGGTGCTTTGGGCTCGGGAGGCGGGGTTTGCGCAGTTAGACCAGATGAGGCCGCCAGTACTGCCAGTATGATCGTGGTGTATTTAGTTTTCATGATGGTGCTCCTTTTGAGGAATAGTTTCGACATCAGAGTTGGAACTTGCTTCGAGCAGGGTCACGGGCTCAAGCGCTTCGGGGGTTCCTACGGCGAGCGCATGTTCGACCGCGAGCAGTAGTTGCTGATCGGCGTCGAATACAGCGTGTTGAGCAGGCTCCGGCGGAAGTGGGCCAGCCGGTGCGATGAGAAAGACGGCCAAAAAGATGAGCGCCGCGCTTGCAATCGCAAACCGAAGGCTCCGGGGACTCGGCGATGCGTTCCTCTGCACCCGTCCACGAATTCGCATTCGCTGGCCAACCCAGAATTCTTCGGGGCGATCGGATTTCGAGATCGCATCGGCCCGCCACCTCGCAGCTAAATCCGCAGGCAGTTCATCGTTTCCAAACCGTTCGGCCATCATTTCATCTCCTGACTTGTTCGCGCACATGGTTCAAGGCGCGAAACAGTTGGGTCTTCACGGTGCCGATGCGCAGGTCCAATGCCTCGGCGATTTCCTTCAATTCCATTTCTTCCGCAAACCGCAAAATGAATACTTCTCTTTGCCGAGTGGACAAATTGTCCACGGCCCGCCAGACTGCGTCCAACTCTTCCCGCGCGAGCAACCCTCGTTCCGGCGAGGCTACTATTGCAAGTGGTTCGGGATCAACACCGGCCGCGCACTGATCTTCAAGCCTCAGCAGTCGGTTCCAAAATCCCGTCCGTCGATTCCGAGCGTGATCTCGAACCAGATTTACGGCAATCCGAATCAGCCAGGTCTGAACGTTGCACTCGCCGCGAAAGCTCTTCATGTTCGTGTAGGCGCGTAGGAAACACTCTTGCGTCAGGTTGTCCGCGTCTTCCGAATCCTTGAGCAAGAGCAGCAACACCCGATAGACCTTTCGCTGATACAGGCAAACGATTTCCTCGAAGTCCTCGGCGATGATCGCCCTGGGACATTCCTGAGTCTGCGTTGCCAACGCCGGGAGTGAGAGGCTCATCGATTGTTTCTGGCTCTATTGCTATGGACGGAATTGCCGCGATAAGGTTTACGGAGCGTCGCAAAAAAACGAATGGAACCGAGAGATCACATCCGCGTCACGGGCTCCGCACTGAAGAATTGGGCAGTCGCTCAACTTCAGGATTCGATTGCGGTGGCCGCGTTGTGGCTGGCGGGTTTGTGGATCATTGGGGTTCCATGGGCGCCGCTGTGGGCAATTCTGGCAGCCATCCTTCAGATCATCCCGCACCTGGGCCCTGTGCTCGGTCTGGTTGGTCCGGTGCTGGCTGCATTGCTTCGTTGGCAGGACTGGGAGCACCCGCTCTATGTCCTGATTCTCTATGCGGTGATCGTTGTGGTGGATGGCCTGGTCCTTCAGCCCTACATCATGCGCCGCGTAGCCAGAGTGCCGATGTGGGCTTCAATTTTGGTGCCGATAGCGCTGGGGTTCGTGATTCCGTTCTGGGGATTTCTGATTGCGCCGCCGCTACTGGCGGTCATTTATGCGTACAAAGCGAGGCGCGCTGCATTATGACCTGTATGTCATGGGCGAAATGAAGGATCTACTTTCTTCTGAGGTGAGATCAGCAGGCTCTTCACTCAGGGTGACAGTTGATCAGAGGTGTGGAAGAACCATGGCTTAGCAACTCGATCAACGACCTACCTTCAGCAACGCATCCCGTAAGCGTCGATGGTTTTGTGTCAGGTACAGATAATGCATCTCATCGCGATCCGTTTTTGCGCGGATGAGTCGGACCAAAGCGTCTTTCTCGTCGCGGCCCCACGACGACAGAGCGGGGAAGAGCGCTAACGTAACCGCGAAATTTTCGAGGCTCGCCTTCTCTGCAGACGACCATTTTGATGTGTCCTGGCCCAGATTTCGAGCCACCGCTCGCGCCGTCTCGGCACGCATCCGCCGGGCATCGCCGCCAAACCTGCTAGCCATGGCCGCATTCGCGCGCAGCCCAATTTTGCGTGTTGAGAACCGGTCCCACGATCCAACTTCGCTTCCGGGCAACTCGTAAAAGACGTGTCCTGCCGCCAACCGCCGCAATGTTCGAGCCGACGTTCGATACTTTGGATTGGCCGCGATCTTGCGTTCTTCGCGCTCCACCAACTGCGACAGTTCCGGGCGTCCAGGACGAAAACCCAGCTTGCGATAGAACCAGAACGCGCCCGAGTCAATCGCTTCCTCGTTATCGTGCCCGAGCTGGTATGGATACACCGACACGCAAGTCGTTCCCATCAGATGGCAAAGGCAGCGAAGTACCTGCGCGTAAATCCATCCTGTTTCGCCGACGCGGAAGGTGTAAAAAGTGTTGAAGCCAACTTCCATCCATTCGCATAGTCCGATCGCTTCGATGTAATTGATAGGCACGCCGTTCTTCACGGTAAATCCTGCCACGTAGGCGCGCAGTGGTAGCCGCCGATCCGGTGGCAGGTTCTAGAGATAGATTGAAGTTCCACGATCGACATCTGCGCGAACAACCGAGGCCGGATCGCCCAGCGTTGTCCCATAGAGCTCGCGATACCTAACCAGCATGATTTCGCGGATCCGATCCATCACTCGCTCACCCATCTGGTGCGAGAGCTTGATGAGCGTTGGAGGTTTCTTCGTCAACTCTTCCACCAGCGACACTTGGCTTCGGCTGATCAATGGCGCGTGATGATAGAAAAGTTTTCCCTTACGCTCCCAATTGCGCGTGCGCGATATTCGTGCGTTGCCGATGTCCCACCGCAAAGGAAGCCGCAGCGAATCGTAGAGCTCGGCTTTGTCGTGATCGGAGAAGAGAAGCTTCTCGATCCGTCGCAACAGCCACTCCGGGCCGGCACTCTTTCTTCCCTGCGCAGCTTCCAGCCACTGCCGCCATGGAGTGTCGGCCTCGACGTACGCGTCATCTTCGAGCAGCGGCATGAAACGCGGCCAGGTTGCGCCCAGCTCGCGTCCAGGTTCGTCGTTGTCCCACGCAATCTTGACTTTGCCAGGCATTCGACGGATCAGCCA
Source organism: Acidobacteriota bacterium (assembly GCA_003225495.1). Classification (GTDB taxonomy): domain Bacteria; phylum Acidobacteriota; class Terriglobia; order Terriglobales; family Acidobacteriaceae; genus Acidiflorens. Next base: position 43,740 of record QIAJ01000049.1, read on the forward strand.
GCGCGCGACGTCAAAGCTGAGCGTGTCCTCCATCGAAGTACCGGCAACGCCCGAAAACTCGAATGTGTCCCACGAGCTCAGATTAATTCCACGGTGGCGTAACTCCGCCACTCTCTCCCAGAACTTATCGAGCAGGTTCTCAGTCTTGCGGACTACGGCGGGACCTTGAGGAAAGGCCCGTAGGAACAGCAGCGTTTCGTGGAATCGAATGAGGGAGTCCGCATCGGCAAATCGAGAGTTAGACACCGAGTTCAGAAGTTTGACGACTCGCGCCGCTTCACCCGGTCCAAAGCGGTAGCGACAGCTTTCAAGATGAGAAATCCGATCAGCGTTTTTAACAGGCATTCGATTCTGATCAAGCCTAAACCAGATCAGGCTTCCGTTAGAGTGACTCTCGAGACGCCGGGTGCAAGCCGTTTGCTAGTAACGGTGTCGTGGAAACAGAAGCCTTAGGCACAGCCTACAGTCAGCATGCCAGACTAGTTCCTTAACGCTCAGGTGCATCGCCCATGCTATAATCTGTGTTCGCCTGACCAGTTTCGTAGAGGCTATCCAGTGATTTCCTCCGCGGGCGACTTCTTAGTCAATAACGCAATTCCAGTTCTCTAGACCGAGGTATCTTCATGTCTGGCCATTCCAAATGGGCCACAATCAAGCATAAAAAAGGCGCGCTTGACGCCAAGCGGGGAAAGATTTTCACGCGTTTGATTAAGGAAATCGCCATGGCCGCTAAAAACGGTGGCGACCCCGACATGAACCCCCGACTGCGCACCGCCATCCTGGCGGCCAAAGCGGAGAACATGCCGGCCGACAACATCAAGCGTGCCATCCAGCGTGGCACCGGTGAACTGCCGGGACTCACCTACGAAGAATTCGTTCTCGAAGGCTACGGCCCCGGCGGAGTCGCGTTGCTGGCGGAGATCTCCACCGACAATCGCAACCGCACCGTGAGCGAGATTCGCCACGTCTTCGGCAAGAACAATGGCAATATGGCCGAAGCGGGCGCCGTCTCGTGGATGTTCCACAAGAAAGGCGACATCGTGGTCCCAAAGGCAGCCGCCAAGGAAGATGACTTAATGAATATCATCCTCGAAGCTGGCGGGGAAGACTTGAAGGACGAGGGCGAGAATTGGGAAATCCTCACGGAGCCTGCGTCATACGAAGCGGTTCTTGAGGCGGTGAAGAAAGCAGGGATCACTCCTGCATCGTCGAGTGTCGCCATGGTTCCGCAGAACTACATCAAGCTTGAGGGACAGCAGGCTACGCAGATGATCCGTTTGCTGGAAGCGCTCGAAGATCACGACGACGTGCAGAACGTCCACGCAAACTTTGATATCGATCAGAAGCTGTTGGAGGAAGTCGCGGGCTAGTTATTTTGCGGTCTGGAGCAGGTTTTTCAAGCCGTCCATGTGACGGCCTTCTTTTTGGTTTTTGCTTCGCTGGACACTTTTCAACATCGCAGTGGAAAACTCTGTGTAAAACACGGAAGTAACTCCTGTAACCTTCTCGTAACAAATTGGTTCAGCATTCTGCACTGCATCGGGTGCTGGCATTCTGGTGGTGCAACGCTGACTTTCAACGTGACTCTCGGCCAGTGAAGATTCGTCTCGACAAATTGCTTGTGGAGCGCGGCATCACGCCGTCACGTGAACGCGCGCAATCTCTGATCCTCGCCGGGAAAATTTTGGTCAATGAACAGAAAATTGAAAAAGCGGGCGCCTCCGTAGAGTCCGACAGCGTATTGAGGCTGCTGGGACAAGATATTCGCTACGTGAGCCGCGGCGGGCTGAAGTTAGAGAAAGCCCTCGCGCATTGGCGGATTGAGCTTGCTGGAAAAGTTTGCCTTGACGTGGGCGCATCCACTGGAGGTTTCACCGATTGCATGCTGCAGCACGGAGCTAGCCGAGTAATCGCGGTCGACACAGGCTATGGCCAGATTGATCTGCGGCTGCGCCAGGACCCTCGTGTACGGCTTCTGGAAAAAACCAACGCGCGCTACCTCACCCGCGAACAAATCGGCGAGGCCGTCGATTTTGTCGCGATGGATGTCTCTTTCATCTCGGCTGCGCTGGTCTTGCCTGCAGTGATGCTCTCAAGTCGTACACAAGCTAAAGGCTGCCAAGTGGTCATTCTCGTGAAGCCGCAGTTCGAAGTCGGCCGCGACCTGATCGGCAAGGGCGGAATTGTGCGCGACGAAGCGGCCCAACGATCCGCAGTGCTCAAGATCGAGACGGCAGTGCACGATCTGGGCGTGACCCGCACGGATTCCACCAAGTCCCCCATTCTCGGAGCCGAAGGCAACCGCGAATTTCTGCTCTATGCGGAGTTCCCGCCGCCGGCTGGGGATTGATTCTGTACAATCGTTTGTCCCATGTCCGAAGCGCCAAAAAGCTCTTTTCGACCCAAGACCGTTGCGATCATTTCGAAGCCTGGCCGCCCTGAACTGTGCAGCTTTCTGCCAACTCTGCACCACTGGCTAACGCAGCGTGGCTACGAGGTAATAATCGACGGCGAGAGCTCTCAATATTTTTCAGCGGCCAATGTTGTTTCACGCAGCGACCTCGGATCTCGCTCCCCCGATCTCGCCCTCGTGCTCGGGGGGGATGGCACTCTTCTTTCTGCGGCCCGCGCTGTCTGCCGTTCGGGGACGTTGATGCTCGCGGTCAATCTAGGGACGCTCGGATTTCTGACGGAACTTGCCCTCGCCGACCTTTATCCCGCGTTGGAGGCGATCGAAAAGGGCGAATACATGGTCGATAGCCGAGCCATGCTCAGTTGCTCACTGGTGCGCGGCGGCGGCGCCGTCGCCACTCACATTGCCTTGAATGACGTCGTGGTAAGCAAGAGCGCTATCTCGCGCCTGAACCACTTCGAACTCTTCGTGGACAAGGAATTTGTTTCCAGCTACAAGGCCGACGCTCTTATCATCGCGACGCCCACTGGTTCGACTGCTTACTCGCTGGGAGCCGGCGGGCCGATTCTGAAGCCCGATGTCGACGCATTTGTCATCACTCCTGTCTCGCCGCACGGACTTACGCATCGTCCGGTAGTGGTACGCGATTCCGTGGAAATCGAAATTCAAGTCAAGACCGGCGAAGAAGAAGCCTACCTGAGCCTCGACGGCCAAGTCGGCATGCCCATCAATGATGGGGATGCGGTCCGTTGCGTGAAGGCTGAACACCCGGCCAAGTTGCTGCGCTTCAAGAAAACTTTTTTCGAAGTATTAAGCACCAAGCTCAAATGGGGCGAACGCTGACGCGTGATCATGGGCCGTGGGTAGAAACGCGGCTTGCCGCGTGTCCTGCAGCACATACACCCATGGCAATCGGACAGGAATCTGGAGGAAGAATGAAGCGGCATCTCCTAGAAACTACGATTTTGATCGCGTGTGCGGTGTTCGCTAGAGGGCAAGCTAAACCCGCCGCTGACCTCATCATTCAGAATGCAAGGGTTTGGACGGTCGATCGCGATCATCCCGAAGCCGAAGCCGTTGCAGTTGTCGGTGATCGGATTGTAGCGGTTGGCTCCAACCAGGAGGTCGACGCCTGGCGAGGAGCCAAAACGTCTGTAAAAGACGGGGCAGGGAAGCGCCTGCTACCCGGTTTCAATGACGCCCACGTACACCTCACATCGGGTGGTCAACAGCTCGACTATGTGCAGTTGAATGACGCCACCAGTCCCCAAGAATTCGCTCGCCGAATTGCGGACCGCGCCAGGAAGACTTCCAAAGATGAATGGATCCTCGGCGGCGACTGGGACGAAACCAAATGGACTCCGGCCCAACTCCCGACCAAAGAATTGATTGATCCGTCGACCTCGCAAATTCCAGCCGCCGTTTCCCGCTACGACGGCCACATGATTCTGGCAAATTCACTCGCGCTCAAGCTGGCTGGCATTACGGCAAAAACACCCGATCCTGACGGAGGAGTAATCGTCCATGACGCGCAAGGGAATCCCACCGGTGCTTTGAAAGACGCCGCCGCCGAGCTCGTCTACAAGGTCATCCCCGAGCCGACCCACGACCAGCGCCGCCAGTCGATTGAGCGCGCGTTGGAACATGCTGCCTCAGTCGGAGTAACCAGCGTGCAGCACATGAATCCCGACTACGCCGACATCGCGATTTACGCGGAGTTGCTCGAAGAAGGCAAGCTGACGACTAGAATTTACGCTGCGCCGTTGATCCCCGAAGTCGATGACCAGGCAAAGATCGGCATCCGTCACGCCTTTGGCGGGCCTTATCTGCGACTCGGTGCGCTGAAATCCTATGCCGACGGTTCTCTCGGTTCGGCCACTGCCTACTTCTTCGAACCCTTCAACGGCCAGCCGAATAATCGCGGCCTTCTTGCCGATGGAATGCATCCCGTTTCTCTCATGCGGGATCGCATGATGAAGGCGGATGGGGCCGGCTTGCAATTGTGCACTCACGCGATTGGCGACGCGGGAATTTCCGCCATCCTCGATATCTACGCTGAGATTGAGAAAGCCCACGGGCCTCGCGATCGCCGGTGGCGCATTGAACACGCTCAACATATGGCCGCTAAAGACTTCGACCGCTTCGCTCAGTTACACGTAATTGCCTCAGTGCAGCCTTATCATGCGATTGACGACGGACGTTGGGCAGAAGGTCGCATCGGACATGACCGCGCCAGCCGAACCTATGCCTTTCGTACGTTTCTCGATCATGGCGTGCGACTTGCCTTGGGGACCGACTGGAACGTAGCTCCCCTTAACCCCCTGCTGACGCTTTACGCTGCGACCACCCGTGCCACGCTCGACGGCAAGAATCCGAGGGGATGGTTTCCAGAGCAGAAGCTGACCATCAAAGAAGCGATCGAGGCTTACACCGTGGGATCCGCGTACGCCGAATTTCAGGAAAATGTGAAGGGCTCGATCACTCCAGGCAAACTGGCCGACATGGTTCTCCTGAGCGATGACGTGCTCAACATCGATCCAGTCAAGATTCGCGACGTTAGAGTGCTCAAGACGTGGGTCGGCGGCAAGCTGGTATACGACGCCAAATAACCGAGGATTACTGTGCAAGAAGCTCTTCCAGGAATCTCGGAGCACGAGTTTGACGCCGGTGAAGTGCGCCTGAACTACGCCGAAGGTCCAGCGAATGGGGCGCCTTTAGTTCTGCTGCACGGTCTCGGCCGACGATGGCAAGTTTTCCTCCCGCTGATCCCAGCATTGAGTATGCGCTGGCACATCTTCGCGCTCGATCTGCGTGGCCACGGCAAGTCCGGGCACGTTACGCGCGGCTACCAAGGCACAAAGTACTCCGATGACGTGGCGCGTTTCCTCAGCGATCGCGTCAAGATACCCGCAATTCTCTTTGGGCATTCGCTGGGAGGCATGGTCGGGATGTGGGTAGCTGCGCATCATCCGGAGTTGGTGCGCTCTCTCATCCTCGGGGACAACATGATTCTTGCCGACCGGATTCCCACACCGATGTATGCTGCGCTGTTCTCGGGCTTGCGCGACATCGCTCAAAAGCACTTCCCGATCGATGAAATCGCCAAGGGCATCGGCCGGATCGAACTTCCGTTGCCAGGTTCTGGAGAAGCAGTTTTCATAAGGAACCTTCCCGGCAATGATGAAGCCTACCTGCTCTCCTGGGCGCGTTGCGTCGCGCAGACCGACCCCGATGCATACAATATGGCGATCGATGGCTCTGCGCTCGAAGGCTGGAATGGAGAGATGGTATTGCAAGGAATCTCGTGTCCGACGCTGCTTCTTCAGGCCAGCAGGGAACTTGGAGGGCTGATGTCCGATGCGGACGTTACTCTGGCTACCCGCTTGTTGCACCACCACACACATGTGAAGTTTCGCACGCTCGGACACGCGCTGTTTATTCAGCAGCCAGAACCGGTGTTGCGGGCGGTGACGAATTTTATGGAGTCGCTGCCAGAGTGAATGCAAGGCCGGCACAATCACAGATCACAACCGTTCCAGCCTGACTTGATCGTGAAACATCTCGCGCTTTCGAATCACCCGTGCCTGCTTTCCGTCGACCAATACTTCTGCCGGCCTTCCCCGTGTGTTGTAGTTCGACCCCAGCGCGGACCCATACGCGCCGGCATCGAGGATTGCCAATAGATCGCCTTCACGCGTCGCTGGCAGTTCGCGTCCTCGTGCGAAGAAATCTCCGGTCTCGCAAACCGGTCCGACGACGTCGGCGACTTCGATCGCACTCGAGGAGCGCTGAACCGCCACAATCTCGTGGTGCGCGCTGTACAAAGCCGGGCGCAGCAGGTCATTCATTCCTGCATCGACGATCAGGAATCGCTTGCTGTTATTTGTCTTCTTGTAGATGACGCGCGTCAGCAACACTCCGGCAGCCCCTACAATTGACCGCCCCGGCTCAAGGAGCAAGTGGACGTCCAAGTCCTTCAGAGGCCGTAGAACCGCGTTGGCGTAGGCAAGAATCTGTTCCTGGAAATCGGCTTGAGTCCCTTCGTAAGAGATTCCCAAGCCTCCGCCGGCATCAACGTAGCGGATGTCGTGTCCCAGGCGCCGCAAATCGCGTACCAGATCGACGACTCGCGTTAACGCGTCGGCAAAGGAACTGACATCGGAAATTTGCGATCCGATATGCACGCTCACTCCGGAAACCTTTAAGTAAGGCTGCCGTGCTGCCTCTGCGTATAGTTCCCGAGCTTCGGGAATGGGAACTCCAAACTTGTGTTTTTGGAGCCCGGTGGAAATGTAAGGATGAGTTTTCGCTGAAACGTCCGGATTCACACGGACAGCAACCGGCGCGATTTTCCGTAGCCGAGCAGAAGTTGCAGCCAGCGCGCCGAGCTCGGATGCGCTTTCAATATTGAAAAGCAAGATTCCAGACTTGAGAGCGAGCTCCATCTCCGGAACAGTCTTTCCCACACATGAGAAAACAACATTGCGGGCCGCCGTCTTTTTCATCCGCCCAACGCGTTCCAGTTCCCCCCCTGAAACGACGTCAAAGCCAGCACCTACCCGCTCCACCAATTGCAGAATCGCGAGAGTGGAATTGGCTTTCACCGAGTAGCAGAGCGTGTGGGGAATCGATCGGAAAGCGCGCGCAAAAGCTTTCATGCGCGCGCGAATCATCTCAGACGAGTAGACGTACAGCGGGGTTCCGTAGCGTTCGACAAGTTGCGCAAGAGGAATTCCGTCGCAAACAAGTTCCGCTGAAGCTGTGTTCCGAGTCATTCGCCGGTAAGCAATCGACGGCGCTCGCACGACCTCAGACTTCCGGGCGCGTTTCACTTCCGCTTGCTCGTGCCGGTTGCCGCACCCGAACTGTTCTTAACTCTGATCGCGACGACAGTTTGATCATCAAACGGATCGGCGCCCGCGGTATGTTCGGCAACGGCTTTGAAGATGTTGTTGACAACGCAATCCGCGGACTGAGTCTGACAGCCGAGGACGATCTCCTCCACCCGTTCGCTTCCAAATGAGCGGCCGTCGCGGTTGCGCGCATCGAGGATGCCGTCGCTGTAAAACACGAACAAATCCCCGGCCTTGGCTTTGAAACTGAATTCGTCGTAGTCGGCTTCGTCAAACAAGCCCAGCGGCAACCCAGTAGCCTGGATAACCTCGATCTTGCCATCATGACAATAAATGGGACGCGGCAGCCCCGAATTCGCTACCTGAAGCGTGCGCCGCTCGTCGTCCCACACCGCGTAGATGATGGACACAAACTGCCCGTCAATCCGTCGCTCGCCGAGCGAGAGGTTCACGGCGGAGAGCATCTCCGCCGGCCCCGGTTCGATGGGCGCATGCGATCTGAGGATTCCGCTGACGAGCGCCGCGTAAATTGCGGCGGGCGCGCCCTTGCCGCTCACGTCACCAATCACGATTCCGAGACGTGACAGGGAATAATGAATGAAGTCATATAAATCTCCGCCGATCGCGCGCGCGGGAACGAATTTCGCGCAGACTTCGAGGTTCGGAACCTTTGGGCGAGCATGGGGCAGCAGCCGGAACTGCAACTCATGCGCCAAAGCGAGATCGCGCTCGAGCCGCTGTTCTTGTTTAGCGATTTGCTCGTACAAGCGCGCGTTCTCGATCGCAATCGCAATTTGGGCCGCGAGCGTTGTCAGAGTGCGCTTGTGATCTTCCGTGAAGTATCCACGGCGGGTGTGCTCAAGGTCGAGAACGCCGATCACTTTTTCTTTATAGATAAGCGGCACTGCCAGTTCCGAGCGTGTCTCCGGATTCAACAGGATATAACGCGGATCCTTGCTCACATCCCCTGCCAGGACAGCCTCTTTGGCCTTCGCGGCATGTCCGACCAGCCCTCGGCCGATTGGGATATCGTGCTTGAGATGGAGACGCTCCTGAAATCGCAGCGCAAAGCGATGCTGAAGCTTCTCGCTGCTCGGATCCACCAGAAGAACGCTGAACATCTGGTAATCGATGATTCGGCTCAGAAGCTCGCCCACTCGCTTGAGCAATTCGTCCAAATTCAGGATGGACGTCAATTCCCGCGCAATTTCGTTGAGAAGAAGAAGCGTGCGAGCCTGGCGGGTAGTGCGGGTATATAGTCGGGCATTCTCAATCGCCACCGCCATGCGCGAAGCAATCAGCGTAAGCAATCGCTCATGCTCTTCTGTGAAGTAGCCTTTTTCGCGGGCCTCGATGTCGATGACACCAATCACGCGATTCTTGACGATCAGGGGAATTGCAAGTTCCGAACAGACGTTTGGCACAGCGTCAACGTAAAAGTCCTCTTGTGATACGTCGTTCACCAGTACAGGTTGGCGCAGCTGCGCGGCCCTGCCCGTCACGCCTTGTCCAACTTTCAGGCGCGTGCGATCCGCGACCTCGACGGGATATCCCACCTGGAAACGGACGTATAGTTCCTGTTTCTGCTCATTGAGCAAAAGGATGGCGAAAATTTCGTAGTCGATGACCTTGCGGACGAGTTCCGCCACCCGCCGGAGAGTGGTTTCCAGATCGAGCGTAGTGTTGACTACGTCCGCCACTTCCAGCAGAAAGGGTTCAACCTGGGGAGCTGTGACTTGTGCCGGTCCTGAACTCACGACTTTCATTTTAGCAGCCGCCTGAGGCTGCTCTACACACCAAGGTGTCGGACGTCAGAGGCAGTTGTCGCAAGCTTTTTAAGGGTTCTCGATCACGCAAATGTCCGGCAGGTTGCGATAGCGTTCCGCATAGTCGAGTCCGTATCCGACCACGTAAGCGTCCGGGATGGCGAAACCGATGTAGTGCGCGTGGATAGGCTGTTTACGACGCGAAGGCTTATCAAGCAATGCAGCAATGCGCAGCGTTCTGGGCTGGTGCGCCAGGAGCAGCTTCTGGATGTAGTTGAGCGTCAGCCCCGTGTCCAGGATGTCCTCGACCAGAATTACATTTCGATCCGTCATGGATTGATCGAGGTCTTTGGTGACGCGGACCTCTCCAAGAGAATCCCAGGCAGCATGACCCGCGGGATCTTCTGCCGGAGTAGGCCTGTTCCCATAACTCGAAACTCCGATGAAATCGAAAGTGGCATCGAGAGAGACTTGCCGGGCCAGATCGCTCAGGAAAATAGCAGCGCCCTTCAGGACGCCGACAAAGATGATGGATTGACCTTTGAAATCGCGAGTTATGTCTTCCGCCATTTCGGTGACGCGCTGGGCAATCTGATTGCGTGACAGCAATACTTTAAGTTCAGGCACGAGGACAATTTTATACACGAGATCAGGCCGAACCGGAATGGCGGATTTCCCCGATTGCGGCAAATCTCGCCGGCCCCATAGAATGCTATATCGCGGGAGCACGCGGGCTTAGAGTCACTAGCGAAACTCGTCTGCCTGCACGGGGCTGTCACCTAAAACCTGAGACTTTTCCTTATGATTCTGAATGGCGTCAAACTCACTTGGCTTGGACATGCGACTTTTCGCATCGAGACTCCGGAGGGGAATACGCTGTATGTCGATCCATGGATCATGGGGAATCCGGTATGTCCCGCAAACGAAAAGAATGTAAAGAAGGCCGACGTCTTGCTGTGTACTCATGGACATGGCGATCACATCGGTGATGCTGTTGAAGTTGGCAAGAAGCACAACTCACTGGCAGTCGGCATTTTTGAGCTTTGCTTGTGGCTGAAAAGCAAAGGCGTGGCCCAGATTTCACCGATGAACAAGGGAGGCACGCAGACAGTCGCGGGCGTGAAAGTGACAATGGTGCACGCCGTCCATTCCTGCGGCATTCAGGACGGCGACCAGATTGTTTACGGCGGAGAGGCCTGTGGTTACGTGCTTGAGTTCTCGAACGGAGGGAAGATTTACCACGCCGGCGACACCAATGTTTTTAGCGACATGGCGATAATCCGAGACCTGTATGCGCCCAAGATCGTCATGCTGCCGATCGGCGACCACTTCACCATGTCGCCCCGCGAAGCGGCCTATGCCTGCAAACTACTTGAACCCGAAACCGTCATCCCCATGCACTTCGGCACCTTTCCACTATTGACCGGCACGCCCGCCGAGCTGCAGAAACTCGCGCCCGAGGTAAAAGTTCTAGAGATGAAGCCCGGTCAAACAATTTCGTAGCAGCAATGCCCGCGTAGAAACAGCAGTCTCTCGGTTTTCCAGCCGAGCGAATCTCGGCAACTTTCGAAGCAAGGAGCAACATGCCCGACCAGAATGCAAACGCTTATTGGCGTATGGGCGGTATCACCGTCCAGGACGTCGAGGATTACATCTACTCTCTCCTGCCGCCGCGGGACGAAGTGCTAGCCGAAATGGAAGCCGAGGCTGCTAAGAATAAAATCCCGATCATCGGGCCCGCCGTCGCACGTGTGCTCTATCAACTGGCGATCATTAAAGGCGCCAAGAGAGTTTTCGAAATGGGTTCTGCCATCGGATATTCA
>QIAJ01000245.1 GCA_003225495.1 Acidobacteriota bacterium
AGCTACGTCATCCATAGCCGCGCATATACCTCTTCGGAGCAGCAGGCCCGTCGCGAATTTGAATCCTACAAGATCACCGCCTATACAAAAGGCGACACTGCCTGGGTCGTTGGTGATTGGCAGGGTGGCCGCAACCGCAAATTTTCAGGCGACTTCGTCATCACTGTTCCCCGCAACCTCGAGCTTGCCAAAATTGAAACCGACGGCGGAAGCGTGCGTGCAGTTGGCTTCACCGGGCGCGCCGAAATTCAAAGCGGCGGCGGAAGCATTCGCCTCGACGATATCGGCGCCGCGATCGATGCCGAAACCGGCGGCGGTTCCATCGACGTGGGCAGCACGGGCGGCGACATTAACGTTCGCACCGGGGGCGGCAACATCAAGATCGCCGCAGCCAAGGGAAAGCTCAACGCCGAAAGCGGCGGCGGAAGTGTTTCGGTTCTCTCCTGTATGCAGGGTGCAACGGTCGAAACAGGTGGGGGCAACATTCAGATTGAGCGCTGTCAGGGGACCGTACGCGCCACGACCGGTGGCGGCAGTGTCGACCTCGGCGACATTGGCGGCCCCGTAGTGATGGAGACCGGCGGCGGCAGCATCCGCCTCAGTTCTGCGAAAGGCACGGTGAAGGCTGAAACCGGCGGCGGTTGCATCGAGCTCAACGGAGTTCCTTCCGCGCGCGCTGAAACCGGAGGTGGCGGAATCATCGCCCGCTTTCTTGCATCGGCTGACCGGACAGATTCCACCTTGGAGACCGGCGCCGGGGACATCACCGTATATCTCGCCAGCGATCTTTCAATTTCGATTCGGGCCAACATCGAATTAGCCAACGGCCACAGGATTATCAGCGACTTCTCCGACATCCATATCGCCAGCGAAGGCGGCGATTGGGGACCAAGAACAGTGTCAGCGGAAGGCCAGCTGAATGGCGGCGGACCAGTGCTCAAAGTGCGGACAAACTCCGGCAATATCAAGTTCGTCCGCGCCAGCCGGTGAGAATTTTGAAGGGCGCTGCTTCAGCCGCGCCGTCAAGAGCTCTTGAGAATCCGGGCTTAGCCCGTGCACGAACAACTGGAGGGCCCATGTTGCACCGCATCCTGTTTTTCATGGCATCGCTTGCACTGACCGCCACCATGTACTCCGCGGAGGTTCCTTACGACCGTCCCGGAGAAAACTGGAACTGGGGCTACGGCGTAGAAGAAGGCGGTGGCGGTTCATCCTATCTCGGCGTCGACATCGCCGACGTTACTACCGAGCGCTTGGGCGCCTTGAAATTGAAGGAAGAACACGGCGCGGAAGTGACCATGGTCGATCAGGACGCACCCGCCGGCAAAGCCGGTCTCAAAGAACACGATGTCATTCTGACCCTGAATGGCGCCGGGGTTGAGAGCGCAGCCCAGTTGCGGCGGATGATCCGCGAAACTCCCGGTGGCCGCATGGTTACCCTCGGAATCAGCCGGGAAGGCCAGCCGCAAACCGTGAAAGTTCAACTCGCCAACCGCAGCAAATCTATGGCTGCGCACTCTATGCCTGCGTTCAAATTTGAAATGCCGGCCATGCCTGCCATAGCCGATCTCGACGTGCCCGTGTCCGTCGTAGTCGCGCACTCCTCCTTGCGCAGCGGCCTGATTGTCGAAAACATCACCCAGCAGCTTGGCGAATTTTTCGGCGTCAAGAGTGGCAATGGAGTATTAATCCGCGCCGTAGAAAAGGGCAGCCGATCCGAAAAAGCCGGGTTCCGCGCCGGGGACGTCATCGTCCGCGTCAACAATCAGGCGGTGCACGACACCTCCGACTTCACCCGCGCTCTCCGCTCCACGACCGGCGGGGCAGCAGCTGTGACGGTGGTTCGCGACAAGAAGGAGCAGAACCTTAACTTGACTCTCCCCGATAAAAATTCAGGCAATCTGCTCGAAGAAAGCTTCGACCTCCCCGAAGTAAGCGCCGAAGCCAGGATCGAACTCAGCCGCGCCGGCGAAGAAATCGCTCGCCTCCGCCCCGCGCTCGAGAAGTTACAGCGCAATAAGCCTTGCTATAACAAGTTGCATCAACAATTGCAGGACTCGCAAAAAAAGATTCAGCAGCAAACCGAGAAGATCCGCCACGAAGCCTCGGGAGAGTGGACGGAGATCTGAACCGCGGGGTCACTCAGTAAGAACGATGCCCGAGCGGAGAGACTTTTGGGTGGCGTAGCCGTTCACTGCTGCGGTGGTCTGCAATTTGATCGGAGTTCAACCCCAGAGGTCATGCGGGACTTCTTCCGAGCCTCTTGTACCGTGCTTCAAAAATTCGTTGCTCGGTCATGGCAGTGCGGGCCGTCCACCTCCCGAGCGAACGCAAGGAGATGCTGTTGGCCGTAGCCGTCCTTCTATCCATCGGCGCGACCCTGATCGCACTCGCTCCGGCGAAAGATTCTGCCCAACGGCAAAATTGCGACCGCCGCCTAAATCGCCTCATTCCGAAGAACAAGATATTTCGGACCTGCGCAGAAGACTTCCGCTTCCAACATTTCTGCTGCCCATTTGTCGTCTTTTGCACTCCCTTTTCGATGTCTTCATAAAGGGCACTCTCAGCTCGACTGTGAGCGAGTATTGACGTGTGCCTGGAGAGGTGGAGGCATGGCAAGTGTGGTCAGTTCGCCGGCAGCCACGTTTGTCAGTACGAGGACGCGGGCTATCTCCGCGCAAGTTCCTCGTCTTATTTCCGTGGATGTCTTGCGAGGCCTCGTCATGGTCATCATGGCGCTGGACCACGCCCGCGACTTCATGACTAACCTTCGGTTTGCTCCCGAGGAAATGGCGCACACCTACGGAGCTCTGTTTTTCACCCGTTTCATTACTCACTACTGTGCGCCCGTATTCGCATTCCTCGCAGGAACCGGCGCATTTCTCGCGACCAGCCGCGGGAAGTCGATTCAGCAGGTCTCTTGGTTCTTCTTCACGCGCGGCTGGTGGCTCGTGTTCCTCGAGTTCACGGTTGTCGATTTTGGGTGGGGCTTTGTCCCGTGGGCCCATGCCGGAGTGATCTGGATCCTGGGCTGGAGCATGGTGGCGATGGCTCTGATCGTGCGGCTTCCCGTGCGCTGGATCGCCGCGCTGGGACTGGTCATGGTCGCAACTCACAACCTGCTCGATGCCATTAATCCCGCGTCCTTCGGGAAGTTCTACTGGTTGTGGATGCTTCTCCACTCCCCTGGTTATGTTCCCATCACTGCGCATTTTTCGCTTCCCGTGAGGTACGTCCTGATCCCATGGGTCGGCGTAATGGCTTTGGGTTTTGCATTCGGAAAACTGCTTCTCCGGCCCGACCGCCGGCAATGGATTCTGACTCTCGGAATCTCAGCGACGCTGCTCTTCTTCGTGCTCCGCGGCATCAATCTGTACGGCAACGGCATCGCCGGACTGCCCTTCGGCTACCCGCGTTCTGCCGGTCCTTGGAGTGTTCAGCCGACACTCTCGTTGACCCTAATCTCATTCTTCAACGTGCTGAAATATCCGCCATCACTTGACTATCTGCTCATAACCCTGGGACCGACGCTCACCTTGCTGGGATTACTCGACCGCGTCAAGGCAGAGCGCGGACTGGGCCGCATTCTGTTGGTCTATGGGCGCGTGCCGCTGCTTTATTACGTCCTGCACATCTATCTGATCCACATTATGGCAATCATGGCCGCTTTGTACTATCACCAGCCGATTTTCCAAGGCTCCGTGATCGCCGACCTGTCGCACAAACCGGTCGGATATGGTCACGGCCTGCCTTTCATCTACGCTATGTGGATTCTGGCCGTCGCAATCCTCTATCTGCCGTGCCGGTGGTTCATGGAGTTCCGAAGCAGGCATCGGGATTGGACTTGGCTCAGTTATCTGTGACGGCACGCTCGAATTCCCGAGAGTCATGGGCGACTATTTCGCACGACGTAGCGTCAGGAGAGGGTTGGAGGTGGTTGTAATTAGGCGAGGTCGGCCAATAAGTTAAGCGGCGATTTTTGAACAGTAGTAGGTTCATCGTGCAATGATGTCGGTGATGACATTTTTCGGAGAAGGAGGCCGCAGAAACGACGACCCGTTCTGAGATCCCATGCGATGTCTGTGGCTGCCCGCGCACCTTCCTTGCGGGCCTTCAGTGGTGCGACAACTGTGGATGGAATCAAAACGCGGCACTCTCCGGATTGCTGCTACGTTCTCGCCTCATGATCGGAATTGCGGCCTGTGTCGTCATTGCGGAGGCCGTTCTTGTAGTGATGTTGCCGAGGATCGGCTTCATTTATCTTCCATTGGCTGGGTTTTTAGCCGCCGCGATCGCCATTATCCCCTATCGGGAATATCGAAGAGTCCAACAAACTGCCGCACTCGCGAACATTCGGCCATCGCCTGAAATAGTTGCAACTAGACTGCGGAGTCTCAGGCCCCAACTACGTATTTTCGCTCTGTTGCTCCTTGGCCTTGCCTCGGTTATCGACATCGCTCTATTGTTCGTACGTGGCCCGTTGATTGATCGAATTCTGCCAGTGAGCATTCTGCTCTTTGCGATTCTCTTCCTAGGCGGGCAATTCCTAGTGGAGCGTCGGATTGTGGCCAGCTACGCTCCAGCATTGGCGCGCATAGTCCGATTTCAACAACGCGGACGAGGCGGCCGCATTGCCATCTATGAATACCAAACCCCGCTCGGAACTACGATCATCGGAAAGGGCCGTTTGCTATCTGGGTTTTCCGTCGGCATGACAGTGCCCATTCTATGCAACGTTTCGAAACCAGGCGAGAGTCGTCCCGTCACCGATTTCATCTTTTACAGGATCCGGTCAGAGATGCCGTAAGGGCGTTCGCTAAGCTGTGAGGGACTGGATCGCACCCGGTTTAAATCTGGGTTGCCCCCCCGCCCAGCGCCACCTGTCTAGAGCCATTGCGAAGCGGGAGCCGCCGAGCCCTTAAGACACTTAACTGTCTCTCGAGATTCTTCCCGGGTGATAGCTAGCGGGCTATAACTGTTGTACTCGGGCGATTTCACTCTGAATCTACGATCGTTGCTTTAATAACGACCGTATCCAACTACTGAGATCGTGAACCGACGCTGACTTACCTTAGCGTGAACGCCGGGCGTGCACGCGAAGCTCACCAACGGTGGTGAGCTCCGCGTGCACAATACGGGTTCGGTTAAAAGACGTGAATCGGTGGCTTATCCGCTCGATAGAAGAAGTAGTCGGCCGTGTACGGTACGAGCTGAGTCTGACCGACGGCGCAAGAGGTAGCCGGAACAGCTCCCCCTCGGGTATTCAAACGTTGGATGAAAGTTGTTTTCGCCAGGAGATTACCGCCCGTAGGCCCCTTGAGGTTTCCCACCGACTGTAACAGGAGGCATTGAATCGAGCCGGTATTTGGGCAACTCGCGGCGTCGGAGCCGGCGTCGATTCCGTTCTTCTTCACCATCCATACCCTGCTGCTATCGAGCGAACTCTGCCACGTCGCATTCCCGCTTAGAGAAACCGGAGGCGTGACATTCCCATTAGGTTTTTCATTAATGCTCTGGAAGTGAGTGATGATCTGAAATTGTTGTCCGAAAAGGTCCGTGAAGAGAGTCGCTTCCGGGCGGGCAGTCGGGTTCCAGACTGTGCCGCCAGCACTTGTAGGAAGGCAAGTATAGCCCTGGGAACCGAAGGCGTGTCCGACCAGGTATGCGAAGTTTCCTGCCGGTACGGCGATGGTGTCGGGAACGGGCGGAGGCGTGACTTGCGCCGCCGCCTGAGTGACAGTGCCGAATGCACATGCGAGCACGAGAGCGGCCGCGAACAGGTTCCGAACTCGCGCAGTATTTTTTGATTGCTGGCTAAGAATACTTTTCATTGAATTGTTCTCCCGTTTTTTTATTTCGCGTAAAACGATTGAGTTACTGCGACACACAACTCCCAGAAGCTCTTCGCCGCACCACCGCATGCGGGTCAGAAGGGCCTTACACGCGACCAGTCATTTTTGGTGTCTGATCTTCGCGAGCATTCCGTTTCCATCGCTTCGAATCACAGCATGGACTCGAATCTGTCCGGCTCGCTTCGAGTTGCCTCGCGGGACCTTGCTTACTACCCAAGGACCGCGTGGCGCCTCCGTGAAGAATGTAATCAGTGCGTCTGAGAAGTTTGATTCAGCGCCGCTAGAATGGATGTGCGACTCGATGTCATTTGTTTGTCACGCGAATCATAACGAAGTGACGGGCCAGCATGGATTCCTTCAGCATGAGATAGCGATCAATAGCAAACTCGTTGCGCGATAAAGAGCTCCGTCACAGCAATTAACAAATGGTGACCAAAGTCACCGTCCATAAGTACAGGCCCGTTCTCGCCTGAAAATCCCTCCCTAGGTGCTGTGCCACTGGTTACCTGCCCACCGATTGAATTTCCCGCTAACCTGTCGCTTGGAATGGCTCTTCACGCTTTATTGTTTTCTAAGAATCCCGAAACAGCCGATTCCCTGACGGCGGCCTTGCGCGAAGCGGGCATTCGCGCCGACGTCTGCACCGACATCTTTGCGGCCATGGAGAAAGGGACCAAGCACCCTTTCGCCTGCATCATCGCCGATTGGTCGGACCAGCCGGAAGCCGGCTTCCTGCTCAAACGCTCCCGCGAATCCGGACCCAGTCGCCGGGCGGTCGTGATCGCGATTGTGGACGGGGAACCAACGCCTGAAGAGGAACGCGAACACCGTCTGGACTTCGTGATTTATCGCCCGATTGTTGCCGACGAGGCGCGCGCCATTCTTAGCAAGGCGCGCCAACAGATGCTCTCGCAATCGCCGGCCTATGCACCAGATGGGACCGCAGCGCTCGACCAGCCCGAAATTGAGGAGCCATCGGAACCGCAGGCTGAAGATCCGGATCTTGTTTCCATCGCCAGCGAACTGCCCGAGTCCGTTCCCCAGTCTCCGCCACAAGAACACGGCGAGGAAAGCACCGTCGAGAATCACACTGCCAGATGGGCACAGCCCGCTCGGCCCGGGCTCCGAATAGCGATCGCGTCAGCATTGATGCTTACCGCGGTACTTTGTCTTTGGAAGTCACGCGAATCACTGACGTATTTAGGGCGAACGCACGAAGGCACATTCCGGGTCCTGCACGAATCATTGATCGCACTGGTGGATGGAAATAAGTCAGGTCCGCAGGCGGCGATTCCCGACCCTCCGCAAGATCCTTACTATGCGAGAACTCCCATCAATCCCAATGCGCAGACACCATCCTTGGGAGTTGTAACCGCCGACATCGCACTTCCCGACAAGCCCGTGCATTCGCGTCCGGCATTCGATCTCCCGCTGCCAACGCCCGAGCTCCACGTGGATCCGCTTCCGCCTCCCGTGCAACGAACAGCGGTTCCTGACAGTTTGAAGTCCGCTGCGCCGATTGCGCGGCCAGTTGTGGTCGCCGTGAATCCGGCGCAGATGATGCCGGTTTCCGCTCCAATGCATCAGGCTCCGCAGTATGGAGAACCCGTCCATATCACCGAAGATTCAGCGCGGTCGCTGGTGATCCACTCCGTCGATGCGTCTTATCCATCAGAAGCTCTGGCGAAAAAACTACAGGGGTCCGTCGTGTTACAGGCAACCATTGGACGCGACGGAAGCGTGCAGGACCTAAAACTGGTTCGCGGATATTTTGTGTTCGCCAAAGCGGCCATTGCAGCCGTAAGGCAGTGGCGTTTTCGTCCGTACACTCAGAACGGACACGCTCTCGAAACCCAGACTGTCATCACGATCGCATTCACTTATCCGACTGGATAGTCAACGCAAACTACTTGTGATCCGCGTGGTCGTGATGTTCATGGCTCTCAGCGGGTGCAGCGACTCCCGCTGATTTCTGCCAGAAATCCTGAACTGCTGGAGGCAACTTCTCCACCCGCGTAAGAAACGCCGTCACTTTCCAGGTGTCGGATTCGGACAAAGTTTTGTCCCAGGCCGGCATCCCGGTGTAACGCACGCCGGTCCGAATTGCATAGAAGACGTGCCACTCGGGGTCGTCGAGTGGATGAAGGATAAGACTCGGGGAGGGAGGGTAGAGAGACTTCCCAACGAGTGACGGTTGGCGATCGAGGCCACCGTGGCAGAGTGCGCAGTTCATGGTGTAGATCTTGAGGCCGTCGATCAGGTTCTCGTCGGTCGGCGGAATCGGGTTGTTGACGCGCGGGGCGCGGCGTTCCATGGAGGCGTCGAATGCGGCCGTGGCAATCTGCTGCTCGAAGCGCGGCGGAGTGGAATTGGCGTTGGTCGGGAAGAAGCCGAGTAAGGCAAGCCCGATGCCGACAACCAGCAGGATCAAGACAACAACTACACCACCAAGAAGAAAGCGCATTGAGAATCCCTCGGTGAGAAAACCAAGTATATAGAACGTTTGATGCTGCCGCATCGCCGGACGACAAAGCGATCCGGGCAAGAGTTCAGTAGGCGCTAAGACGGCGCGCCTCGCGCACCACGTCGCTCACTTTCGGCAGGAAGAACTCTTCCTGTGGCGGAGAGAATGGAACAGGTGTATCGAGCGCTGTCAGGCGCACGATCGGTCCATCGAGGTCGTCGAATGCTTCCTCGTTGATGATGGCGGCGATTTCTCCTGCGAGTCCTCCGGTGCGCGAGTGCTCGTGCAGGACGATTACTTTGTTCGTCTTCTTCACGGTCGCTGCGATAGCTTCGCGATCGAGCGGTAAAACTGTTCGCAGATCGATGATCTCGATCTCGATTCCTTCTTTACTCAGGATCTCCGCGGCTTCGAGCGCGGTGTGCACCATTGCTGCATAAGTGATCACGCTCATATGGCGTCCTTCGCGTGCGATGCGGGCTTTGCCGAGCGGGACGATGTAGTCGTCATCGGGAATCTCTTCTTTGATCCGGCGATAAAGATACTTGTGCTCGAAGAAAATCACCGGGTTACTGTCGCGGATGGCGGCTTTGATCAGTCCCTTGGCGTCATAAGCCGTCGCCGGACAGACCACTTTCAGTCCCGGCGCGTGCACGAACCACATCTCCGGATTCTGCGAATGAAAGGGCCCGCCATGGACATTCCCACCACTCGGCCCGCGGATCACCATCGGCGCCGGCGCTCCCCACCGATAGTGCGCCTTGGCAACCATGTTGACGATCTGGTTGAAGGCGCATCCGATGAAGTCCATGAACTGGAACTCGGCCACCGGACGCATCCCCGTCAGCGCCGCACCAAAGGCCGCGCCCACGATGGCCGACTCGGCAATGGGCGTGTCGATGACGCGCTCGGGGCCGAAGCGGTCAATGAAGCCGTCGGTGACCTTGAATGCGCCGCCGTAGATACCGATGTCTTCTCCGAGGCAGAATACGGTTGGATCGCGCTCCATCTCTTCCCAGATTCCCTGGCGGATGGCTTCGAGGTAGGTCACGGTCGGCATCGAGGGGAAAGTTTAGCAGGAGTTGGCCGGCGCTTGATCTTATAAGCGAGCGAGCTGAGGGGAAAATGCTACACCCGCACCCCCCACCCCCCCCGCGCGCGCTGGCTAATGCACTAGATTTGGAGAGCGAGACAGCGGGGTGCGCGTGAGTGGGTTGCGCAAAGGTAGAGTATTCGTGCGACTCGGACCCCCTACGATGTCCTTTCGTTGATTTCGCTCAAAAGTCCTTCAAACATTAGGTCCTCGTCCCTAAGCGCCTGTGAGTCATCAACGGCGCGGCCACGCCGTGAATGGCAAGTGATCAGAAAAGGGCGTCTTCCGTGGAGGTCATCAGAAAGCAGGTACAGCCGGTTTCACTCCACACACGATGATCGACGCTGCCCGCCTCGCTGTGGATGAAATCGCCGGGATACAACGTTCTGTCATCAACCTTCAATATGCCATGGAGAAGATGCAGTTCTTCGGTGCCCGCATGCCGATGTGCGGGATAATCGATTCCCGGATCAAGCCGGACCAACATACTCACGCTGTCGATTGCCGTGTTCCTCGCGAGTATTTTGACGTGGATACCTGGCGCTGCTTCTTCCCACTCTGGTTTAGCCGGTGCTTCCAAAGCAGGAGGCACGTACGGCTGTGTGGCCGATTCCGTGGCGATTCGCGTCGCGAGCCGGCCCCATAGCGATTCCGTTGGGCGCAACACATCGGTGGACCAGCCGACGAACGAACTGACAATGGGCCGCAACGTCTCGATTTCCTGCTGGCAATCCTCGCATGACAAGATTTGCGCTTCAACCGAAGCCATCTCGCGCGGAGAAAGAGACCGCAATGCAAACAGGGACACGAGATCAAGATGTTCCTGAGTGTGCGTGCTGGGTTTTGAGCTCATCCTGTCACCTTTGCTTTCATTCCCAGCGCCCGTCGAAGCTTTTCAAGCCCGGAGCGGATTCGCGTCTTTACGGTTCCAATCGGCTGATTCAATTTGTTTGCGGTTTGTTCATAAGTCAGTTCAGAGAAAAATGCGGTTTCGATCGCCTTTCGTTCCCCTGCATTCAGGATTTCAAGCGCATCCCGCAACCGCCGGCTTTGCTCCTCAAACAGACAGGCTTGTTGAGGATCAACAATGTCCGTTGTGGGCCCTAAGCTATGCGGATAGGTGTTCACCCTTTTTTTCCTCTGATCGAACCGCAGGCGATCAATCGCCCTGCTGCGAGCCTGATTCATGATCCATCCTACGACCGATCCATTGGCAGGCTCTTCGCCACACGTCATAGAACACGTCAAGCGTAATTTCCTCGGCAGTTTCTCGATTCATCGTTATCCGTACGATCAACGTAAAGACGATTCGATGCGTTTGCTCGTACAGAGAATGCAGTGCACCCTGGTCACCGACCGCGATGGCCCGGACGAGCTTTAGCCACTCATCCTCGGACACACGGATCTTTGACTTATCGGCATGGAGAATATCGCCGAGCGTCTTCGTCACTGGCGGCTGCACACCAGCAATCATGCAGCGCGCAAGCTTTGCTAGTCAAGAGAGAGCGCACCACTCCTAGAGGTATATTCCGCATTGGCATTGTGTAGCGCTCCTCTATCAGAGAAAAACGCTAAAAATCTGCCGCCGGATTTGCTGGAAACTACAAAATATGATCGTTAACGGCACCTGAAGAAAATTGTTCCAGAACACAAATCCAGGAGCTGATCATTGACGTTAGTAGATATTGTTTTTGCTTCGTAAGGGCTCACTACTATGACTCACTACCATATTCGCTGGGCCGACTCGAAGATCGATTGGCAAGCTTTCCCGACCACGGAGGAAGCCGTGGTTGAAGCCGAACGGCTCAAGCGAAGGGACGAAAACTACAGCATCGAGGAGTATGACGGTAATTGCGAAAGATGCGAGCGGCTAAAAGCGAAGCACTTTCGGGGGCGAGAGTTTTCGCGAGGGGAACTTCTAACCAGCCCGCTCGCTTTGACGTGCCCGCGCTGTAGCGCCAAACCCGGTCGCGCCTGCATTCCAATCGCAGGTTCAATCGAGGCAGTGCATATCGAGCGGATTAAGGCTGCGACATCACAAAACGATCAGACACGGAAACAGTCCAATACATGACCTCTGAAGAACATATTCGCGAACTGTCGCTCCGTGTGACCGCCGCGCCTACGGGATCGAAAGAATACAGGAGCGCTATGGACGAACTCCAAGCAGCCCTAAAGGCCAACGCCGACCTTGGACGATTGAAGCTCGCCCGGCTGCAAGCTGCCCTCCCGCACCCCAGCTCGACTAACCAGCGTTAACTTCCCGGTTAGTAGTGGTCTTCTCCGGATTTTCCAATCCAACGCCAGCGCTTCACCCACTCCGCCTGGGTTGGGTTGCTCGCATGAGGTGGCTGACTCGCGTGCTAGCGTGCGAGTGGTCCCCGGCCCACTCATGAATCTCGGCGGTGTAGCATTTTCCCCTCCGTGCGTGATACCCCGTTAGACGGTGGGGGAGGAGGGAAAGGGGGTATCTCAGAACGCTTGATCAAGTAATAAGCGTATTTGCGCGGGGGACTGGAGTTGAGTTGAGCTGACGTTGCGCGTCCCAGCGTAACGCTCCCCATGATTCAGCACACCGTGTTGATGGATTCCACGCGCGGTTTTTCATTCAGGCGTGCGGCCGATTGCTAGTCTCATTTCGTCCGTAGCCTGGACATAGTCCAGTTGCGATTGCAGCAATAGAGCTTTGGCCTCAAGTTCCTCAGCGAGCTTGCGAGCGCAGAACACTTCCATTTACCAGCTGTTCTGCTGAGACTCGTTTGGATTCCTTACGCAATGCAAACAGTTCCTCCGACACCGTCACCATCTGCCGCGTTCGGTCCAGCTTGTTAAAGGCGCTCTGAACCCGAAGTTCGACTTCGTCGCTGATTGGAGAAGATGGTACAGTCCTGATTTCTACTGCATTGGTTTCGGGTTCAAATCGCGCGCTGAGACCAGTGAATAGAGATATACAGCAATTCCAGCAGCACATAGGAACCCTCCAAGCCCCACCAGCAGAATGAATGCGAAGGGTCGCGACCACAGCAGACAAATCGCCTCGACGAGCAACCCGGCGATCAACAGTTTGCCTGCGAGTTGAAGCCGTCTTTCCAGCGCGACCATCACTGGGCTCCCTTCCAGAATTTCGCCTTGCCGAGTTCTCCCACGTTGTGCACGACCTGATGACAGCCGCTGGACAAGCATGACATCTTGTTCGCCTTGACCGCGGCCAGCAACCCAGGGTCTGCCGTGTGCACTGCACCTTCCTCAAACGAGCGCGCCTCATGGCAGTGCAAACACTCCCGGTTGTTATAGGAGTCGTAGAGTTTGATCGCCTCCGGTGCCGGCGGTTTTCCTAGATATTGCACATAGACATGTTTCAGCCCATGCATCTTGGCCCGGAATCCTCCGAACATCGCATAATTCGTGTGACATGTGTAGCAGGCCTCATCCGCCGGAACCCGGTGATTCTGAAAATGAGCTGCCGCCAGAAAACCTGGCTCGTCCACGTACAAGCTACGGCCGTGGGACTCCATGATGTGGCAAGACAGGCAGAAGGACGTGGTCTTCGATCGTTCAAGTTCAGAAGTAAAGCCCATTGCCATGCAGAGTAGTGGCAACAGGAACAGTGCGACGAACGCTAAAATCTTTCCAGCCCGCGTGGCGGTCATCGCTGGTCGAGCGATGAACACAGCAATCAGAAGAGCGGTCAGAATGATCAGTGCGATCAACAGTATTGTTGGAAAATGCATCTTACCGGTTCCGTTTTTTCACCCCAACCGTATTGACCGCAAACCTTCGTTTTAGATCTTCACTTTTTACTCAATGCACGGACATATACCACAAGATCCTTGATCTGCTCAGGCTTCATGCTCTTCCCGTACGCAGGCATTTTGTTTTTGCCGTTGGTGATTATCTCGGTCAACTGAGTATCGCTCTGCTTTTGAACATCCGCCGACCCCAGATCTTGTAACTTGTTTGCTTTGCCGATGGCCGTTTCGCCCTTGCCATCCGCTCCATGGCATGCGGCACACTTAGTCTTGTAGAGGCTCTCACCAGCGGATTGCGCCCGCACGGGGAGGGCTGCCAAGCCGAGCAGGGCAGCAGCTACCGCGAGTTTCGCAATACGGTTCGATTTCTTCATCATTCATCCTCCGCCCGTGATGATCGCTTCTACTTAAAATGCGTAGCGCACCGAAAGGGTAACAAGATTTCCCATAAAATTTCGCGGCGCGAGCACGTCCTGCACCGCCCCGGGCGTCGGATCTTCGTGATAGCCGTAATAATCCCAGTACGCTTTTCCCGTCCAGGATTTCGCAAATCGATAGTCCACTCCACCATAAGGGTGCAAGTACTTGGAATTAAGCGGTCCGGTTACCGAGCTCGGAATTAGCGCTTGCGGGTCCAGCCGAAGTTCGCTTCCGCTCGTGCCGGTCAGGTTCGCTCCCAGCCGCGCGGTGACACGTCGCACCGGAGTCACTGTAACTTCAAAAAAACCATAGTGTGACTTGTTGGTATACGTCGAGAGCTGCTGCACCAGACCCGGCACATCGGGACAGGCCTGGATGCCAGGGCCCTGTTGTCCCGAAACTACGCTGATGTAGCAGATGAGAATGTGGGAGAAAACATCGTTATATTCATATCCAATCTCCATTCCCACTTTCTCGTTAGGCTGGATCATCGCCGTGAGGCCGTAAGATCTGTTGTGATTGAGGTCGTTCACCTCAAATACATCGTTGCGCCCCTCGAAGATGGTGACTGACCCGTTCAGGTTTAGCCAGTCTGCAACCTTGTACTTGGACCTCACCCGATACTCCTGTAACTGGCGCGGGCTGATGCGCGTAAATGAATTGTCCGCGCTCATCAGTTCAGTATCGAAGCTGATCCTGAAATTGTTGGTCGGCCTGAACCAGATCCCGAAAACAGCAGCGTGCTCATTGATGAGCGTCTCGCCTGTGTCCTGAGATTCGGGCGATACAAAGGAAATCGAGCCGTCTGCATTTTGTGTACACCCAGCCGGCAACAGTCCCGATTGTAGTGCGCATGCGCCCCGGGCCGCATTGTTGGGAAAAAAGATGGCGTTTGTGGCAGCGAAAAAGCCGTCGTCCACCGCCCGATGGCGGTAGCGGTAGCCGACGCGGGCTCCCACTCTTTTCGAAAACTGATATTCGAGCTCCGCCAGATTTGTTTTTTCATCCTGCTTCAGCAGATTTCTGTTGACCACGACCGCTATATCCGGAGCCGATCCGCTGCTATGGACTGGCGTGCCCGCCGTGCCATCGATTGGAGGCGCGCAGGACGCCGGGAGCGTTGCTGTCGGGCTGAAGACGAGGGCTGCAGTAAGTAAATTCGGGCTAAAGAACGAGCACGCTGTGGAGGTGAAGCTGACAGGATTGTGCCAGTTCGAGTAGTGGAAGGAATCGATAAAGCTAAGCTGGTTGGTGATATGCCACGTCGCGCCAAAATCCGAAGATGCAGTTACATGCCGCCCGTGGACTGGTCCCGTCGTGAGTTGGTTTCGAAGGTTCGAGCGCGCCTCTCTGCCAAATGGCGACTGCATGTAATCGAACACATTGGTATCGCCACCCGAATAGCTGGCGCGCGCGGCGAAGTCCCAGGATTTCCAGTAGTTCGTCTGGAAGCTCAATTGCTCTGTCGGCACATTCGTGCGTGTCCTGCCGTGATCCAGATAACCGAAGTAAGCGCTACAGGTCGGATTCACGAAACCTGTACCTGCCTGAAATGTTGAACCACAAGGTTGATTCGCGCCGGCATTCAATGACACGCCAAGATCTACGGTCTGACCATTGGCGAGCTGAAACAAAGGATTTTGGTTCGGATCCGTTTGAAGATTGTCGCCTCTGTTGTAGCTCAGGATCTGGTCGTAGCTGATGTTGGTCCGCGGCAAAACTCTGAAGTCTACCCCTATGCGATAGGTGTTGACCGTGGTCCTCCAGTTCTCGAGCAGGAGTTGCTCCGTGCCCTGGTGAATGGTGGAGAATGCGGGTCCTTCATTCGTGTTCCGTCCGTATCCCAGTCGCAGCCGAACGTTGCCCTCGGGACGAAGCAAAAGATTGAAATCGCTCAGCTTTCGCCGCGTGTCCTGCAAATGCGGTGAATTCCTGAGCACGCATGATGTGCAGGATGTGCTGTATCCGGGCGGTCCATTCGGGAAAGGCGTTGTCGGGTTGAGCGGATTCGCTTGCAGCGAGTAATTCCAGAAATTTTGATCTTTGCGGAACATCGCATCGAAGTTGTACCAGCGGATTTTGCCGATCCGTAGCAGTGACACGTCCTGAGGGTCGCCGCCATAGCCATAGTTGTTGAAATAAAGAGTGTCGAACAAAGTCCCATGATGATTGAGCGACTTCATCTCCGTCGTAAACCCCAAAAGGCGTGCGCCATCCTGCAGGTTTACGAAGGTGTTATACGCCTGAGGATCGCCCGAGATGCTCGTGATCCGCCCTCCAAACTCGATCGATTGTTTGATGTTGTAATTACCCTGCTCTACGCCGTTCTGCTCGTCTTCTCGTTGCGCTAACGCCGCGGATACACAAACTATCAACAAAGCAGGCAGAGCAACGACAAGCTGCCAGGTGACTTGACGCTTTCTCACGGATGGCATTGCAACCTTTCTGCTCATGGAGTGAAAAACACGTGGCTGGAGTTCGATCCATGAATGGCCGCGTGGCACATCGTGCAAGCCTGATATTTCTGTGCCTGGTTGTGGAATGTCGGGATCGCTGGAGCGCCCGCATCCGCCGAAAATGCGTGACACTCGAGGCAGAGCAGATTCACCTGCGCGCGTTTGAGCAGCCGTGGATTTGACGTTCCGTGAGGCGAATGACAAGCCGCGCATCCTTCGACCTTCACGGCTTCGTGCTCGTACACGAACGGCCCCGCTTTGTCGCTATGACACTTAAAACATCCGGTGTCCTGGCCTGAAGTTACCCGCAGCTGCCGGCTCAGGAATCCGCCATGCGGATTGTGGCAGTCGTTGCATTGCACCAGTCCTTCATTCACCTTGTGGCGGAACGGACAATTGATCTGTTGCTTCACTTCCTGATGACAGCCGTAGCACAGTTGCGGCGTCTTCTCTTTCATCAGGAACTGCTTTTCTTTCGCGGCGTGGGGTGAGTGGCAGTCAATACAGCTCACATTGTTCTGCAGATGGGCCGAGCGCGAAAAATTGCTGTGTTCTTCGCCGT
This sequence comes from Acidobacteriota bacterium, assembly GCA_003225495.1. GTDB lineage: Bacteria > Acidobacteriota > Terriglobia > Terriglobales > Acidobacteriaceae > Acidiflorens. The sequence goes on from QIAJ01000245.1 coordinate 16,597, forward strand.
AGGTGTGGCAGGTCAGGCAGCGATCGCTGATTTCCTTTGCGGAAGCATTCTTAAAGGTAAAGATCTTGGACTTGTCTCCGCCGCCTCGACATGCTCTTTCCCAGGACCGTGACAAGCTTCGCAGCCGTGCCATTCTGGTCCCTTCTTCGTATCAAGCGTGGTCGCGAAGTGGGGCGAATCCTCATATCCCTTGTAGAAGCCCTTGTGGGGCATGTCCTCGTGACAGGTTTTGCAGACCTCAATGCCCACATACTGTGAAGGATCAGTGGAAGGCTGATATTTCGACTGGGAGGCTTGCTTCTCTTTGTTTTTGTCCCTCGATGGACTTCCGCCGGAGGCCGAGCCGGTTATCGTTATCGCGATGAAAGCAAAGATAGTGGGAGCTATCGCGGAAGCACATAGCGATCGTGGCTTCGGCATTCACCCTCCAGCAGAAGACTGCCAGTTGAGAAAGTCAGTGTCAGGTTAGCAAAAGCGTCCCGATCCGGCTGTGAGCGCCATCACATAGCCGTGTGATCATAATCACGCGCCTGGACTGCCAACGTCGTTGTGCGAGAGTTCGGAAAGAGTTTTTGCTGGGGGCAGCGGAGGCGGGACGTGGAGTGCCATGGGTCGGCCGCTCCTAGATCGGGTGTTAAGTCCAGCTTTCTCCCGAGCGGAATCCGTTCGTAGCTGCGGTCGCGCGGGAAATCCGGTGACGTGTCTGGGCGGTGAAATCGGGCGGGCTATCGGAAAAACTCGGGGGCTAAAGCCCCATTCTTCTAAGCCCGTTTTGGCACGGCTGAAGCCGTGCCCTCCCGCGAAGACTGCCGCGAGACACTGCCGCGAGACCCCTCCACGACCACCAGCCGCGTGAAAACCAAGCGACTCCGCTGCCGACTGACCTGTGCTCACTTCTCACAAAGAGCGCGAGAAATGCACCCAGTTTGTTTTCTCGCCATCGTGCCAACTACGCCACTTATACTCTCGGCGGAGATGCGGGCCACCGCCGAGTAGATCCATCGCAAAAAGGGCGTGAAAAGGATGGGCTGTATCCGCCATTATCTTATTCTGTTGACATGCTTTCGGGCGCGCAGTAGAGTTCGCTCGTTGGATTGCCTGTTGTTCCAACCTCTTCCCGGTTAAATCGGCTCTATCCAGGACTTCACGTCCGACGAGTCCAGCTGACCAGCACATTGCCTCTCACTGAACCCGCCGGCCCAACGTGCACGCATGCGTGCAAAAGGGGGCCTTCATGTTGCAGACAATTTTTATCCAGATCCAAGAGAAACGATTACGCGTTGGCGTAGTCCTGTTGCTGGGCGCGCTCCTCACTGCGTTCCCAATGCCAGTATCAGCCGCCACGGGAGACCAGGTGCTGGAGTGGAACGCGATCATGAACGACACGGTGATGGCGGGTGGTACTAATCCGCTAGCCACGACGCGCGTTGTGGCGCTGGTGTCGGCATCCGTGTTCGATGCTGTGAATGGCGTCAACCCAACCTTCAAACCGCTGCACGTCAAGCCGAATGCACCGGGGTACGCCTCGCGGCGCGCGGCCGCGATTCAGGCGGCCTATGCGATGCTGGTCAAACTCTACCCGACGCAGGCGGACTCGCTCGGCACAAAACGCGACGCATCGATCGCGGCGCTTACGCAAAGCGCCAAGTCGATTCAGGCTGGGGTGACCTGGGGGCAATCGGTCGCGGACAGCATTTGGGCGTGGCGGTTGACTGACGGGTTCGCGCCGGCGCCGCCCCCATTTGTCGGCGTTCTCGGGATTGAAGGATCGCCAGCAGCTGTCGGCGTCTGGCGGCCAACGCCATTGGTGAACGCGTTCGGGGCCGGCCCGCAGTTCGCCTCGATGACGCCGTGGGTGCTGCAGCGGGCATCGCAGTTCCGCCTGCCGCCGCCCCTGGCTCTGACCAGTGCCGAATACGCTACGGATTACAACGAAATAAAGATCATGGGCGTCTTCTCTGGATCACAGCGATCGGACGACCAATCGGAACTGGCATTATTTTGGGCGGGGAACACACCGCTCTACTGGAATCGGATTGCCTCGCAGATTGTCGCTGGCCGGTCCCGGTCGCTCTTGGCGAATGCTCATCTCTTCGCGCTCCTAAACGTTTCGATGGCCGATGCTGGCATCGCCTGCTGGGATGGCAAGTATCGTTACGTTTTCTGGCGGCCGATCACGGCGATTCGGCTTGGTGATACCGACGGCAATGCGGCCACAGATCCCGACCCCAACTGGACGCCCTGGCTGGACTTCTTCCCGGCTGGCACCCCGCCCCATCCTGAGTACCCATCTGGCCATTCGACTGTGAGTGGTTCGGCAGCTTTTGTCTTGTCGGCCGAATTTGGCAACGACACGCAGTTTACTGTCACGTCGGAGGTGCGATCGGGGACTCGGGCGTTCCCGAGTTTCACATCCGCGGTGGCGGAAATTGCTGACGCGCGGGTCTTCGGTGGCATTCACTTCAGGACCGCATGCGTTCGTGGAAATACTCTCGGGCAAGCGGTCGCGAATTACGTGTCAAGCCATGCGATGCGCGCTTTGGATTAAGAGGTGCCGTGGACTTGGATAGCGGTATACATGGTGCGGGTGGCCCACTTCTCCACCATCATTAAACACTCGGGGTGCCCCATTTCTTGCGTTCTTTGCGAGAAGTGGGGGGCCTTTCCAGCACTCCAGACCTTTTCTGATTGATCACATGTACGATGCGGGTGCGCGGGAATTCGGTTACATGTCTGGCGGCGAAATCATGCGGGATATCGGAAAGCCAGAACCGGGGGCTAAAGCCCCGCATTCTACTAAGTCGTTTCGGCACGGCTGAAGCCGTGCCCTCCCGCGAAGCCCTCCGGCGAAAGCTGCCGCTAAATCCTCCCGCTAAAGCCTGCCGCTAAACCCTTCCACAAACCCCTCCACGAAAACCGTGCACGGAAACTGTTCGCGATACTGTTGCGATCTGAGAGGGAAAATCGAATCGTGGGGAAGGGGCGAGACTAGGCTTGCGGAGAGCGGGGGCGGTTCTGGGTGTCTGGTTTCGGCGCGGAAGTTTTTAGGGCTTGTTGCTCGTCGAACTTGGCAATGAGTTGCTGGACCAGTTCGATCATCTTGTGCGGGTCCTTTTCTTCCTGAATTTGGCGTGCCAATTCGCGCCAATCTTCGTTGCTGGTCGTCATTTGGATTTTCCTCTTTTACTGGATGCAAGTCGATCGCAGACGGCTGCAAAAGACTGGCGATGAGGTCTTACATTCTGGAGATTCTGGACGCAGCCCGATTCCGCGCGCGCTCTGCGGACCGGGTGCGCACTTTTTCTTCGTTAAACTTCACGATTACCTGCTGAATGAGTTCGATCATGGTATCGGTGTCCGGTTCGTTTTGGGCCCGTCGAGCAAGAACGCGCCAGTCGTCGACGCCATGTTTATCGTCTGCGGGTTTAACGGCGGGGGAAAGATTTTCCACCAAGTGCTTCACGGCCGCGACGGGAATCTGTTCGTAATGCGTTTTGATGTTTTGCATGGAACCCTCGCTTACTGATCAAACAGTAGCAGTGTGGAAGCGGTACGGGTGAGATCTTTTGGAAAATCTTACAGCGGGATTTAGCGAGTTAACTCATTCGTTTACTACGGTTTATGTGCTGGTTTTGCCGGACGTGAGGCGGCGAAAGCAGGCCTTTGTTTAGGGGCCCGTAATTTTACTTGTAGAGCTCGAAATTTTTACTTGCATAGATCGTGACGATGTAGTACGTTACGTCACGTTAGGTTAACGTTTACGAACGAAAAAAGGAGGTCCCCGTGAACTCTCGAGCCGAAAAAAATCCCATGAATTACAAAACCATGTCGCAAGTGGATGTGCCACAAGGTCGAAATGGAAAGCACAAGCAGGTTGTGACGAAGATCCTCTCGGATCTCGATCAGCTACCGGCGGGGATTGCACTGAAAGTGCCATTGGCAGATCTGGCGGAGAGCAAGGAAAACGTGCGCTCTGCGCTGAATCGCGCGATTAACAAGGGCGGGCGGAATGTGGCTACGGCGAGCGATGCCAATTTTCTGTATGTGTGGAATGAATCTAAATAGGGGACTTCTATGAGCGGCGGACTTGATCCAAGAGTGCGGGAACTGTGTTCGCAGATTGTGAGCGAGACGGACCACACCAAAATGCTAAAACTGGTTACGGAGTTGAACCGATTGTTGCAGCAGCCTGCGGGCCGGTTGGAGCCTGAGGCCACCACAGTCGCTGCCGACTGAGTTCGTGCTATCGGTCAACCATCATTTGCGTGGGGCCTTCCGGACGGCGGTGCCCTTCGTTGCGGCAGCCTTGATCCTCTCCGCGTGAATCAGTTCAGTTCCATTTTTCAATGTGCCGCATGCGATCCCCGGCTTCGCGCCGCACTTGGTACAAAGCAAGGACGCGGCGTCCACGGGAATGAACTCCGGGAGCTTTGGCATGCGGGGAGCATGACACAGTTGATTGGCTCAGGCTAGACAATCGAGATGTTCAGGGGCTTTGACCGCCGCCGGGCGTCCTTCTAGACTTAAATGGAATGAAGCGGTTCTCAGCTGCTGTTTTCCTGACGCTTGTGTGCATCCGTTTTTTTGCGGCGGAGACTCCGTGGCAATATGGGCGGATCGTGGACGTCCACAAGTCGGTGAACACCAAGACGAAGGCCTGGGTCGTGAATACTCCGATCACCGAGGACGAAATCAGTTATACGATTTCGGTCCACATACAGGACAAGATTCTGGTGGGCAGCGTTGATCTCACGCCGGAGGAGTCTGCGCCGCCGCAGGAGTGGACGACGAATTGTCCGGTGAAGATTCAGGTAGTGGCCGACCGGCTCTATCTACGGTCGCCGACGGGCGATTTGAGGCTGCGCATTGTCCAGCGCAAGATTGCCAAGCCAATGGCGCCGCTTACGGCCGACGAGAAGAAACGGCTTGAGCAAATGGAAGCGCCGGCGGGATCGCTGGTTGGCTTCTCGGACGACAAGCCTTCCGGCGGAGGAATCGCTCCGAAACCTGCGGAGACTGCTCCGCAACCGCCGCCAGCGCCTTTGCCGCCTACCATGGGATTGGTGAATGTGCGGTCTACGCCGTATCTTTCCGAAGTATTCGTCGACGGCGATTCGATGGGATACACACCGGCTAAAGTGAGTCTGCCTCCGGGGAAACATTCTTTTCGTGTGGAGAAGGCTGGGTACAAGGCGTGGACGAAAGAGATCGTGATCACGATCGGGTCGGAGCTTACGCTGGACGCTAGTCTGGAGAAGAAATAGGGCCCGCGCGGCGCAACAGCGGCGCAACCAAGAGCCGCGGACAAGAGTGTCCGCGCTACGAGCAATCGCTTACAATTCCCACTTCATGGCTCTTACGGTTCGTTCGTTTGCCAAGATCAATCTCGGTCTGTACATCGGTTCTCCAAGGGCGGACGGATTCCATGATCTCCGAACCGTATATCAAACGATTTCTTTGTATGACGTGATTCGGGTCAGCGTGGCGAGGGGAACGGGGATCGAAATTTTCTGCGCGGATCCGCGAGTGCCTTGCGATCAGTCGAATACCTGCCATCGCATCGCGGAGCGGGTGATGGAAGAACTCGACGCCACCGGCAAGGTCACCATCGAGATTGAGAAGCGGCTGCCAGTGCAGGGCGGGCTAGGGGCGGGATCATCGAATGCCGTGGCGACGATGATCGGGCTGGAGCGGGCGCTGAAGAAGCGTCTGACGCAAGGCAAGCGGCTGCGGATTGCGGCGGCGGTTGGATCGGATCTGCCGCTGTTTTTAGTGGGTGGGACGGTTCTCGGTATTGGACGCGGGGAAGAAGTTTTTCCAATGGCCGATTTGGCGAGCCAGCCGGTGGTGATTATTACTCCAGAGGTGGGGGTGTCAACGCCTCGGGCGTTCGCGGATTGGGATGCCCAGGTTGGCGGTGAAAATCCTGCCGAGCTGCGCTCGACTTGGGCGGGTCAGAGACCCGTCGCTACATCTTCACGTGCTGGATTGACGCATCTGGACGGCTCCGATAGACTGGTTGACGTTGGCCGCGCGCTGTCGGCGTGGCTGGTTACACCTAACACCGGTGCCCCTGCACGAGGCGGGAGCCGGGCCGGGAGCCTGCTTCTCGACCTTGTCCGTACCGGGATTGAAAACGACTTTGAACGGGTCGTCTTTCCGCAATATCCCGAACTGCGCGACATTAAAGGTGCGTTGAAGCGAGCTGGGGCTGCGTATGCTTCGCTCTCCGGATCAGGATCGGCTCTGTATGGGCTGTTTCGAACGCGGGCGGCTGCCGCGGAAGCGGCCAAGCGGCTGACGAAACAGGGGTTGAGGGCGGAGGCGACGACGACGCTGACCCGGTCTCAGTATTGGGCAAAAATTGTTTGATTGTTGATTTTTGATTGTTGGTTGAAAATGGGAACGGCCTGCGAGGGCTTTCAATTCACAATCAAGAATCATCAGTCAGAGACGATTTTACTGGGCCGTCGACTAATGGTAGGTCAAGTGCCTTTGGAGCACTTTGTCTAGGTTCGAATCCTAGCGGCCCAGCCAGAAAAGCAGGTCTCAGGTGACAGGCGTCAGGTCTCAGGAAATCCAAGACCAGAAACCTAGCACCTGAAACTTGAAACCTAGCACCTGAGACATGAACTATGCCCACAGCAACAGCAACCGCTGAAAAAACGGAAAAACAGCCGATGGCGGACGAAAAGACGGAACGCAAACCACAGCGTGCCCGAGTGGACGACAAGTTCAAGATTTTTTGTGGAACGGCAAATGAGCCGCTCTGTGATGAAGTGTGCAACTTCCTCGGGCTGACGCGCGGCCAGGCGATGTTGACGCGCTTTGCCGATGGCGAGGCGTATGTACAGATTCAAGAGAATGTGCGTGGGGCTGATGTCTTCGTCATGCAGCCGACTTGCCATCCGGTGGACATGCATCTGATGGAGTTGCTGCTGATGCTGGATGCGCTGAAGCGCGCTTCGGCGCGGCGTATTACGGCGGTGATTCCGTACTACGGCTATGCGCGCCAGGATCGCAAGGACAAGCCGCGGGTCCCGATTTCGTCGAAGCTGGTGGCGGACTTGCTGACCACGGCGGGTGCGCACCGGGCGTTGGTGATCGATCCGCATACGGCGCAGTTGCAGGGGTTTTTCAATATTCCGGTTGACCATTTGTTCGCATCGCCGGTGCTGGTGGATTACTTCAAGAAGTTGAGCCTGCCGAACCTTACGGTGGTATCGCCGGACGCAGGCGGCGTGGAACGGGCGCGGTTTTTCGCAAAGAAGATGGACGCGGCGCTGGCGATTGTCGACAAACGGCGCGTGGAGATGAACGTCGCGGAAGTTATGCACGTCATAGGCGACGTCAACGGGCGGACTTGTCTGGTGATCGACGATTTGATCGACACGGCCGGGACGCTGGTCAAGACCGCGCAGGCGCTGCTCGATAACGGCGCGAGCGCGGTTTACGCGTGCTGCTCGCACCCGGTGCTGTCGGGGCCGGCTGTAGAGAACATTATCAATTCGCCCCTCAGCGAAGTGGTGGTGACCAACACCATTCCACTGACGGAAGCGGCGAAGCAGGTCTCGAAGATCAAGGTGCTGACGATCGCGGGACTGATTGGACGGGCGATTCAGTCCATTCATGAAGAGACTTCGGTCAGCAAATTGTTTCTATAGAAGGACGGAACGGAATTATGGCGACTGCAACAGAAGTGAACATCCTGGAAGCGCAGCAGCGCGAGCCGGGGAACAAGAATGCGGCGAGGCGGGTACGCGCGGCGGGAAAAGTTCCGGCAGTGGTGTACGGCGCCGGCAAAGGCACGGCAGTCGTCTCGGTCGATCCACGGCAGGTGCTGCGCATTCTAAAGTCGGAGAGCGGGCACAACACAATTTTCGATCTAGCGCTTGGCAGCGATCGCGAGAAGGCCATGATCGTGGATTGGCAGTTCGAGCCTATCAAGGGAAAACTGCTCCACATCGATCTGCTGCGTATTGCGATGGACAAGAAGTTGACCGTCACGGTGCCCATCCTCTTAAAGGGCGAACCCGAAGGCGTGAAGACGCAGGGCGGAATCCTTGAGCAGTTGCTACGCGAGGTGGAGTTGGAATGCTTGCCGGCCGACATTCCGAAGTCGATTGAGGTGGATGTCAGCCATCTAGTCTTCGGCGTCGACGTTCGAGTCAAGGATCTGGCGCATGGCGACAAGCTGAAGTTCCTGACCGATGAAGACCGCATGGTCGCACACATCACGACCGTGAAAGAAGAAGTGGTCGCGACGCCCGAAGCGGTGGCTGATGCTGCTGCGACTCCGGCTGAGCCTGAAGTCATCAAGAAGGGCAAGCAGGAAGCTGAGGGCGAAGAAGGCGAAGCGAAGCCTGAAGGCAAGGCTGAGAAGTCTGAGAAGAAGGAAAAGAAATAGAACGCTGCGAGCTTCGGGCCACGCGCTTCGAGCCAACAGCTAAAAGCGAACAGTGAGCGTGCGTGAAACTGATTATCGGTTTGGGAAATCCTGGAATCGAGTATCAGTTCACGCCGCATAACCTCGGATTTTTGGCGATCGATCGGATCGCTAACAATCTTGGGGTGGAAGTCAGGAACCGCCAGTGCCGCGCGTTGACTGCGCGCGCCGAGATTGCCGGACAGCCGGTGATTCTGGCCAAGCCGGAGACGTTCATGAATCTGAGCGGACTTTCGGTGCGGGAACTACTCGCGGAGTATCAGGCCGACGCTACGCGGGACTTGATCGTAATCTACGACGAACTGGATTTTCCGCTGGGCACAATTCGCATCCGGCAGCGAGGCAGTTCGGCGGGACATAACGGGATGGAGTCGATCCTAGGCGCTCTGGGAACGGATGAGTTCCTCCGGATTCGGTTGGGGATCGCGCCCGAACGCAACATCGAGGATACCGTTAAGTTTGTAGTGGCGCCGTTTCGCAAAGCGCAGTTGAAGGTTGTGGATGAAGTGCTCGACATGGCGGCGGAAGCTGTTGAGGTCATTCTGAAAGAAGGACCCGCGGCGGCCATGAACCGGTTCAATCGCAAGAACGAAACTGGCGAGGAACCGCAGGCAACGTAAGTCAGCGTTAGAGATTTTGGAGATCACGAATGAATCGTACTTATGAACTGATGTTCATTGTTCGGCCCGATATGGTCGAAGAGGACTTGAACAAGCTGGTTTCGACATTGGAGTCATCGGTCGCCTCCGGACACGGGACCATGAAAAGCGAAGTCTGGGGCAAGCGCCGTCTCGCTTACAAGGTTGGAAAATTCAACGATGGAATTTTCGTCCTGCTGATTCTGGAAGGCACGGGCGCGATGGTACACGAACTGGAACGTCGGCTTCGCGTGACCGAACCGGTGATCAAGTTTCTTACTGTGCGCACCGACGAAGAATTGAAGCGGCTCGACAAGATCAAGAAGATCCGCGAATCGCGAAAGAAGGCTAGCGCTGCGCCGCCCCCGGCTCCGGTTGCACCGGAAGCGGGGACCGAACCGACTCCCGCAACGGTGTAGCGGTGGCTGCCCCTGAAGGGGCAGGCAAAGGCCCCACTCTCGGCATCGCTGAAGCGATGCCCTGATACGAACCTGGGATACGAATCTGGGATACGAACCTGGGATACGAACCTGGGCGTAGGCGCTGATTATCAACGTGGCTTTGTCCGCAGGCTTTAGACGCCTTGGAGACAGACCTCAAAGACGCAGTCCTGCAAGGGACGACAGAAAGTTTGAAGGAGCATTATGGCAGACGAGACAAGAACACCGGCGGCGAGCAGCGAATCGCGTCCGGAGCGCAGCGGTGGGGATCGTCCCGACCGCGGTCCGCGTGGTCCGCGTCCGGGAGGACCGGGCGGTTCGCGCGAAGGCGGCCGCAAATATTTCCGGCGCAAGAAGGTTTGCAAGTTCTGCACGGAGAAAATCGAAGCCATCAACTACAAAGATGTGCGCCTGCTGGCAGGTTTCGTCGCGGAGAGCGGGAAGATCGTCCCGCGGCGACTGACCGGAGTCTGCACGCGGCACCAGCGCAGGTTGTCGGCGGCGATCAAGCAAGCCCGCAACATCGCGTTGCTGCCATTTGCAGGGCGCGCACAGTAAATCCAGACCGTCGCTGATCATAAGCCATTCGTCGATCGCCGAGAGCCTCGGGCATGGAGGCGGATCTTGACCGATCAAGACTTGTTTAACGACCAATGACCAACGACTAACGATCAGAACGGAGTCATTTATGGAAGTCATTCTGAAAGAAGATGTGCCCAAGCTCGGCAACCGGGGCGATGTGCTTAAGGTGGCTGAAGGATATGGCCGCAATTTTCTGCTTCCGCGCAAGCTGGCAATCGAAGCGAATACTGCCAACAAAGCCGTGATCGAGCAGATGAAAGCCGCTGCGGTGCGCCGCTCTGCCAAGGAAAAGACTGAAGCCGAGTCGCTCGCCAAGCAGTTCGACGGGCTCGAAGTTTCATTCACCCGCAAGTCGGGAGAAAACGATCAGTTGTTCGGATCAGTGACCGCGGGCGACATCGCGGACGCTCTGGAGAAAAAGAGTTTTCACATCGACCGCCGCAAGATTCAGCTGCACGAACCGCTGAAGACGATTGGAGAGTTCAGTATTCCGGTGAAGTTGCATCGGGATGTGGCTACTCATCTGAAAGTGGTCATCGGGAAGGAAGCGGGCGAGTAGATTTCCACGTAGGGCCGGGTGGTCGACCCGGCTCGACGGGTCAAGGACCCGTCGCCACATCTGCATCTGCAATTCCAAAAAACTGCTCAACTTTTCTCAGGTCTGTTGTTCTGGTGTAGTTAGGTAAACTCTCCACAAATACTTTTCCGTACTGCTTCTTTAGAATGCGATTGTCGAGCAACGCTAGCAGTCCGCGATCGTGCAGGGAACGGATCAGCCTGCCGAAGCCTTGTTTCAAGGTGATGACTGCGCTCGGGACCTGATAGTCGAAGAACGCGTTGCCGCCACTGGCGTCGATCGCTTTCACTCGTGCCGCCACCACTGGATCGCTCGGCACGGCAAACGGCAGGCGGTCAATGATCACGCAACTTAGCTGCTCGCCCTGCACGTCTACGCCTTGCCAGAAGGACGAGGTTCCAAACAACACCGCATTTGGCGTGATGCGAAACTCCTCGAGGAGGGCGGACTTTGGGGCGTCGCCCTGCTTCAGCATCGGGAAGTCGATGACACCCAATAGGCGATCGTAGATTTCGTTCATCTGTGCGTAGCTGGTGAAGAGCACGAAGGCGCGGCCGCGCGTGATCTCGAGCAGCCGCCGCACGCGATCGGAGGCCTGCGTGATGAATTGCGGCGTGCGCGGGTCGGGCAGGTCGGGTGGAACGTAAAAAATGACCTGGCTCTGATAGTCGAAATGTGATGGCACGATTGATTCGCGGGCATGGTCGAGGCCGAGTCGCTGGCGGATGTAGTCGAACCCGCCGCCGACGGCTAGCGTGGCCGAGGTCAGAACGGCTGTTTCCATCTTCGACCAAAGGCACTCACGCAGGATCGGGCCAACCTCGATGGGTGTGGCTTGCAGAAAGACATTGGTGCGACTCCGAGGGGCAATCTCGGACCCTCTTCGCGGCGGCGCTCCGCGAAATCCTCGGCGCTCGATCCAGAAGACAGTGTTTGGGTTCTCATCCTCCATCACGAAACTGAGTTGCACCTGCAACTGCTGCGCTCGGCGTGCGATGCTGAAGACTTGTTCCGGCTTTTGCGGCAGTTGCTCAAGTTCCGCGCCGATGCGGCGCAGGGACTGGTTGAGAGCGTCGTACTCTTCGCCATTCTCTTCGAGGAATTCTCGGCGACTGTCGAAGGAGAAGCGGCCTTGGCCGGCGGGCACGAGTGAGAAAAAGAGCTGCGAGCGTTCACGCAATGACGCAATCGCGCTCGAAATGCCGGGCGTGTAGGCCTTTTCGCGCTGCAGGAGAGCCTCGGTGTCGCGCGCGAGTTCTTCCATCCGCGTGTTGCTTACGGAAATGCCGAAGTAATTTCCCGCGACTTCTTCAAGTTCATGGGCTTCGTCGAAGATAACGACTCCGCAGTCGGGAAGAACTCCGGCGTCGGGAGCGTTCTCGGCGTCAAGTTTTATCGCGAGGTCGGCGAAAAAAAGATGGTGGTTGACAATGACGATGTCGCTCTCGGCAGCGCGGCGGCGCATTTCCGTGATGAAACACCGTTCGTACTCTTTGCATTTCTGGCCAAGACAAGTGTCGGCGCGGGCGTCCAGCTTGTGCCAGAGCGCGCTTGCTTCGGGCAGTTCGGCGAGTTCGGCTCGGTCGCCAGTGTGGGTTGTTTTCTCCCAGGCAGCGATGGCGCCGAATTGCTCGATTTCTTCCAGCCCGCTAAGGATCGGCTCGTTGGTCAGGTCGTAGAGTTTCTTGCGGCAAAGATAGTTATTGCGTCCTTTCATATAGCAGACGCTCAGTTTGCTGTCGGTGTCCCCGAAAAGCGCGCGTTCGAGGAAGGGTACGTCCTTGTTGAAGAGCTGTTCCTGGAGATTCTTGGTGCCGGTCGAAATAATCACGCGCTTGCCGGAGCGAATCACGGGCAGCAAGTAAGCGAGCGTTTTGCCGGTGCCGGTTCCGGCCTCGACGACGAGATGACGTTTCTCAGAAATGGCTTCTTCGTCAGATTGCGCCATCTGGAGTTGTCCGCGGCGGAACTCGTATGCCGGATGCGTTTTGGAGAGTAGGCCGCCGGGCGCAAAGAAGTGGTAGAGCGAAGATCCAGCAGCCGGAGAGACCGTTTGGGAGCGCGATGCCACGGAGTCTCTATAATACTTGCTGACGCATAATGCCGAAATCCACTGTGCAAACCGCTGTGCTCCCTTTGATCGCCATTGTTGGCCGCCCCAATGTGTGGAAATCCACGCTCTTCAACCGGCTGACAGGGTCGCGGCGGGCGATTGTGGGCGACGAGCGGGGCATTACTCGCGATCGTCTCTATGGCATGGCGGAATGGCGAGGACGCGATTTTCGCGTCGTGGACACGGGCGGAATTATTCCGGACGACAAGGATTTCATTCCGTCGGAGATCTTTCGACAGGCGCGGGTGGCTTTCGAAGAGGCGGCTGCGATCGTGATGGTAGTTGATGCGCGCACTGAGATAGCTGCGCCGGATCGGGAGTTGGCTCGGCTGCTGCTCCGGACCGGGAAGCCTTTATTTTTAGCGGCGAATAAAGTGGACAGTGGCAAGCAGGATGGGATGACTGGCGATTTTCACCGCTTGGGAATTCGGGATGTGTTTCCGGTTTCGGCGGAAAATGCTCGCGGGCTGGATGACTTGCTCGACGCTTTGCTGGCGGTGCTTCCGGAAGTGAAAGGCTTGAGTCCTGAGGTCACGGGGTTTGCAGAGGAGATCTCGGAAGAGAACTCGGAGGAGGGCGCCGTTGAGCCGGAGCCTCATGAGATCAAGGTGGCGATTATTGGGCATCCGAATGTTGGCAAGTCAACTTTGTTGAACCGGCTGACAGGGAGTGCGCGGGCGATTGTTTCGCCCATCCCGGGAACGACGCGCGATTCCGTAGACGAAGTCATCGAGCATAACGGACGCAAGATCCGGTTTATCGATACCGCTGGCATTCGACGCAAGGGCAAGACTCACCTTATGGCCGAGAAGCTCTCGGTTGTAATGGCGCGGAAGAATGCCGAAGACGCCGACATCGTGCTTTTCCTAGTGGATGCGACGGAGGGTGTCAGCGGGCTGGATGCATCGATTGCTGGTTACGCTGATGAGAGCGGGCGGTCGGTGATTATCATCGTCAACAAATGGGACCTGGTGACAAGCGGCGAAAAGCGGGCAGTAAGCCAGTCGAAAGCGGCGCGTATTCAAGAGGCGAGGCGTCCGCAGGACCGAAAGTTGTACGAAGAACGGCTGCGCTACGGGTTGAAATTTTTGAGTTACGCGCCCGTGCTGTTTATCTCGGCCGAGAACGGCAAAGGGACGGAGCGGATTCTCCCGATGATCGAGGAAGTCGCGAAAGAGCGGCGCAAGCGCGTGACTACGGGCGAGATGAATCGCTTTCTGAAGACCGTTGATTTCGACCGCGCTTCGGTGCCGGTGAGTAAACGAGTGCGGATTTACTACATGACGCAGGCAGCGGTGGCGCCGCCGATGTTTATTCTGTTTACGGATCGTCCCGTGAAGCTGCATTTTTCTTATCAGAGATTTCTGGAGAATCAGATTCGCGCGGCATTTGGATTTTTGGGGACGCCGATCTGGATTAAGAATCGGGCGCGGTAGCGTTTGTGGTGATGATGGTTGCGAGCATCGTGGCGATCAGTTTTTCTTCCGTGCCGCGGATGGCAAAAGCATCCGCTGCGACGACCGTCAGCACTTTACCTGCACGTTTAACTTGGGAACGTGCCACGAACCGTTCTCCCACTGCGGGCGACAGCAGATTTACTTTGAACTCGACACTGAGGACGTTGAACTTTTCTGAGGCGACACTCAATGCAGCATAGCCGCAGGCTGAGTCGAGAATGCTGGTGATGACTCCGGCGTGAAGAAAGCCGTTCTGCTGAGAAAGATCCGCGCGGAAAGGGACCGCGATTTCCACTGTGCCGGGAGTTACCGAGACGAGCATCGCGCCCAGCGTTGTCATGAATTGTTGTTGCGCGAAGCTCGCCTGAACCCTTTCGAAAACGTTCGCCGACATTGTCCGACTCCATGCGGTTCAGCTCTTTTACAGTCGGGCAGGGAAAAAAGCAAACCCATGTGTTGCCGGATGTCTGAGACACGGAAAGCGGCGTCTCTACGTGTTGTTTTAACGGTGATGCTGGGCGGATGCGGATTCGTCGTGCAACAGGCCTATGCGATCGATCCTGGCGCTGTGCGTGACGTCGATGACGTTGGCAACCTGTTCGAAGTCAATGTCGTCATCGGCTTTTACGAATGCGATGCGCTCGACGCGGATGGCGAAAATGTCTACCAGGCGCTGGTGCAGGTGACTCCATGCGACCGTCTCGTCGTTAATCCTGATATCCGGATGATCGGGAGTCTTCCCATCCTTCACCTGGATGATGATGGTGCGGTCGGGCGGCGGGACGGAATGGTCTTTCGGATTGGGCTCCTGTGGGATCTGGGCGTCGAAACCCTTCGGCTTTTCCTGAATTACCACCAGCATGAAAATGATGAGCAGCACCAGGAGAACGTCAATCAGGGGCGTGACGTTCATTTGGGGCGCAGACGGACCGCTGCCTGCCGTTGAGAATGACATCGGAATTTCTCCTCTCGGGCACGCGCGTGTCTGAATGGATTTGACACTACGAGCGCCGCGAGAGTTCCCGGAGTTTATCCGATGGGCTCAGGTTCGGGTGGCAGCGGTGGCGAAAGCGAAGGCGTTCCCAACACGGGCGGCGCTTCCGGCGCGGGCGGCACGGGAATGGGCACCGGGTTGAGCAGCGCGCCGAGATTCGGATAACGCGCAGCGAAAAAGTACATCGCATAGGCGGGAAAGAAAACCGTTGCGGGCACCGAGACCAGCGCTACCAGATACATCAGCACAAGCACGATCATGGTTCCAAAAATAATAATGAGACTGATTGTGGCTGCGTTCCATCCCATACCGGCAGCTTTGCCGGCGAGCACGATCAGGATTGTGGGGAGGATTACGACCAGCATGGGAATAATCGCGACGATGGAAAACACAATCGCGGCCGCAATCGAGAGCACAAACTTCATCAGAAGATACACCACATACTTTCCGAGTTCGGGACGCATCATGGCGAGCAGGCGGCTCCAGCCATCGGCAAAGTCGAGGTTCTCCAGCGCCATGATGGGAACGAGAAAATCTTTCGCAAGGATCTGCACGATGGCGGCGGCCAGGACGAAGATCAACAGGATGCCGCCCAGCAGAACCGCTCCACCGATCATGCCTGCGACATGATTCTTTGCATCTCTAAACCAACCGGCCGAGAGAGCGAAGAGCACGGGGATTCCGATGAGCACTCCGAGAGCAAGCCAGGTCGAAAACATCAAGACCAGTTGCCAGAGAAAAAATCGCCGGCCCGTGCGGTGCCAGCGCTGCCAGCCTTCGCCGATCGAACATTCACGGCGCAATACCGATTCGAAAAGAATGAACCGGAATACGCTGTTGATATAGAGGAAAAGGAAAAACACGATCATCGCCAGCAGGATTGCCGCCGCAATCAGGCCGGCATATTGCGCGATCCGTGCAGGGTCGATGTTTGGGAAGGGAGCCGCGAGAAATTCATTGCTGCGGCGTGGCGGCTGCGAAAGAACCTGGCCGAGGTTTCCGAAATTGCCGAAATTGCAGCCGCTGGCATGCATCTCGGCGGCAAGTATTCCGACCAGCGCCAGTCGCGACCACTGTCCAATGCGAAAGCGGCGGAAGAGTTGCTCTCGGGTGTGTTGAATCGCGGGCTGAACACAATCGACGGCGGACACGGACACTAGAGCACACTCCTGAAAGCGCAGAGTAATCTGGCGCGAGAGGGGCGTCAACAGGGAATGTGACAAGTGCTATGGGGGAGTTACTCGTAGCGCAGCGCTTCGACCGGGTCGAGGTTAGCCGCGCGCGATGCCGGAATGAGCGCGCTTAGAACGCCGACTACGAGCAACACAGTGGTTGAGATCGTCAAAGTGAAGAGAGAGATTTTCAAGTGAATGTCGGCCCTGCCGGAGTCGTCCTCGAAGAGTGGCCCCATGAGTGGCAACGTGCCGACCGCCGCGGCAACGATGTATGAGACCACAATTCCGATGGCCCCGCCAATCAGCATAATGAGAAGAGTCTCCGCCAGAAACTGGGACTTGATGTGCCACCTGCGGGCGCCCAACGCGCGGCGCAATCCGATTTCGCGAATGCGTTCGTCGACTGACACCAGCATGATATTCATCACGCCGACGCCGCCGATGCCGAGAGTCAAAATTCCGATGAAGATCAGCAGAACCTGGAGGCCGATGGTGATTCCGTTAATCACCGGCCGGAATTCCTCGCGGCCAAACATCTGGATCGCTTTCTTGTCTGTGGGAGAAAATTGCTGGCGGGTCGCGACCGCTGCCAACACCTGCGCCATGGCGCGCTGCTCGAACTGCGGCGCGACCGGCTCAAATATCATCACCGCGGCTTCTTTGGTGTTCCAGAGATCACCGGCCGCCGAGTAGGGGATCCAGGCAGACTCGTCGTCGCTGGAGAAATAGTTGCTGAGCTGAATCTTGCGACCCATCGTGCCGATGACCGTGAAACGCACTCCGCCGATCAGCACAGTTTCCCCGATGGCTGGGCGTCCGGCGAAAAGCTGCTCGCGGACGCGGGCGCCAATGAACACCACGCGGCGGCGTTCGAGTTCATCGAGCGAGTTGATCCAGCGCCCCTCGGAAGGCTCTTCGTTGCGCATCTCCCCGTATTCGGGGCAAACCCCGCGAACGGCAGCCGTTCCCACCATTCGCGTTCCATAGGCGATGCCCGGACGCCGAACAGTTTCCAGGCAGACGTGCTTCACGAAATTCGCGGTTTCCTTTACCATCTCGAGATCCGCTTGTTCGAAAACAACTTTCTTTCCGGCGCGTTGTCCGCCGGGCTGCTCGCTGGTTTGTTGCGGCCAGCAGATTACGGCGCCCTTGCCGAAGGCATTGAAGCCGCTAACAAGAATCTGCCGGAAGCTGCCGCCGTAGGCGATCAGTAGCGTGACGGTAGCGATTCCCCAGACGATGCCGAGCATGGTGAGCGCGCTGCGCGTACGGTTCCTTCGCAGTGCGATCCATGCTTCGCTGAAGATCTGGAATAGCATTGGTCCTCGGGGCTAAAGCCCACGTTTCTATAAAGCTATTGCGGCACGGCTAAAGCCATGCCCCCTCGAAAAGCGATAGCGAAGCCACATCTAGCCTCCAGCCTCGTGCCGCAAGGCTTCGATCGGATCGATCGCAGCTGCGCGACGCGCGGGATATAGCGCAGACAGGATCGCGATCGTTCCCAGCACCGCCAATGCCAATACTCCTGTCTGCCAAGTCGGCAGTAGCCCCGCAAAGAAATCCGGCATGGGAAGCAGGTCTACCAGCCAGCAGATGCTGAAGGCGATGAGCAAACCCGTCCCGCCGCTCACCATTGCGACGGTCAGTGCCTCAAGAAAAAATTGCCGCAGGATGCTGTTCGCAGGTGCGCCCATCGCTTTGCGTACTCCGATTTCGCGGGTGCGCTCTCGGACGGCGACCAGCATGACATTCATCACTCCAAGACCGCCCAGGAAAAGCGTAACGACACCGACGGCACCCAGGAAATATTTCATGCCGTCGGTCATGGTGCGAAAAGCTTTCGCCTCCTGAATCGTGTCCCATATGGGGCAAGCTTCCTTATCCTTGGGATCGTAGTTGTGCAGGCGGGCCAGGACGCGTCGAACTTCTCCCTTGCACGCTTCGTGTTGCTCCACCGATCGCGGCACGACCAGCAACTGGTCGAAAGTCTCGGATGTTGCCGGAGGTTTGTCGGGAAAGTCGCGGCGCATTGAGGAATAAGGAATGAAGATTTTGTTGACGTCCCAGCCGTCGTAGCTGGAGTCCTGTTTCTTTGACGACATCACGCCGACAACTGTGAAGGGAATGTCGTTCAGGTAAACGAGTTGGTCAACCGCTGGACGGCCTCCGAACAGCTGTTTCTTCGCGTCCGAGCCGAGAAACGCGACGCGGCGGGTTTCGGCCATGTCGTCGGAGTTGTAGAAGCGCCCTTCACTTACTCCCAGGCTACGAATTTCTCCAAATTCCGGCATAGATCCTGTCACGGTGAAGGCAGCGGCATTGTACGCGGTGTGTGAGCGCACCGTGTTCTGCTCGAGCTCGGGAATCGTGTACTGACAATCAGCAGCTTCGGACTGAAGATGGGCGATGTCGGAGTCAACCCAGTGAACGAGGCGTCCAGCGCGGGTTCCACCGGCCTGGAGACTGGTGCGTCCGTGGAAGACGATCATCAGATCGCGGCCGAGGGTCTCAGCCTGCCTGGCTTGTCCGACACGCAGGCCTTCTCCGGCAGCGGTCATCAATACGATGGAGACCACGCCCCAGGCGATCCCGAACATGGTCAGCATGGTGCGGACACGGTGTGCCCATAGCGTTCGGAAGACGTCCTGGATGAGGTCGCGGAAAGACATGCTAGGTTTCGACAGGGTGTGCCGTAAAACGAAAGCGAAGCACCCTCTGGATTTAGATACGCGGACAGAGTGGGGTTAGTTCCAAAGGGTGAACTAATCGTTCGACAACGTCGCGCTCACCACGGGAGTGGGCGAAGCCTGGATCCACCACTCCTGAAATATGTTGAGCGCGGCCTGGCATTGCAAGCGATGCCGCTCTTTACGGTCGCGGACGTGGGTTTCGAGCGCGGGTAGAAGATCGAATGTTATGTTGGCGGGCTGAAAATTTCTGGGATCGGCTTGCGTGATGTAGTGAATGAGGGATCCGAACGCACTCGCACGCGGTGGGGGGACAGGCTCGTTGTCTGTCGCCAGCGCCGCGGCATTGATTCCCGCGAGTAGTCCCGTGGCGATGGACTCCACGTAACCTTCGACTCCGCAGATTTGGCCCGCAAAAAGAAGCCGGGGATGACTTTTCATCTGCAGTGTCGGAGTAAGCAACGCAGGCGAGTTGATGTAGGTGTTGCGGTGGATCTGCCCGTACCGCAGGAAGCGAGCATTTTCCAGTCCGGGGATGAACCGCAGCACATTCGCCTGTTCGCCGAATTTCAAATGATTCTGAAATCCGACGAGATTGTAGGAATCGGCCCGCAGATTCTCTTGCCGGAGCTGAACCGCGGCATAGGGAATACGCCCGGTGCGCGGGTCTTTCAGTCCGACGGGTTTCATCGGGCCGAAGCGCAGAGTGTCGCGGCCGCGGCGCGCAATCTCTTCGATTGGCAGGCAGCTCTCGAAATAGTTAAGCTTCTCCCAATCTTTCTCTTCCACAGACTGCGCGGAGAGAAGTGCGTCATAGAACTTGTCGTAATCGTCTTTGGACATCGGGCAATTGATGTAATCGGCGGAACCCTTGTCATAACGGGCGGCGAAATACACTTTACTCATGTCGATGGAGTCGGCTTCGACGATCGGGCTGATCGAGTCGTAGAAAAAGAGCTGGTGTGAGTGGCGTGGGGCGGACGGCTGCGATGGGTTGTCAGATAACCCATCTGTAGGGGCACTCAGCCGCACGATTTCTTCGGCGAGCGCGTCGGATGTGAGCGGGCCAGTGGCGATGATCGTGATTTGCCCCGCATCGACGTGCGCGGCTTCTTCTCGGCGAATATGAATCAGAGGCTCGCGGGAAATTGTCTCGGTGACTTCGCGCGAGAATTCAGTTCGGTCGACGGCAAGCGCGTGCCCTGCGGGAACCGATCTTTCGCGGGCGATTTTCAGCAGCAGAGATCCGGCACGATGCATTTCTTCTTTCAACAGCCATGGGGCCGTGTACTCGCTATCGGACTTCAGTGAGTTAGAACACACGAGTTCGGCAAAGTCGGCGGTCTGGTGGGCGGGCGTTGTTCTGACCGGACGCATCTCGAACAGGTCGACCGGGACGCCTCGTCGTGCACACTGCCACGCCGCTTCCGATCCTGCCAGTCCTGCGCCGATGATATGCACCCGGGTCAAAGTTTCTCCCGCTGTTTATTATAGGTGGGGCGATGGAGGAGAATCTGATGGCGCGTATCAGTCTGATTGAGCCGGACAAGGCTTCAGCCGAAATCAAAGAAATTTACGATGGCAAGTTGAAAGGCAAGCCGGGCAGCATTCAGAAAGCGCTGGCGCACCGGCCCGCGATGCTCGGAAGCTTTCTCGGCTTCTACGCGAGTGTCGGACGATCGCTCGACCGCAAACTCTACGAGGCCATCTACCTGCGCACCTCGCTGATCAACGGATGCCACTACTGCACGCAGCATCACATCGTCGGATCGAAGCGCGCGGGGATCACTTTGGAGCAGATGAAGGCGCTGAAGGGCGGAAACTACTCCGGGTTTAGTGAGGCAGAGCAGGCGGGACTACGCTATGCCGAGAAGCTGACTCGCACTCCAAACGCCGCCGCCGATGCGGACTTTGCAGATCTGAAGAAGAGTTTTTCTGATGAGCAAATCGTGGACCTACACATGCTGATCGGCCTGGCGAATCTTACGAATCGCGTGACCGGGCCGCTGGCGCTGGACCTTGAATTTCCGGAAGAAACTCTTTAGCCGCGGGAGCACACCGTAAAGCCAAAACCTCTCTTTGTGGACTCACGCTAAAGAATAATTCTTTCGTCTCCCATGCGACGCGTGACTCGCTCGCGATCAAGATACTCCAGTAAGGGGATGGCATATTTGCGGCTTACACCTGTCAGGTCTTTGAAGCGACCGACATCGATTTTTGGCGAGGTGCCTTTGAGGGCGACGATTTTCTGTCGGAGATCGGTGAGCGCAATTTGATGGAAGACAAGGTCGTCTGAAACTTTCACCAGCGTTTTTTCCCGCAGCAGCAGGGTAACGATTTTCTGGGCGCGGACTTTGTCCACCTTCAGGCTGGCTAGAACTTCTTTTAGAGATGGCACCTTCAGTCCCGCCGAGGCGAAGGCTTGTTCGATGGTCTGTTTTGATTCGGTCTCATCGTCTTTCATGACGACGCCGCGTCCGGGAAGGTGGGCGAGCTCCCCAGCAACTTCCAGTTTCCTGTCTCGAACCAATGTATCGATTGCAGACGAAAAGATTTCGCCGCTGACGTGCAATTTGTCGCGCAGTTCTTCCGTGCTGACGCCCGTTACGAGTGGATTCCTTTTGTGGAACTCCGCAACGTGCGTCGTTAGCGCCGACAGCAGTTGAGCATAGGCAGAAGCGCTTAAGAACGAGTCGCCAATCCGTCGCACAGACTTTTCTTGCGTTGATCCATTCAACCGATTTATTACAAATTCCCCACGTAGGCCTGTTTCGGCGACTAACTGCGAAAGCGAAATTCCATGCTGGCCTCGGCGCTCAATACGGGCCTCAAGCATCGCCTCGGCGGGGCCGCGCTCGAGAATCGCCAGGAATTCCTGAGTCTGCTTCGCCTTCGGTAAAGGCGTTGGGTCCAAGATAAGTCCTCCTCCGATCGTAACCACCGGCGAAAACTGGCGCAGGATGAAACGATCTCCCGGCAGGAGAAGCGTGGGGTCGGCCAAGCGAAGCTGCGCATAGGATTGACCGCCGGGCGCGACCTGCTTGGCTCCGTGCAGGCGCACTTCTGCAATCGTTTCCATAGTGAAAGCATGGAAATGCACGCGGGCGCGGTCTTTGAGGGGCTTGGCGGAAGGCAACAGCGAGAGTGAAACGTCGAGACGCGAAGTAGAGTGAAGGATATTCGGGGGCGCGAGCGTCATACCGCGCGCCAGGTCGTCGGTTGAGACGCCAGCGAGGTTCAGTGCAGTCCGTTGGCCCGCGATCGCTTGCTCGGCGGCGGCGCCGTACACCTGCACGCCGCGGACGCGCAGGCATTGGCCAGCGGGAAAAACTTCCAGTTCTTCTTCTTTGCGAATAGTTCCCGAGACGAGTGTTCCCGTCACAACCGTTCCGAAGCCTTTCATCGTAAAAACTCGATCGATCGGAAGGCGGGCAAGCGCGCCTGAATCTCTTGCCGGAACTTCCGCGGCGATTTTCGTGAGCGCGCTGCGCAGTTCGTTCAGGCCAACGCCGGTCAGCGCGCTCACGGCGAGCAGCGGAGCGTGAGAAGTGTCGAGAAACGATCCGCGCAGAAAGTCGTCCACTTCGAGGCGCACTACCTCAAGCGTGTCGGCATCGACCGAATCGGATTTCGTCAGCACAGTGATGCCGCGTTTCACCGAAAGCAGCCGGCAGATGTCAAAGTGCTCGCGTGTTTGCGGCTTGATTCCTTCGTCGGCAGCAATGATCAGAAGGACGAGATCGATCCCGCCGACTCCGGCGAGCATATTACGGACAAATCGCTCGTGGCCGGGCACATCGACAAATCCCAAGCGGAACGTTTCTCCATTCGGGGTAGGGAGGTTGAGGTGCGCGAATCCAATATCGATCGTGATGCCGCGGCGTTTCTCTTCTTCGAGGCGGTCGGCATCGATACCGGTCAGGGCCTTGACCAGCGAAGTCTTGCCATGATCGATGTGGCCAGCCGTGCCGACGATTACGGACTTCATCGCGAACAGTATAGTGTTCGTCTCTACCGCGTTGCCGGCAATGAAATCCCCTGCAAGAGCAACGATGGCCGCTCGCAATAATTTAGCCGACTCGTGCCGCCTGCCCTTACGACCACTTTTTCAACTTCGGCCAAAGCGCGACCAGAGTCCCGTGTTTGAAACCGCGGCAAATGTAGATGGTCAAGTTTCTTTCCAGCGCATACGGATTGTCGGGAGTTCGTCCGACCAATTCGACGTGAGTCCAGAGTTGCTCGAGCGTCTCCTGATCGTCATCCAGAATGATCATGCAGTTACCGGAGTAGCCACGCGGCCCCCATAGCCACCAGGTCTGGTGTCCGCTGAGCGATTGGGGCAGGCCGAACCTGGGTCCGAGAAAATCGATCGCTCCGGCCTGTCCGTAGTCTTCCGCGAAGATGCCGCAGTCTTTGCGTTCTTCCGCCGGAATGCGGTTCCAGGCCCCCGCAACGCCCGCCACAACTTCATTCCATCCGAACTGATCGGCGTAGTGCTGAGGCAAGGCGGCCCGGGCGTGGCTGCGTTCGCTGCGGGGAATTTTGAATGGCAGCTTGTCCATGTAGGCAAGAAACGAATCCACCGGCAGCACGGGTACTACGATCGGAGCGAGGAGAACGCCCGCGACGAGCAACATAAGGGCGAATGCGGGCTTTAGCCATCCCTGTCGAATGCGGTCAATGCCGTCATCTATCACAACGGCACCGACAGCAAGGTATACCGGATAAATCGGACCAAGGTAGTACGCCTTCCCCTTGAGCGCGACGAACACAGCGATGCAGATCAGATAGGCCCATCCAAGAAAGCGATACGGACGGAAGCGGGGAGTGAGCAGCAGTGTAACTACGCCGGTGATCCAGAGCACCGCATTAAGGGGATGGACGATGAGTATCTGCTGAGCGAAGTACTGCCAGGGTGAGAGGACTATATCGCGGCCATTTGCCTTGATGTTGTGCATGAGTTGGACGAATGGCCAATCGTTCGCGATATTCCAGATCAGGTTCGGCAGGAAGATCAGGAAGGCAGCGGCGCCGCCCAACCAGATCCATTTGTTCCAAAAAACGCGGCGATGTTCCGTCAAAAGTAGGCCGACAATGATTCCGAAACCGAGCACGGCTATCGAATACTTCTCCTGCAGTCCGATACCCGCCACCACGCCGAACCATAGCCAGTAGCGAGGTTCGTCGCGCTTGACGGCGAGGATCGCAAAGTACACGCAGCCCATCCACAGCAGCGGCTCGAGACAGTTGCTGGTAAGGAGGCTGGCGTTCGATAAGTAGATCGGTGAGATCAGGACGGCTATCGTAGTCAGCACGACCGCGAATCGCTTGCCGCCCAGTTCGCGCGCAATCATGCCGCTGAGAATGATGGTCAGGGAGATGGCGAGAACCGGCATGAGCCGAACCGCGCGCAACGAGTCGCCGAATATCGCGAGGAAGATCCGGCTCAATACCGGCACCAGCGGCGGCTGGTCTACGTAGCCCCAGGCGAGATGGCGTCCGCAGATGATGTAGTCGAATTCGTCGCGGAAGTACCCGTAGCGATTGTTGAAGAACATGTGCAGTGCGAAGCTGGCGGCTGCGATTCCAACGACAGCGGACATGCCGTTCTGCCAAAAAGGCAACTTCTTGGTGTCGACCTGAGGCGGTAGCGACGGACTGCCAATGACGGATGAAGACATAGCGGAACCTCAATGAGATTCAGTTGCGCCATCCCCAGGAGCATCGGGCGCTTAATCCTGCACAATAACGGTGTTGTCACGTTATCCGGAAAGGAGGGAGGGGGTCTAGAACAAAGTCAACCACGACAGGTGAGATTGGAGGGGCATTGCTCAGGCCGACAGATACCTAGCGGATCATCCCAGCGCTCATCGCCATTAGAGCGCTGGGAAATACCGCTGATTAGACTTCTAGGGTTTCTTGATTCCGACAGCATTGCCTCCAAACCATCCGCTGGGCGGGGCCGTCGGATTAACCTGGCCAGAATAGTTGGTTCTGAACGCAGCACCCAAACGGCCCAGTCGATACGTGTTTCCGTTCAGTGAAAACGATTTGCTGCTTGTCACGGTGTTCGTGTGCTCCGTCTGGAAGCTGTTGGTAACGGTATTCAGAATCACCTGCTGCCGGTAGTCCGACACCTGAATCGGTGTCCCCTGGCTGAAAGTTGTTGGGTTGTTGAAGTCCGACGGAGGAGTGTTCAGGTAAATGGTGGTCGTGCCTGCACGGTTGAGGATCTTGAACGGTCCATTCACGATGACTCGATCGGTGTTTGCATTGGTAACAAAGGTAAAGAGCGCGGTGGATTCATTTTCCGGTTCGGCGCTGAAGATCGCGTCCAGACCATTGATTTTGGACAAGTAGCCAAACTGCTGCGATGCGGCGCCGTTGTTGTTGAATTGGCCGACAAATTCGTAGACGACCTGGTCTTGAGAGAGTTGAACTTCGGTGACCGCCTGCGCCGCGGCATTCAAGCAGATAAGTGCGGCGAACATCACAGAGGTCAGTACAGAAGCTGTAATTCGTATCATTTGTGAAATCTCCTTGGGCCGAAGCGCGGGGACTCGTCCGGCTGTGTGCGGTCATACGCGAACCGCCCGAAATGGCGCAATGGAGGAAGTATTGTGCTTGTATCAAGATTGGCTAGAGCTGTAAGTCTTGGTAAATAAAAGGTTCGATCCCGGGCGGCGGAAGCGGAGTAAAATAGCGCGACCTTTCGGAGGGGCAATCGTGTGTCAGAAAGTGTAGCCCAGCCCGATTCACTCGAACTTGATACGGTGCGCTACGAGCTTCGCCGGGGCGATCGTGTGCTTCGCCTGGAGAAGATCCCGATGGAGCTACTGATCCTGCTGGCGGGGAGGAAAGACCAGCTCGTCGGCCGTCGAGAGATCATCGAGAAGCTTTGGGGGAAGGACGTTTTCCTCGACACCGAACAGGGCGTTAATACCGCTGTCCGCAAAATTCGCCTAGCGCTGGGCGACGATCCGGAAAATCCCAAGTTTCTGCAGACAGTCGTGGGCAAAGGCTACCGGTTTGTGGGCCCCCTTACGGTTGTTGGCGGTGGGACTCCTTCGACGCACACTGC
>QIAJ01000246.1 GCA_003225495.1 Acidobacteriota bacterium
GGACGCGATTGTCTTCGATCGTTTCACGGAGCGCGTCTTTACGTTCAATGCGACCAGTCATGACACGACGGCGCTGGATGCAGCCAGGGGTGAAGTCGTCGGCAAGATCGATCTGGGTGGCAAGCCGGAGTTTGCCGCGAGCGACGAAAAAGGCACGATGTTCGTCAACATCGAGGATACGGCTGAAATCGTGGCGTTCGATCCGCAAAAGCTGACCGTGAAGTCGCGCTGGAAACTTTCCGGTTGTGAGGAACCAACCGGGCTCACGCTCGATAAAGAGAACCGGCGGTTGTTCGCTGGATGTGGCGGCAACAAGAAGATGGCCATCGTGAATGCGGACAGCGGGAAAGTGATTGCAATGCCGGACATTGGAGAAGGCTGTGATGCCACTGCCTTCGACCCGGATCAGAAGCTCGCTTTTGCATCAGCCGGAGACGGAACGATCACCGTGGTTCGTGAGGAATCGGCGGACAAGTTCAGCGTAGCGGAGACAGTAAAGACGCAAGACCATGCCCGGACTATGGCGCTCGATCCAAGGACTCACGAACTTTTTACGGTAACGGCAAAGGTGTTGCCGGAGAGAAAAGTCGAGCCAGATACGTTTGTGGTATTGGTGGCCGAGAAATCGAAGTAACGTGGAGTCGGCTGAGAAAAGCACCAACTGAAGCTGAGACTAGAGTGTCCGTCCCGAACCAGCTAAGCCAGGATCGAGTCGTCGAGCTTCTTGCGCGACCAGTTTTCGGCGGCTTGTACGAACGCCATTACGAGCGGGTGCGGCTTTTTGGCAGTAGATGAAAGTTGCGGTTGAAAGAGGGTCGCGATGAAAAACTGGTGCGAGGGAGATTCGATGGCACGGCATTCTTCTCCGGCGCCGCGAGCGACAATCGGAAAGCCCGCTTCCATCGCAGTCCACTCGAATTCCGGGTTCACTTCGAAGTTACAGAAATACTCCTCTTCCACAACCTCTTTGCCGTAATAGCCAGCCAAATAAGAGCCTGGACGGAGACGAATCTTGGGAACCGGTCCCGACAGCTTGGGTGCCCCTTCGGCCCGCTTTGGCACGGCACAGGCGACGGGATAGATGATGATATTCTTCGCGTTCGGATCTTCCTCAGCGGTGGTGGCGTCTTTCATTCCGAGTACGTTCCGGGCGCATTCGATCAGGGTGTACTGGAAGCCTCCGCAGGTCCCGAGGAATGGCCAGTCGTGCACGCGCGCGAACTGGATGCCCTTGAGCATGCCATCGAAACTCCGATACGGGCTGCCGGGCGCGGCCCACAGGCCGTCACACATCTCGAGGATTTTTGGGGCGTCAGGCGCGAGCAACGAAGGCGTCGGCAGCCAGACGGATTCCAGTTCTATGTCAAGCTTCTTGGCGGAATGCTGCAGCGCCTCAGTGGTGGCGTGATGGGAACGGAATTCGGTGTTGAAATCTCCAAGAATTCCGATCCGGACGGGTTCAGGCACGGGGGTATTTTAGCAGTTGCAGACGAGATATGAGTCACTAGCTTCGAGCTAGAGAAACTGCCAATGTGCGAGCAGGACGTAGATGCCTAGCAACATCAGAGCGGCACCTAACCAGATCATGGCGGCGGACTTCCACCGCAAAGAACGGACCAGATCGTGCCGGCTGCCAGAGGAAATCACGAAGATAGGATCATTTTCTCCTTTCATGAGCACGACCGGCGGCGTGAGATTGAAATGGGCTTGCTGGTTGGGCTTTTCTGGAATTCTCCTACCTTTATCTTTGCTCTCATCGTCGCCATTCACGCTGACCTGCGAGAGGCGCGGCGAATCCGCAACGGTCACACCGCGATAAGGAATACCTGCTGCCGTCCAGGCTGCCGCGTTCACGATGCCGGCCATTGTGAGGGCGGCGGCAACTTTCGACTGCTGCGTGATGTCGAGGGGCACTGAGGGATTGCTGGGCTCAGACAGACGAATGACCTCCGGGAATGCGACGGGTAAATCAGGCTGAAGGGATAAGTTCGTCGGAGTGAGATTGTGCGGTATTACCGCGAGTTGGGACGGCTTCACCTCGATGCCAGAATTTTCCGCCATAGTCCCGATGATGAACAGAAGGTCGTTCGGCTTGATACAGCGCTCTTCGATGCGAACCTTCGAAGCTTCAGTTGCCCCATGACGAGCCAGAAAGTTACTGACCTGTGGCGGGGCGTGCGGTGCAAAGATGGTGTCACTGTAGGTCTGACGGAAGTCGCGATGAAGGTCCAATTCGGCGCCGTGTGGGTTGACCAGCAACTGTCCAGTGCCGTCATCGACGAAGAAGGGAACTCTGGACCCATGCCGTGGTCTGGTAAAGAAAGCACGGCAAGCCAGAGATGGCGGCGGGCAGGCTGTAAGGACTGCTCGCCACTCCGTTGATTTCGACCAGTCCGAGCGAAGCGCTGCGGATTTTGGAAGTTGGGGGGTTAAGGAGAAGTCGTTTCCGGGCGAGCAGACGAAATCCGAGAATGAAGCCGTAACAACCGCCCGCAACGGCAACTATCGACAGAAGTATCAGCTCATTGGGCAAGGGCATGAGTAGGCGGCTGACAGTCTTTTCGAACGGTTGAGTGGCGCTCTATTGAGGATAAGAAGGGAGGTGCGCACCGGCATCAATAAAACCTGGTGCGAGGCTTACCGAGGTAACTGAGGCATCTATAGCGCTCACAGGAGGAGTTCGTGCGCTACGATTCAGATCGCCGGTTGCCTTTAGGAATCATCGCTAGAATGCGCGGTAGAGATAGAAAGAATTGCGCGATAAATGAAGACTCCGCCGTGCTAAACGGCTACTCGGCGCCCTTTGAGAATCTCTTCAACGGCCGCGATAGCCAGATCGATCTCTTCATCTGTGTTGTAGAAGTGCGGCGAGAACCGCACGCCGGCTCTAGGTCGCCAGTCTACGAGAATTTCGCGGGCGACCAAATCCTGGCAGACCTGTTGGGATTCGGGCATGTCGATGGACACGGTGCCGCCGCGTTTTTCTGGGTCGCGCGGAGTGTTGATGCGCCATCCGTGCTGATCGGCAAGTTCTATCAAGCGGGCCGTTTGGCGTTTAGACTTATCGCGGATATTCGTGAGTCCTGCTTCGCGAATGATCTTCAGCCCCGGACGGCATGCTTCGAGTGACGGAATATGCGTGGTCCCATTCATGAAACGAAACGGAGGATCGGTGTAGCGGATAGGACCGGTCTCGAAGGCCATGGAATCCTGGTGAGCAAACCATCCCGTGAGCTTCGGCTCGAGTTTCTTCCCGAGGTCAGGGCGAACGTAGAGATAGGCGACTCCTGGCCCGCCGCATAGCCACTTCAACACTCCGCCGCAGGCAAAGTCTACGTTGAGATCCGTGACGTCGACAGGAACGGTGCCGAGTGACTGGAACGTGTCGAGTACCACGTGCGCTCCGACTTTGTGTGCCTTCTCGATGATCGCCTTCGCATCGTTGATGTAGGCGCTGCGAAAAATAACGTGCGAAATGGGGACCAGCAGCGTTTGTTCGTCGATGGCATCCAGCAGGCGCTCCGTCGGGACGTGGATGCCGTCGTCGGCCTTGACCATGTGTACCTGCGCGCCGTACTGTCGTTGCGCTTCCCAGAAATACATTACGGAAGGGAAGTTCAAATCGCTGTAGATAATTTTGTTTCGCTTGGCGCCGAAATTAAAGCAGGAGGCAACCACCGCCTGACATGTCGTCACATTCTGGTGCACGGAGACTGAATTGTCCGGCGCATTCATTAGCGCGCCCAATTCATTGCCGACTTCCAGAGACAGCATCCACCAGCGTTCCTGCCAGGCTCGCACTCCGCGCGTGGCCCAGGTGTCGGCGTACCCGTGAAGCGCGTTATAAACTGCGCGAGGCATGGCGCCGAGCGAGTTTGAGATCATGTAGTTGGTTCGCTCCAGGATTGGGAATTCGGAGCGGTAGCGCAGGAGAGCGTCGAGCATACTCTCTATTGTAATGCGGCCACTGAGGGACGACGCCCTCCGAGAGTCAGATCGACTTCGAACCAGGGTTGGGATTGCTTCGAGCGTTGCCCGGCCGCAGAATGAAGTAAAGGACTGTCAGACCGGTCAAGAACGACACTCCACTAATCAGGTTGACGCGCGAATCGTACCAGGTCTTCCCAATGGCAGCGAGAACCACGACCAAGCCGATCACTGAGCCCCATCCCTTAAGCGGGGATTGAGCGGGAATCGCGGCGGCTTCTTCAGCATTCAGGCGATGGCGAAAAGAAATGTGGGCGGCCAGCGAGACAATCCACGAGAGCATCATGCCGAAGAAGGCGCCGCGCAAAATATAAACGAAGGCATTCGACGCCGCCCAACGCTCCAAAACGAGAGCGACGATGATCCCGTAGGATGAAACCAGCAAAGCTAGAGTAGGTGAGCCTTTGGAGTTCAGGCGCCCTAATGCAGGCGGAGCCCACCCGGTGCGCGCGAGCGAAAACAGCATGCGGCTGGATATGTAGAGCGCCGCATTCGCGCCAGAGAGCGCTGCGGTCAAAACTACGAAATTCATGAAGTGAGCCGCCCCGGGAACTTTCACGGATCGAAAGACAGTGACAAACGGGCTCTCGGTGACGCCGGCATGGTTCCAGGGCATGACGCCGACCAAAACGATGATTGCGCCCAGATAAAGAAAAGTCAGAGTGAGAAAAGTCATGCGCACGGCGCGGGCAACCTCGGCGGCGGAAGTCGATTCACCGGAGGTAACAGCGACGAACTCGACTCCGCCGAAGGCGTAAATCGCGAAGGTGATCGCAAGCAGCGGTGCGGCGATGCCGAGAGGAAAGAATCCACCGTGAGCTGTGTATTGCGGGTGAGCGCGCCCGGAGAGGAGCAAACCGGCACCGAGCAGGATGAAGGCCGCGATCACGGCCACTTTGATCATCGCAAACCAGAATTCGAAGCGTCCGAAGGCTTGCACGCTGAGAAGATTCACGCCGAGAAGCAACGCCGAAAATATCAGCACCCATACGATCGCGGGTACGCTCGGGACCCAGAGTTGCATATAAGTCGCGGACGCAACCATTTCCGCGCCGATGGAGACTGCGATGGCGAGCCAGTATCCAGCGCGTGAGATAAACCCCGCATAGTCGTTGAGATAGAGGTCCCCATACACGCCGAATGATCCTGCCGCGGGATGAGTGCTGGCGAGTTCGCCGAGCGCGAGAGCGACAGTCCAACTGATGAACGCGGCCAGAATGAAGCTGAGAATCACGGCGGGGCCAGCCAGTTCGATCGCGGCCGCGGTCCCTAGCAGGAGGCCCGTTCCAATCGAACCGCCCACCGCAACCATCGTCATCTGACCGGCGCTGAGTTGATGGCGAAGACCGGATTCGGAGTGTGAATCTCCAGAAGACATGGAGATTCGTTGTATCAGAAGTCCGACTAAAGTTCTCGCGAAAACCGGGCTTCGCGGGATAGCCAGTGAAAATTCGCGTATACGGATTCCTTAAGAATGCTTGAATGATTCCGATTCTGACGCCATGGCGACCGAATTAGCGTCCCCCCTCCGCCAGCAACGCTTGCCGTAACTCGATGTTCTGCGGGCGAGCGACCACCACCCGGTCACGACCCTCGTGCTTGGCCTGATAGAGAGCCTCGTCAGCGCATTTAATCAGAAGGTCTACCTGATCGGTCGTTACCGGGAAAGCGGCAACCCCGATGGATGCGGCTACCGGGCCGGGTAATTCTCCAGGCCTGGCAACGTAGAGTTCCTTAAGGCGCATGCGGATCTCCTCCGCTCGAAGCGCGGCCTGTTGCAGCGAGCATTCCGGCAGAATGACGACAAACTCCTCACCGCCATAACGGACTGCCAGGTCTTCAGCGCGCACGTTGAGAAGCAAAGTCTCCGCAACAAAACGCAGTGCTTCGTCACCGGAGGCGTGACCAAAGGTGTCGTTGTAACGCTTGAAGTGATCGACATCGACCAGCATGAGCGAGAGCGGACGGCTCCGCCTGCGTGCACGGTGAATTTCACGCTCCAGAAATTCCTGCATGTAACGACGATTGTAGAGACCGGTGAGGGGGTCGCGGGTGGCTTGCACCTCCAGCGCTGCGCGCATGTCGAGGTTGGAAACGGTAAGAGCGATGTGTTCGGCAATCGTATAAGCCAATTCGTGACGCCGAGAGAGTTCTTCAGAGTCAGAGTACGGCGCCGCGCCTGGAAGGCGACTGTCATCTTGGATGGAAAGCACTCCGATTGCTTCCCCGTTCGCGACGAGCGGGATTGAGACAGGCTTGCTCTCCGTTCGAAGTTTGCCCTCGACGGAACTCTCACGGATCACATCCGCCGTTGCGTCGGACATAATGACGCCGTTAGCCGATGCAAATTGAAGATGGTCGGGTGGATGGTATCCCCATGCGGCCACCGATTCTGCCCGGTTCCGGGAAGCATTGAGCAGTGAAAGTGTGCCGCTGGTTGCTGGGAAAAGCCGAACCATGCGTTCCGGGATTATGCGAAAGGCTTCATCACTCGATTTACAGGCTTGCAGAAGGGTGCCGAGTTCATTGACTTGCGTAATGCTGCTGGTCTCAATGCGCGCTTCTTCCAG
>QIAJ01000051.1 GCA_003225495.1 Acidobacteriota bacterium
CCGAAAGAATCCATCATCGTCTGGTTTTCGGGACTCTCCGCGTAGTTGGCAATAGCGAGTCCATCGAGCTTCACGTTTCCGTAATTTCCCTTTTGGATGAAGAGCACTTGACTGCCACCGCAGGTCGGCCGCGTCGGCTTGGAGACGAACCAGCATGGGCACGCCGCATTACAGGAACAGGCCTCTTCCAGTTGGCCAGTAATTTTCCACTTTGCCTGTTTTGCTTTTTCCTGTTTCGGCTCCGCTGAGACGAGCGGAATTGCAATTGTTGCTGTCAACAAAGCAAGTAAAAGCGTCTTCATAGAAAAATTGTAACGCCCTATTCCGGCTTGCGACAAGTTTAAAAATTCATCGCTATATTTACCGGGCACGTTACGCTTTCGCCTTCCAAATTCTATGCTCAGCGCCGGAATTCATCACATCACCGCCATCGCGGGAGATCCGCAGCAGAACTTGAGTTTCTATTCCGAAGTTCTTGGTTTGCGATTGGTAAAGCGCACGGTCAATTTCGACGATCCCGGCAGTTACCATTTTTATTTTGGAGATGGCATTGGCAGCCCGGGAACAATCATGACGTTTTTCCCGTGGCCCGGCGCACGACGAGGCGTCCGCGGAAGCGGGCAGGTGACTGCAGTGGCCTTCGCCGTTCCGCGCGATTCGATTCCATTTTGGAAACACCGGTTGTGGGAGAATCAGGTAAACGCCGAGGAAATAGCCGGCCGCTTCGGGGGCAACGCACTACGTTTCATCGATCCCGATGGGTTGTTGCTGGAGCTGATCGAGTCATCGGTCATCCCCAGCGAAGCTGAGGGGTCTCATAGCCAACCTTTTAGGGCAACTTCCTCCGGATCGCTCGACGATGCTCGGGATCACGGTGTAATGGGTGACGGAATCAGAGGATTCGCCGCGCCGACCCTTGCCATCGGTCGGCCGGAACGAACAGAAAATCTACTTACCGAGATTCTCGGGTTCGAATTTGTTGTCGAAGAACAGAATCGACGACGTTTTCGCGGCAGCGCAGGAAATGTCGTCTCGGACATTGACGTGGTATCGTCGCGAGGCGACTTTGGCAAGGTCGCCGTCGGCACGGTGCATCACATCGCTTTTCGCGCGGCGGATGATGACGAACAATTACGTCTTCGCGAGCAGCTCGTCACCCGTGGTCTTAACGTTACGCCGGTTATCGATCGCCAGTATTTTCACTCAATCTATTTTCGCGAGCCGAACGGAATTTTGTTTGAAATCGCCACGGACGGGCCTGGATTCCTGATTGATGAATCCGCCGATCAATTGGGCGAGGCGCTAAAACTTCCGCCGATATACGAATCAAACCGGGCTGAGATCGAGCGTACCCTTCCCGTCATTCATCTCCACCATTCGACAGCTTGATGAACGATTTCATTCATCGATTTGTTCACGGCACGAGCCATCGAACATTGCTGTTGCTACACGGCACGGGCGGAAACGAAGATGACCTTCTGCCGCTCGGACGTGCCATTGACGCTGATGCATCCATCCTCAGTGCGCGGGGAAAAGTCCTGGAGAATGGCGCACCCCGCTTTTTTCGTCGACTAGCCGAGGGTGTTTTCGACGAAGAAGATGTCGTCGTGCGCGCGCACGAGCTCGCAAAGTTTATTTCCGCTGCGGCGAAGACATATGACTTCGACGAAGGCGCCGCCGTCGCCGTTGGCTATTCCAATGGTGCGAACATCGCCTCGGCTATGCTTCTGCTTGGCCTGTTAAATTTACGGGGCGCGATTTTGTTTCGTCCAATGCCACCGCTTTCCCGTGGTGTCCCAAACAACTCGCTGGAAAATTTCGCCATCCTCCTCTGCAGTGGGCGGTTCGATCCGATTGCGACGTCAGAGCAGGTCGATGCGCTAGCCGAATTGTTCCGCCAGCGCGGTGCCGAAGTGGAGGTTCGACAACAGCCAGGCGGGCACGAACTGACGAATGCGGACATCGAGGGTGCGCGAGACTGGCTTGCAGCTAGCGCCATTGCATAGGAAAAAGGAAGTTCGCTTATGCTCGTCGTGATGAATGCCAATGCCACCGAAGCCGAAGTCGCCGGAGTCGTTCGGGTGATTCAGTCGCTCGGCCTGCGCGCACACATCATGCCCGGCGCCACTCGCACCGCCATTGGCATCACCGGCAATAAGGGTGCAATTAGTCTGCAGCATTTCGAGAATTTGCCGGGAGTAGCCGAAGCCATTCGCGTCAGCAAACCTTACAAACTGATCACGCTCGATCTGAAGCAGGATCGGACGATCGTTGATGTGGACGGTGCCCGAATCGGAAATGGCTCGCTCGCCATGATTGCCGGGCCGTGTGCGATCGAGACGCGCGAGCAAGCTTTTGCCATTGCCGGGGTGGTGAAAAATTCCGGCGCTAAATTTTTCCGCGGCGGCGCTTTCAAACCGCGTACGTCTCCTTATGCCTTCGCCGGTTTGGGTGAGGAAGGTTTGAAAATACTTGTCGATGTCCGCGAAAAATTTGGTCTAAAAATCGTTAGCGAAGCACTGGATGAAGCGGGGGTCGATCTCGTCGAAAAATATGCCGACATGATTCAGATTGGCGCCCGCAACATGCAAAATTACACGCTGCTGCGGCGCGTCGGACGTTCGAAATTACCTGTCTTGCTCAAGCGGGGAATGGCGGCAACGCTGGAGGAATGGTTGCTCGCTGCCGAGTACATCATGTCAGAAGGCAATTACCAGATTGTCCTGTGCGAACGCGGGGTCCGCACTTTCGCTCAGCACACTCGCAACACCCTCGATCTTGCTGCTGTTCCGGCAGTCCGACGTATTTCTCATTTGCCCATAATCATCGATGCCTCACACGGAACGGGAAAAAATTACATGGTCACACCGCTCGCGCGTGCCGGAGTTGCCGTCGGCGCCGATGGTTTGATGATCGAAGTGCACTGCAAACCAGAAGAAGCACTCTCTGACGGCGCGCAAGCGCTCACTCTCGAGGAATTCGAGCAAATGGCGAAAGAGGTGCGCACCATTCACGACCTGATCACGTAGCTCGATCTCCTCAGAGAAGTCGAGCATCCCGCGAAATCACCTCACGGCTTTCGCGCCGGGATTGCTCGGCATTCGCTCAGGACGACAGGAAATTCGCCAGTAATTTAATTCCCTCACTCGTCAAAATTGATTCCGGGTGAAATTGGACTCCGTGAATCGGAAATTCACGGTGTTGCAGCCCCATAATTTCCCCATCATCAGATTGCGCGGTGATGACAAGCGAATCCGGCAGACTATCGCGTTTTACTACTAGCGAATGATAACGTGTCGCCTCGAACGGCTGTCTAATATCCCTGAACAGACCCGCGCCCCGATGGGAGATCGACGACGTTTTGCCATGCATCAATCGCGGAGCGCGGACAATCTCGGCGCCGAAAACGTCACCAATACATTGATGACCAAGACAGACGCCGAGCAGTGGGACGCGCGGTCCGAATTCACGGATGACATCGCAACTGATTCCGGCGTCACGGGGCCGGCCTGGTCCCGGTGAAATGCAAATGCGTTCCGGAGCAAACTGTCGGATGTCAGTCAGCCCGATCTCATCATGACGTTTAACGAAAACCTCGGCGCCGAGCTCACCAAAAATCTGCGCGAGATTGTAAGTGAAGGAATCGTAGTTATCGATCAGGAGCAGCATTCTCTGGTACCAGCCGTGTCGGCTGCATTCGAATTCTCGCAGGCGACACGCCTGCCGCTACAGATTTTTCGCGCGCGCGATCGCTGCCAGGACTGCCATAGCTTTGCGCTCCGTTTCTTCGCGCTCTCGTACCGGATCTGAATCGGCTACGATGCCCGCCCCGGCCTGGACAAAGGCTTTCCCATTTTTTAAGATAACCG
>QIAJ01000247.1 GCA_003225495.1 Acidobacteriota bacterium
CGCTCAGGCTTTTTGCCGATGATCTGCTGGTGGTTACGATCGATGGCGCGGATCATTTCGTGGTCTTCATTGATGCGTGCACCTGGGACGGAAACATAGGTTTCGAATTCCAGACCCCAGTCCGGATGTTGTTTCTCAAGATCCAGAAATATGTTTTGAATGTCGCGGCGGGCATCCGGCATTGGAACGGTGGGCGGGACGCGCACGTCCAGGAAGAGATCTGTTTTTTCAGGAGTACGACTGGCGCGCCAGGCGTGTCCACCGCGGATTCCGCCGAGGTTCACCAGCGCTTTCTTGCCGCCGTAGGCAGCCTTCTTCTCCCATGATTCAATCCATTTCAGGATGGGCGGCATGAGTTCGAGCATGCGGCGGATGGAATTCATCTCTTCGCGGCCTTCACAGAAAGCGGTGTGGACGTAGATGCCAGTACAAGAAATGCGGACCCACATGGAGCCGAAGTGTTCGAGCACAACATGCATGTCGGTCGGCTCGCCGAGGATGCACATGTCGGGCAACACGCCGTGATTGACGAGGTAATGCGTGCCGCATCCGTAGCCGCGATATTCCTTGCCTCTGAATTCGCCCCACTGCGTCTTTTCGATTTCGCCGGCAACGGCTGCGATGATGACGTCGCCCTTCAGGCGAATGCCAGCGCGCTGCAGGGCTTTCACGGCGTTGGTATAGCAGACCAGCGCACCCTTCATGTTGTAGATGCCGAGGCCATAAATGAATCCGTCTTTGACCACGGCGTGCGCCTTGTAGCCGATTCCAGTGAGAAAATCTTCGCGGCCGGTGTTCGAGGTATCCATGTGGCCGTTGAACATCAGGTTCTTGCCGCCGCCGGTGCCTTTCCAGCGGCCGACCACATTGGCGCGCGCATCTTCTACTTCCTGCCAGGTGACGTCGAGGCCGATCTGCTGCAGCGCGGATTGCATGTACTGAGCCATCTGCAACTCTTCTCCCGTGGGGCTGGAGATATTGATGACGTCGGACGACATGGAAACGATTTCGTCCTCGCGGACTTCGGCGAGGATGCGCTCGACTAGTTTCCGATCGAGGGCGGCGGCTGGTTTAGTATTAGTTTGCACGGTTGGTCGTTTGTCTTCTGTCGTTAGTCGCTTGCTACTCGATTCACCGATGCCGGCGAGACGCTGATACTTCCCTTGGCTAGACGAAAATCGTCGGGATCGGTGCACATCTTCTCGTTGCCTTTATCAGTAATCCAAAAATCATCTTCTAACCGAAGGCCGCCGCCGCCCGGCCAATAAATTCCCGGCTCGATCGCCAACACCATCCCTTTCTTAATTGTCCCTGTCCCAGCCTGATGCGCATACGGCTGCTCGTGAGCACGCGCGCCGACACCGTGGCAGATCGGATGAGACGGCTGACCAGGATATCCGCCTTCGGCGATGCGGGCGCGAATCAACTTGTCGAGTTCGGGAAAACTGGCGTCGTCGCGCGCGAATGAAACGCCTTCGTTAAAAACTCTGAGAAGAAGGTCCAGCAGCTTATGGTATTCAGGCGTCAACTCGCCGGGACAGGCATTTTTCGTGAGGTCGGTCCAATAGCCGTCG
Source organism: Acidobacteriota bacterium (assembly GCA_003225495.1). Classification (GTDB taxonomy): domain Bacteria; phylum Acidobacteriota; class Terriglobia; order Terriglobales; family Acidobacteriaceae; genus Acidiflorens. Next base: position 1,575 of record QIAJ01000247.1, read on the forward strand.
GCGCATACCCAAACCTCGAACAGCGTTGGCTCATTTTTTTGAATGGGACGGTCGCCAGTGGCCGTAAAGGTCGCGATGCCCTTACCTGACCAGACCAGCGTGAAGGCACGCGCCATCTCAACTTTGCCTTTGTAACCGACGCCGATGCCGTGCACGAAGCCTTCGTACATGGCGCCGACTTCGCTTTCTTTCATTCCCGGCTTCATGTTTGCACGGGTGTAATCCATAGCCAGTGCAGCCAGTTCATTGGCTAGGCGCATACGCTCGATTTCCTGCGCGGTTTTGATGGCGCGCGCTTCGTTGAGCAGAGGGGTGGCGTCGACGACTTGTCCGCAGAATTTCTTGAACGAATCGAAGTAGGACAACATAAACGTGGTCGGCTCGCCCACCATGCGGTCAGCGGACTGCGTGCCCATGTTGAGTTCGAGGGCGACTTTGTCGGTGAGGCCGGCGGCCGCGGATCGTGATCGTCGTATCCCTTGAAATAGCGGATGTCTTTGGTCCATGAATTGCGTTCGGCGTCCGCCTGTTGCGGTTCGAGCGCGATCAGAGTGGGCTCCCCCTTCTGCGGAAACACAACGGCATCGTAGCCCTTCATGCACCAGTAGTTGCTGAGATAGAGAACGTTGTCTGGGGCGCGGCACACGAGGGCGGAGAGCTCTTGCTCTCTCATGAGAGCGCGAACCCGGTCGAGCTTCGTGTTGTCGACGGGCCAAGGCATGTCAGTGCACAGTCACCGGTTTGTTTTCTTCCTGAAAATGCCAGGCTGCTTCTTTTCCCCTTATCAGTCGATACATTGCCGTGTGCAGTGGCGCCGGTATTCCGGCACGCTCGGCCTCGCGGGCGATTGCGCCTGAAAGAAACTCTATTTCTGTTGTTAGCTGGCGGCGGATGTCATACAGCATCGATGGCGGATGATTCGTCATCGCGCCGATCCGGTTCATCGCCCAGGGGTCTTCATGCAGATGCACTCCGGCGGCTTCTGCTACGCGCTTTCCTTCTTCGATCAGGGCATGTAGAAGATGACCGAGGTCAGAAAATTGTTCTTCGTCGGCGAAGTGCGGCGAGTGCGGCAATCCGGTAAGCGCAGAGGCGCTGTTCACCGACGCGTTGAAGATCAGCTTCGACCACTGCGCGGGCTTGGCGTCTTGGAGAGCTTCGGCTTTCAGTCCGGAAGCGACAAGGAGATCGGCTGCATCCTTGACCATCGAGAAAGGCGTGCCGGTTGGCTCGAAGGGGCCCATCCAGGTAGGAGTGTCGAGTTCATACTGGACATGCGTGTCGCCATGGCGAGTGCCGCTCATGAATGTGGTGCCGCGGATCACGTAGCCGCGAGTGTGGCGGGCTACGATTTCTTCGGATCCGAGACCGTTCTGCGCGGAGAGAACGCTTCCATTGTCGAAGCGATGGCCGATTGGGCGAATAGATTCCTCGACCTGAATAGCTTTGGTAGCAACGATGCCGAAATCGAAATCGGGCAACTCGGCCGGATCGGTCGTTGCTTTCAGTTTGACTGCGAATTCGTGGCTTCCGGTAACGTGCAGGCCTTCGCGGTTCAAGGCGCGGGCGTGCTCTTCACGGCGGACTAAGGCCCAGACCTCTGCGACGCGCGCGAGGTGCGCTGCGTAAAGTGAGCCGATCGCTCCACATCCGATGATGCAAACCTTTTTCATCGAGATCGCTATCTTCTATCTCTTCTCCATTGTTACCAGTTTGGTGAGTTGTCCACCGTCGTGCTGTTTCAGTGCGCGGAAAATGCTGTCGGCATTGTTGAATGAGTCGTTGATGAAGATACCTTGGGCGAAGAGTGCATCCTGCAAGGCCGACGAGATGGTATGGATCGGCGCTGCGCCGCCTTCGCCCATTCCTTTTGCTCCGCTGTAGCTGTGGGGCGACGGCGTCGAGATATGGCCATACTTGATGTTGGGCATATTCACGGATGTGATCGGTGTGTAGTCGCTGAACGTGCTGGTCAGCATGTTGCCGACGGCGTCGTAGGCGCAGGTTTCCATCAGAGCCGCGCCGATGCCGTGTGCGGTCGCGCCGTAGACTTGTCCTTCGACGATTGGCGGATTGATGACGGTGCCGCAATCGTCCACGGCAACGTAGTCGAGAATCCTGGGGACGAAAGTGTCGCGATCGACTTCGACGACGGCAATGTGCAACTGTGAAGCGTAGGTAAGCGTGAGGTTTCCGTACTTCCTCTGCTTGTCAGGCACCTTGAAGGGTGCGCGCCAGATGTAACGGCAGTTGAGCGTGATCTCGTGCATTTCGGCGGGAAGTACCGCGCTGTTCACGTTGACGATGTTGGCGAGTCCCCAATAATTGATCGACTTGCTTGTGCTCCGGGCTTTGACTTCAGGGCCTTGCTCTCCCACTCCGAATTCGAGGTCGTCGTCTTTTGTTTCGAGCACAAAGGCCGCCAGGCGCTTCATTTCGGCCTTGAGCTTTTGTGCGGCGCCGTGCACAGCCGATAAGCCTGATACCGCAAACTGGCTGGCGTAGGTTCCGGAAAATCCGGTGTGCACATTCCGTTCGGTGTCGAATCCGGTACGGACGGTGATCATGTCGGGATGAATGTTGAGAACATCCGCGACAACCTGCGCGGCTGTGGTCTCGTGTCCCTGCCCTTGCGGGCAGGAACCCACCGCGACCACGACTTCGCCGTAAATATCGAGCTTGCAGTTCGCGCCTTGCGAATTGCCGGAGAATGGAGCGTAGGGATTGACGATCTGCGACTGTCCGAAGTTGTTGGTGCCGGAATCGAGCGTAGTGCCGATGCCGAGACCGATGAGTCGGCCTTCTTTTCGAGCGGCGGCCTGCTTCTTTTTCCAGTCGTCCCATCCGATCAGGTTCTTCGCTACTTCTAGCATCTTCGGATAATTTCCCGAGTCGTACACGCAGCCGTTGGGTGTGGTGTAGGGAAATTCTTCCGGACGAATGTAATTGCGCAGGCGCATCTCGTCGGGCGCGATGCCGAGTTCGTGTGCGCAGATGTCGACGACGCGCTCCAGGAACCAAAGGTGTTGCATGCGGGAGTATCCGCGATTGGGACCGACGGGACACTTGTTGGTGACTGCTTGCCAGAAATCGATGCGCGCATTCTTGAAGCGATAGACGCCGCAGAACACTTGTGACCAGATCACGCAGCCCAGCGGTTCGTAGCGGGGGTAAGCTCCGCAGTCATCGATGTGACGGGAATCAATAGCGGTGATTACGCCATTCTTGTCGAGCGCGACGCGCGTGTCGCGGAAGGTGCGTTCGTTGCCATGCGCGCTTGAAACCATGTGTTCGGAGCGGGTTTCGACCCACTTGATAGGGCGGCCGCCGGACTTTTTTGACGCGAGCGCGCATACCGCCATCTGCGGATAGCTGGTGATCTTGATCCCGAAGCTGCCGCCGATGTCGAAGGTCTGCGCGCGAATCCGGTCGATTGGAATTCCCAGATGCGCGGCCAGAAACTGAAGGGCAAATGACGGAAAGGAATTGTTGCACCAGTAGTAGATGTGGCCGTCTTTCGGATTCCATTGTCCGATGATGACGTTGTTCTCTAGCGGAGTGGATGAGAAGCGATGGAAGTGCATGCGGTCGATGTTGACGATGTACGCGGCCTCTTTGAACGCCTTCTCGATATCACCGTGTTCCCAGACGCCGTTCCACACCCTGTTAGTGCCAGCTTCTTCGTGGAGGATGCTGCGATCTTTGAGCG
>QIAJ01000248.1 GCA_003225495.1 Acidobacteriota bacterium
TTCACTTCAAGTGGACCGACCACGAAGTGAAGATGGCGAAGGATATGCAAGAAACATTTCGTGCCATCACGGAAGCGGCTGGCGGAACGTATGTGACGCGGAGCCGTCCGGGGGACAGTCCGTACGGAATCGCGGATGGTGGCGTCATCATTCACGAAGTCGGCACGGCCCGCATGGGCGCCGATCCGAAGATGTCAGTGATGAACGGATATTGCCAGGCGCACGACGTCAAGAAGCTGTTCGTGGTTGATGGCGCGGGACTGGTCACGAATCCCGACAAGAATCCGACGCTTACGATCCTGGCGCTGTCGTGGCGCGCTTCCGAGCATTTGCTCGACGAGGCCCGAAAGGGAAATTTGTAGGAGAAAATGATGGCGCAGAATCCGATCACTCGCCGCGATGTTCTGAAAACTCTGGCAATGGGAGTCGCTGGAGGATCCGTACTGCAGGCTGTGCCTTTGCAGGCGGCCGAGCACGTGCATCGCGTGATTGCCCATGAGAAGTCTCACACACCGGCAGGAACATACCGGCCGAAGTTTTTCTCCACGCATCAGTACCAGACGCTTTCTTCACTTTGCGATGCGATCATCCCGGCGGATGAGCACTCGGCGGGCGCCGTGAAGGCAGGGGCTCCGGAGTTTATCGATCTGCTGACCAGCGAAAGCAAGGATTATCAACTGACACTGGGCGGCGGAATGATGTGGCTCGACGGCCTGTGCGCCGATCGTTTCGGCGGATCTTATCTCGCCTGTTCGCCAGCTCAGAAGAAAGAAGTTCTTGATCTGATCGCCTATCGCAAGAATGCCGACAATGACGCCACCCTCAGTCAGGGGGTAGAGTTCTTTGCCTTCCTGCGCCGCTTAACGAGCGACGGCTTCTACTCCAGCGAAATCGGTATCAAGGACCTGCAATACATCGGCAACACGTATCTGCGGGAATTTCCGGGCTGCCCCGCTGTTCCCGAGGGGTAGGGAGTCTTCTCAGAAGCAGTTCGCCTTCGTTGTTACCGCCGCTTTGACTTCCTGGCGGCGACGCCCTTCCCAGTGGCATTCGGTTTCTTGCGCTTCGGTCCAGGTTTCGGTGTCGAGTTGGCGCGGATCGTGTCGGGGTTCGAGGCCAGCATGTCAGACAGTTCGTACGCCTCGCGGAGCCAGTCGGTGATGGGAGCCTCCACCTCGTCCCGATGCCTGATCTGGATTATGTGAAAGATCTTGTTCTTTGATGCGCGATCGAATCGGCGCACTTGGGGAGCCTTCAGCGTACGGCCAAGGAATATGCAGACTTCGAGGAATTTACTCTTGGGACGCACGAAGAAGTAGCACGACTTGCGCGAGAACATTACCGATTTGTGTGAGGCGTAGATCCGCTGATCGCCGAAAGCTGCGGCCGTCTCGCGCAGCCGCTCCCAGGCATCCTGGAGATCCGGCGAGAGATCCTGCGTGAGGGCCGTTTCGGTCGTGGTCCAGCAGTCGTGCTCCTCCCCTGCTTCGATCCACTGCTTGCAGTGGTAGCATTCTCGACCTGCCATGGTCCCATTGTAGTGATGGAGTGGGTCCAAACCGCGTGATGGGAAACTGGATAATTGTCTTGAGCCGGCGATTACGCCAACTGCCGGTGATGTGTGAAATGGCAATAGTACGTCAACAACGAAGGCTACTTGGATTGGTTCGTCTTTTGATCGTCTGATGCCGAAGTCTTAATGTAGGTGATCGGGAAAGGGGCAGAGGTGGCCATTCGGGATTGGTAGTTTCCCTTCCATATACTGCATCCCTCCTCTTCCCTCGTGGTTAAGGATTCCCACCAATGCGCGGTCATTTGGGCGTGCCCCGTCGTCGGTAGTTTTTGACATTCCCATGACTGAGAGGAATAGCACTCAATAATGGCACTGAATTTCACCTCCGCCGATTGTCCACTCAGAAGTTCGGTGTGTTGTGCACGGTTGCTAGGGGTCGCGGCGAGGTCGGCTTCCCCTTTCAGATAAGTGTTGCTACGGTCTTCGTGAGTTCCAAATGTCAAACGGATGCTGACGTTCTCCCAACTCTTTGTTCCGGTCTTGGGATCATTTTCCGGCTCGACGGGCGGTGTCGCCCATGGCACCAGAATTGGTTGATCACTTACATTCTGTAATCGAACCGTCACTGTGATTTTGGTTCCATCGGAAACGCGGTGCGGCTTGATGTCCACGATTTCAAGTTGAACCCGCTCTTGCGGCTGCCGCACGATTGCGCCGTCACGAAATCCGATTGCGTAGTTGCCGTCGGCACAGTTCTCAGTATTCTGTTTGGCTAGTGGTGGTGGCGAGGGTGACATCGGCGTTGGCAAAGCAATGGCAGAAGCAGGTGTTGTGAAGTCTTTAGTTGCTACCACCTGAGCAGCGGACCAGCACGAAAAGAAAGGGTGCCGATACCGCGAAAAGTAGCAAGCCGAACCTTTTGAGGCTCTTTTCCAAGGTCTCTCCGACTGCCAGAAATTCTAGCTCAGTCCCCTTGAAGTTGCTGACTGTTGTTAAGAGGGATTAGACCAATTTAGGAGAGGGGAAGATACTCACTTTTTCTCGACGCCCAGGTGGAAACTGGCGACTGTAAATAGGCAGATTTTTCATTTCGCCCTACCCGGACAACCACCTGCCTCATATAACGAGATGGGATCGCGGCGTTGGTCTCGCAGATCCGGGGAACAGACCAGACGCGCCCGCTAGAACTGCTGACCAAAGCGCGACGGTAGCGATCTTTATCCCGTAACCGAAGTGTTCTTCGATTACGACGGTGCCGGCGCAAATGTCTCCCAGGCGGCGATGAATTTTGGAGCAACCTGTAATCACGTCTCCCACTAAGTAGAAGCCGAGGCCGTCCACGACGCGGAGGAGATTGCGGATTGCGAGAACCACAAACGGGTTGCGCTCCCTTGTCTGGACAACCCGGATGCCGACCATCGCCTTCCCCAGAGTGGCGCCGAAGATCGCCTCCAGCAGCCAGAGGTAGAGAAAAAGAGTCGCTGCATTAAGAGATTGGGCGATCAGGAGCGCGGCGAAGGTCAGCTTCAATTCGGTTTCGTCAATGGCACCAAGGCCTGTCTGCCTGTGGCAGTGTGGGCATTCCACATCTGGGGCAAGACCTGCTTGTGAATGAAATAATGATTGCGCCCGACGTTCGGGATTGCAGCGTCACGAAAGGATAGCATCGGACGGCCGCTGTTTTGGGTTTCTGGAGCTACCGCGCAGAGGGCGCCTCGTCAATTAACTCTGAGCCTTGAGCGACGCCATGTCGATCACGAAGCGGTAGCGCACGTCGCTTTTCTGGACGCGCTCATAGGCTTCGTTGACTTTCTGGATCGGGATCACTTCGATGTCGGAGGTGATGCCGTGCTTGCCGCAGAAATCTAGCATCTCCTGCGTTTCCTTGATGCCTCCGATGGAGGAGCCGGCCAGGCTGCGGCGGCGAGCCACCAAGGGCATGGCTCCTACGGGAATTTTCTTTTCAGGAACGCCCACCAGGACCATGGCGCTGTCGAGCTTGAGAAGGGCGAAATATTGGTTCCAGTCGATTTCCGCCGAAACGGTATTGATGATGAGATCAAAGTATCCGGCAAGCTGAGTGAAAGTTTCCGGATCGGACGTGGCATAAAAGCGGTCCGCGCCCAGACGCTTGCCATCGTCTTTCTTCTTGAGGGAATGGCTGAGAACGGTGACTTCGGCGCCCAGTGCGTGGGCGAGTTTGACGCCCATGTGCCCGAGTCCGCCGAGACCTATGATGGCTACTTTCTTGCCAGGACCGGCATTCCAATGCTTGAGAGGGGAATAGAGAGTGATCCCGGCGCACAGCAGAGGCGCGGCTTTATCGAGCGGGAGATTCTCGGGGATGCGAAGAACGTAGTTTTCGTCGACTACGATCTTCTCAGAATAGCCGCCATAGGTTGGCGTTTCGTCGATCTCTCGTCCGTTGTAGGTCCATGCCGTGTGAACAGAACAGTATTGCTCCAGACCGTTTTTACATTCGGCACAGGTGCGGCATGAATCGACGAAGCAGCCGACTCCGACTTTGTCACCAACTTTGTAGCGGGTAACTTTGCCGCCGACGGCAGTGACTACTCCAGCGATTTCGTGGCCGGGCACCTCTCCCCACTCGTTGCGGGCCTGGTGAATATCGGAATGGCAGATTCCGCAAAACTTAATGTCGATGGCGACATCGTGATCGCGGGGTTCGCGGCGCTCGAACGAATACGGCGCCAGCGGAGCTTTGGCGGTTAATGCGGCATATCCCTTGGTTTTGCTCATGGTTCTCGCTTTCGGGAAACTTTCTAGGATTGCCCTTGAGTAGATGCTTTGGCTCGGGATATGGCTTCATCAAACCGCGCCGGGGCGGTATTCCATCAATGTCATCGAATCGACGGCTCCCTCCATAGTAGCGGAAGGGTTCACCACAGATGTCACGAAGAAAACCTCACAACACGCGAAACCTTCGCGCGGACAGATGCGCTCCAGTGAGCAGCAGCATGCCGGTCAGGAATGCCCAGAACATCAGGCTGACGGAGATGGCGAAGGGGCCGTAGACTTCGGCGAAATTCAGCCAGGGCAACGCGAAGATGTAAGCGTACTTCAGCGCTTCGGAGAGTAGTCCCATGAGTATGGC
>QIAJ01000050.1 GCA_003225495.1 Acidobacteriota bacterium
AAAGGAAAAAGCAAAAGCCCAAAGCCGAGTTCCGGTGACTGCGTTAATCGCCTGGCCCACTTCCGTCGTGAGACAGAAGAGAGGTCGATAATCAGGTGGCAGCACCGGCTGTAACGAGAACACCCAACTTGCACCGAGCGCAACAAATCGCTCATTGAAGAGTGCGGATGGAAGGGTGGCGACAGTGGCGACTCGGCAGGAGAAAACCTTGTCCAACGAAAAAACAAAAGAACCACCTTGACTCCGACCGGCCTTCTCATGGAAGGCGTTATCACCAACTAGCCGGTTTTCCCATCTCGGGGGCTAACACCGCGCGGGCTACGGATCTCGTAGGCTCTATTGCTACTTTCCGGGGTCCGTGCTCGGCGGCGAATGGCGTGGATGCTACGGCGCGCCCCGCACGGGCGCTATGCCCAGCACTTTTCCAAGCGCGCGCAGGCTGTCCGCCGTGATCCGGTAATAAACCCCGTCGGATTTGTCGTACTGCCGTGCGATTTCCTCCGGACTTTCATTACCAACGTAGAACCGCCACGCTACGGCGGTAACGGCGCTACTCTCGCTGGAGTGTTGTAAACGCAGCGCGATTTCCGGGATCTTCGCCCACTCCGCTCGCCGTTCACACACCAGCCGGTGAATGTCGCTGATGGTGTAGCGCGCGGCGGCGGGGGTTGGCGCTGTCAATCTCACCTTGGTCATGACCGTACGATTCTCCCACACATGGAAGGAAGACAAACATCTCATCCCCACGCAAAATTGCCGCTGTGTCCTATGTCCAATTGAGTCGCCCCATTCCGAAGTTGGTGCGGTTGTGAGGGTAAATGGCGATTCATCATCAACCAAAAATCCATACTATTTGCGCCCACACTTGCGCTGCTGGTAGGCTCTGCACCGATGAATGGTCGGCCAATAATTTGGGCGTTCGCAACGGTTATAGTCACATTCGCCCTGCGCAGAATTCTGGCGAGACTCGAAAATGGCCAGCCGATATTATCGAAGTTGAGCGCGTTTAGGCGATTGTGGCCAGCAGGATTGCGCGGCACTACCGGGGAGGGAGCACAGGAACTCATAGTGACGATCAGACTTTATTCCGGCGGCATGGGCGACAGGGAAGAGCGAGGGCGCATTATCGCTTTGGAGCACGAGCTTTCCGCTGCGATTGAGAACGCTTCCGCTGGGGAGTTTGACGGTGACGAGTACGGTGGCGGAATTTGTACCATGTACATGTACGGCCCCAGCGCGGAACGATTGCTCGCTGTGACGTCGCCGATCCTAAAAGATTTCCATGCTCCCTCGGGTTCCTATGTGATAAAACGGTGCGGTAGTGCCGCCGAAGATGAACGCCGCATACCGCTCGATGCGTAATGCAGATTGTTCATCGCAGTTTCGTCCCACCTGCCGTCACGGTGCCACCTCCGTTCCACCAGATGTGCTGCTCATGATGACTGTCGTTAACAGGCGATGGCGGGATTTTGAGTGTAAGCGCGACACTACGCCAATCAATAGGTCAAACCCGGTCGCGCCATTCCAATCCGCCTGGCAAGTCGAAGGCAGCGAATTCCAAATGGATTACTCGACGCGCCTCAGGCTTTGAGCACGAAGACGATGCATGAACCAAGAGAGGGCGCATCAATATTGCGCCGCCCTTGGGAACGGTGCAAATGACGCTTGGTCGTTCTGCCCAAATGGAAACTTCCGCCGCCGAAAGGCAACCAGATTGGTGAGAACCGGGAATAACTCTAAGCGGCCCGTTGTCTGCGTGGCTTTCATCGAAATGCAACCGCACAGACAGCATTTCGGCCATCACTGATGCCGGAGGTTGTACATGAGGGATACCAGCCTTGATCGACCAGGGTCCAAATAGTGCCACGTTCTTGCGCTGACGCACGGCGATCGTGCGATCTTGGTGCCAGACGACCTTCCAATTGGAATTGGGAGTCTTATTGAACAGAATGCCGCGTACAGCAAAGCTTTCCTTGCCGAGTACGGTGACAACCAGTTGCTTCACGGTTTCCGAAACCGCAAGTTCGCGCACTACCGGAACGTCCAACAGATTTCTTTGCGCGTGTCTGGTGCTGTGAAGGTGTGAGCAGAGATCTTCCATCACCTGCGCAGAAAGACATCGGGGAAGAACCGCAAACCCATTCTCTTCGACACTCTGGACGTGATTGAACACCGCCACAAGCTTATCGCAGCGACAATGAGCGCGGCAATTCTAGTGGAGAACCGTGACAAAGATGATGCGCAACCAGTGTTATACCAACTAACTTACAAAGAGTCCTAATACATCCCGCCAGGATAACCTGGCGGGATGTATTAGATGGGGTTGGATCTACTGCACTGTGAAATTTCCAGAGGCGGTCGCAGTGCCTCCGGGAGTTTTCAGCGTGACTTTGCCGGTCACGGCGCCTGCACCTACCGTGGCGGTAACCTGTGTGTCCGAATCCGTAGTAAACGTGGCCTTCGCTTTGCCGATGGTCACGCTGGTGGTTTGTTTCAGACTCATGCCCGTGATGGTCACTTTTGTTCCAACCGGTCCGCTCTTGGGATTGAAGGTAGAAATCGTGGGAATGATTTTGAACTTCTGCGGAGTGGTCAGGTTTCCGCCGGGTTCCAGCACAGTGATGACCCCGGTTGTTGCTCCAGCCACGATAGTTGCGGTCATGAAGGCGTCGGTGCTAGCGACGAAGGTGCCCGCTCCAGTTCCGAACTTCACGCCGGTGGCGTTGGAGAATCCCTGCCCAAGAATGTCGACGGATGATCCAACCTTGCCGGAATAGACAACGAACTGCGAGACAAAGGGACTGAGGCCGGCGTCCATGCTGTAGATTGCCCCGTAGGCATTGTGGCTGCCGCCGTGGAAAGCCAGACCGTAGATTTTTCCGTTGGTGTGCAACAGCGGTGTGGAGAGGGGTGAATCGCCGGTGGCGGTGGCGAAATCGTGAAGCACGGCGAATCCTGTCCCGTTAGTCTTGACCTTGAATAGGGTTCCTAAACCATTCGCGCCACCAACGGAAGCGACGCCGTAGAGGAAGCCGTCGCTTCCCTGTACGACACCGGCAAAGGGAGTGGCTCCGTTCGCTTCATGGGTAGTGTCAAAGTTAACAAGCGACACCGTCTTGCCGGCGGTGGTCATCTGGAAGACTATGCCTCCCGACGAAGTTCCGCCGCCCGACGTAGTGCCATACAGCTTTCCGTCAACGCCTTGCATGAGCGGCCCATGCGGCGACCCTCCATCCGTGCCCGACCCGAAGTTGTGAATGATCTTCAATTTCTTCTTGGCGGGAGAAAACTGGAAAGCGGTGCCGCCATTAAACGTCCCTCCATGCAGCGTCATTCCGTAGAGATTGCCATCGGTGCCCACTAGCAGCGGCGAATAAGTCTCTGTGGGCAGATTGACCAATACACTGAACGTTCCGGATGGAGTGATCTTGTAGAGCGTGGCGACGGTGCCGTTCCCGGTCGTGCCATATAGGTTGCCGTCCGGCGCCTGAACTGGAGGAGCTTTCGGAAACGCACCGTCGGTGCTGTTCGTGAAGTTATAGAGAACGGTCTGTGTACCTGAGGGCGTGATTTTGAAAACAGTGCCTGCGCTGCCGGTTCCGCCCTGATAGGTGGTGCCGTAAAAGTTGCCATCAAAGCCCAGGCTGAGGCCGCCTTGAGGGCCACGTCCGTGAGTCCCATCGAAGTTAAACAAATTTTTGAAGGTTCCGGTTGGCGTAATCATGTAGATGTTTCCCGCGCCGGTACCACCCGATGTGGTGGCCCCGTAAATGTTTCCGTCCTCGCCCTGAGCGAGCAGGCTGGGATAGCTGGCGCAACAGCCGTCTGAGTTGTTGAAGTCGTGCACGTCGGTGTAGGTCTGTGCATGGAGCAGTGGACTGACCATGAACAAGATCAAAGCTGAGGCGAGAGCGAGAAGGCGAGGCGTTTTCATAATTCCTACTCCGGAAACTGGAATCGGTGCCCGGACAATTACTGGTAGGCGAACTTGCCGCGCGCGCAGACGACCCTCCCCAGGCTCATCCATGCGCGCGGGTTGCTCGCCTTTGAGTGATTGCAAGCGGTCCGCTTCGGCCAGTGAATCGAACCAAAGATGATCGCCTCCGGGCCACTTCTATTGAGTAATGTGAGAATTGGACGGAAATTGGCTCAGGGGGCTGAAAAATAGATCGCAAATAGCAGTTCTCCGTTTGTCTAACTCCTGTGTTTTCAGCTTATTGACTTACGATTGCAGACACGCTATTCTTTCGCGCAACGCTGCGCACCATCCCCCGGGCGCTCATGGAACCCACCTTGGAACGAGAACCTCCCAGTGCGGTGACGGAACTGCTTGTTCGCTGGCGGGAAGGTGACCGCGAAGCACTCGAGGCACTAATGCCGCTGGTGTATGACGAACTGCGGCGGTTGGCTCGCCACTATCTTCGCCAGGAACGAAATGATCACACCTTGCAGAGTACGGCTTTGGTGCATGAGGCTTATCTGCGGCTGGCGGGACAGAATCCGCCGCAATGGCAGAATCGCGCGCATTTTTTTGGAATCGCAGCGCACGTCATGCGGCAGATTTTGGTGGAGTATGCCCGCGGTCGCAGCACTGCCAAGCGAGGGGGCGGCGCATTTCGACTCACGCTCGACGAGGCCGTCGCATTGCCGCAACATCTCGACGTGGACGTGGTGGAGTTAGACAAGGCGCTGACGGGACTGGCTGAACTCGATGCCCAGCAAAGCAAGATCGTGGAACTGCGCTTCTTCGCGGGACTCACGATTGAGGACACGTCTGAAGTCCTGGGGATTTCTCCCGCCACTGTGAAGCGCGACTGGGTGACCGCGCGGGCATGGCTGTTTCGCGCCATGACCGGGGAGGCGACCGCATGAATGGGGAACGCTGGCACCGGGTGAAGGTACTGCTGGAGGAAGCGATTGCGCTCGATGCTGCGGAGCGCTCTTCTTTTTTGGACCGGGCTAGCTGCGGAGACTCCGAGTTGCGCAGCGAGGTGGCGTCACTTCTCTCTTCCCATGAACAAGCAGGCACCGGGTTTCTGAAGACTGCGGTGCTGGATCTGAAGCAGTCGATGCCGGCGAACAACCGGGCCGGCCGGCGAATCGGCGTGTACCAGATTGTGGAAGAGATTGGACACGGCGGGATGGGCGAAGTGTATCGCGCATGTCGCGCGGATGGGCAATACACGAAGGAAGTCGCGGTCAAACTGGTGCGCGGCGGATTTGATTCGGCCTTTGTGCAGGAGCGTTTTCGCAACGAGCGGCAGATTCTGGCTTCGCTCGATCATCCCAACATCGGACGGTTGCTGGACGGGGGCACCACCGACGATGGCGTGCCGTACCTGGTCATGGAGTTGATCGAAGGAACTCGCATTGATTCCTATTGCGATGAACAGAAGCTCTCAATCTCTCAGAGATTGCAGTTATTTCGCTATGTGTGCTCGGCGGTACAGTATGCCCACCAGCGGCTGGTGATCCATCGGGACATCAAGCCCAGCAACATTCTGGTGACGAAAGAAGGCGCGCCCAAGTTACTGGATTTTGGGATCGCGAAGATTCTTGATCCGGCTCTGGGGGCGGGATCTGAGACGACGATGGCGCGGCCGATGACGCCGGAGTATGCGAGTCCGGAGCAGATTCGCGGCGAGCCGATCACGACCGCCAGCGACGTCTATTCGCTGGGAGTGGTGCTCTACCAGTTGCTTACGGGACGGTCGCCATATCCGGGAGAAACGCGCAGCTCTCATGACCTGGCCAGGGCGGTATGTGAGACAGATCCGGGGCGTCCGAGTACGGCGGTAGTCAAACCGCAGACAGTTCGGAGCAGCGAGGAGATCGAACACATTGCGCCGGAGAAGTTCAGCAGCCCACGCGAGGCTTCGCCGGCGAAGCTCCAGCGGCGATTGGCGGGAGACCTGGACAACATTGTTCTGATGGCGCTTCGCAAGGAGCCGCAACGCCGCTACACGTCGGTGGAACACTTTGGCGAGGACATCCGGCGGCACCTTGAAGCATTGCCGGTTACCGCGACCAAGGGATCGTGGAGATACCGGGCGGGCAAATTTGTTACTCGCAATAATGTGAGCGTAACGGCGACGGCGGTGGTCATGCTGGCGCTTGTCGCAGGAATTGCGGCGACGGTGCGCGAGGCTCGTGTGGCTCGCAGACAGGCGGAAATCGCGAGTGCAGAGCGGGTGCGGGCGGAGAAGCGTTTTAACGATGTCCGGAAATTGGCGAACTCGCTGATTTTCGAGATTCACGATTCCATCCAGGATCTTCCGGGCGCCACTCCTTCGCGCAAGCTCTTGCTCGATCGCGCGGTCGAATATCTCGATAAACTCTCGCAGGACTCCAGCGGTGATTGGGACTTGCAGCGCGAACTGGCATGGGGATATCAGCGCCTGTCGACGGTGCAGGGGGACACTTCGCAATCGAATCTCGGGCAGATCAGCGCGGCTGAAGTCAGCTTTCGCAAGTCGATCGGATTGTTCGAGGCGGTGGCAAAGGCGAATCCGCGAAACCTTACGGATCAGTTGAACCTGGCGATGGCGTATCGCAGGAGAGCGTTCACGGATATCTACGAACGGAGCGGGCGACAGGAGATTGCGCAGGCGCTTGCGATCACCGAGCCGCTCATGCAAACCGATGCGGCCAAAGTGGAAGTGCGCAGCGAACGAGGGCTGGAGTTACAGATTCTGGCGTCGATCCAGGATGCTACCGGCGACCGGCTCATCGCGGTGGATACTTTCCGGCAGTATCTCGATGTGAGCCAGGGCATTCTCCGGACCAATCCCGAATTCAAGGACGCCCGCCGGAGCGTGGCCCACGCAGCCATTCAACTGGGTTATCAGATGGGCCGCTTTGGAAATCGCGACGAGGCAATGCAGTTTCTGAATCAGGGGATTGCTCAGTTTGAGGTCATGATCAAACAAGGGGGGAACCCTGACGTGATCCGCGACCTCGCCGCCTCCGAGGTTCGCCGCGGTCAAATTCAGCTGATGCGTGGTGATCCAAACGCTGCGCTGGCTGATTTCCGGCGCGCTCGCGAAACCACCGCGCGGCTGGCAAAGCTCGATCCGGAAAACAGAATGCTGCAATCCGATATGTGCGGGTTGGACTTCGACGAAGGGCGCACGCTCACGATAAGGGGCAAAGTTGCCCAGGGACTTCCATTGTCTCAACGTTCTCTTCAGTGCTACATCGATTTGCATCTCGAAGCCGACACGGGACCGGGAATGGGCGCGCTGGAATCCTGGATCGCCGAAGGGCACAGTCGGATGCACAATCTGCCGGAGGGGTTGAAGCATTATCGGAATGCTGCGACGGCGCTTAAGGCGGACGTCGACAAGTATGACGACGCACGCTGCGATCTGGCCATGGTGCAGACGAAGATTGGAGGTACCCTCCTGAAGATGGGCAAGTTGCAGGAAGCGTCGGCAGAGTATGCGAAGGCGCTCGACATGGCGAAGCTCGATTTTTCTATCGAGCACAGAGACATTCCATCGCTGTATGCGGCCGCCGATGCTGATGCGGGGATGGGCGCGATCGCGGTGGCAGAGGCCTCCACGACGCAGGATCTAACCCTTCACGCAAAGCTCGAGGCTGAGGCGCGCGCTGACTACCAGAAAAGTCTTAATACGTGGAAACAGATCACAAACCCCGCACCCGTGAGCGGCAACGGATACGTGCCGGGCGATCCCAAAGAAATCACTCGCCAGCTGGAGGCTTTGGGACCAAGCACGAGCTAGGCACTCTTTGGCCTTGTCGCGGCGTCCCGCAGGCGGCTCGCGTGTTCGAGAAGAGCGTCCCGCAATTCCAGCAAAATCTTATCGATCTCATCTGGAGCGGAGGTGGCGAGAGCCTTGGTAACCAAGGCTTCGATACGATCCTGGAGGCGGCGGTTCGGCATTCGGCACCTCGATCAGTCAGTGTGGATGGCTCGCGGCGGATGTTGCGAGCGCTATCCGTTTCTTTCTTTAGCCTTTGGGCGGCCCGTGAACCGAGCGCTTCAGCCGCGGTTCTTTCTCTTTGAGGAGGCGGCAAATTTCCTGATCAACATCAGCAGCTTCGCCGTCGCTCACTCACAGAGTGGAACCAAATTCGTAATCCCCGTCGGGAATGAGATTTTTTGCACCCCTCACGCTCGGAGGAAGCCGATCCTAGCATGTGAGTTAACGTAAAGAATGTTTTGATCCCTACAGAGTGCGCTAGGGAACAAACGAACGATCGGAAGCATTTTAGCGCGTCGCTTATTTCACTCTACGCGCGCCCGCCAGCAGGCGCGTCCAGGGCGGATCTTTGAGACGGCTGATCTGTACGCCGGGATGCCCGTTGGTGGTGTCGTGGATGAAATGATCCTTGCCGATGTACATGCCGGTGTGGGTGATGTCGGCAGGTGATTTACCGAAGAACAGCAGGTCGCCGGGCTTGAGATGCTTGCGTTCGACCGGCGCGACACCCGACCATGTGGCCTGCAAATCGGCATCCCGCGGCATGACGATGCCGCGGCTCCGGACGAGCATTTGCGTGAAGCCTGAACAATCGAAGCCGAAGCTGGATCCTCCGCCCCACGTGTAGGTGATGCCGACGAAACGCTTGGCCAGTTCGATCGATTCCGGAATTGTGAGCGGGCGGGGATTCAACTCGACATCGCCGCGGTCGATCCACGCGTCGCGCTGATCGAGCAGGCGAATGTGCAGATAGTCTTCATTCTCGGGCGGGGGCTGCGGGATAATTTCCAGATGTGTTTCAAATGGCACGGTCAGCACAGGCGCGTGTTGCGTGACATCGGGCTCCAGATATAAGTTGGCGCTGAGTGAACGGACTTGTGCGAATGGACGTAAGGAAGCATCCGGTTGCTGGAGAAGGTCCTGGTTGCGAATCCATCCGGTGTAGGAGTCGGGCGTCCGAACGTGAGTGAAATCCTCTTTCTCTTCGAGCACACTTACTTCGGACGCGTAGATGGCTTGCGAAACTACGTCGGTGTCAGCGGAGGGCCCAGAGAAAAGGTTAGCCACCGGAACACGGATCAAAGCCTTAGACGGCGTCTGTGCCCAGCATGGGACGACGATCAGACAGCCAAGCAGGATGAGTATCAGAAGAGCGGGTTGTCGCGACGGTCCAGACCGGATCATTAGTTTCGCGAATGCCAATTCGAAGACGGTCAAGATGGCGCCAAAGCGCGACGCCATCTCCCCATGTTTAGAAGCTGTACTTCGCCGACAACTGCATCTTGCGCGGGTCGCTTGTTAGGCCGCGGCCGTCGCCCACGACGGTGGCAGGATCGACTATACCGAAATCTCCGTTGTTATATCGATTGCTGCCTGGCTCATCGTAGTGGACGGAATTGGTGAGATTCTGAATTTCCAGGCGCAGTTCCAGTTGTTGCCGTTCTGTAATGCGAGTCTTCTTGCCGATGGACATGCTCAAGTTCTTGTATCCCGCAAGGCGGAAGAAGTTGCGACCGACATTGCTGAACTCGCCTGGGCCCGGGGTTGAGAACTTATCCTTCTGGTCTTGGGTGACGTAGCTAAGTAATCCGTCGGGATTACGGTGAATCTTGAACATATCGGGAGAGCACTGGTCGCAGTTGGCAACCGTGCGCACGACACTGCTGAGCGTGTAGTCGTTGTTGTTGGAGAAGACTGTGGTGGGACGTCCACTCTGAATGATGGCGAAGCCGCCAATTTCCCACCCGCCGAGAGCGCGGTCCAGGAATCCGTTCCATCCCTGGCCCCATCGCTTGCCATGCCCGAAGGGCAACTCGTAAACCCAGATCGATTGGAAGGAATGCGTGCGATCGAAATCGGAAGGAGCATAGTTCGCTTTGCGATGATCGAGATCAAAGGGCGTGCTCGAGGCTCCGAACGGAGACGACGCCGTGGCCACGGTGGTGAATGTCGGGTCAAACGAGCGGGTGTCCATTGATTTCGACCAGACGTAGCTCGCCTGGAACGTGAAGCCGTTGGAAAACGAACGTCGCACCTGCGTCTGAAGGGCATGATAGGTCGAGAAGTCGCTACTGTCGAGAACGACGAAGCCTCCGGGGCTGCCCGGGAATGAACCCGAAAACTGTGGGTATGAATAGAAGAAAGTCGATCCGAGTCCTGATGTAATGGGCAATTGGTCTTGTTGCGCATTAGCAGCGAGTCCAGCGACTGCTCCCTTGGCAAAGTAAATTCCATAAGGGTTACTGGAATCGAAAAACGGGCTGCTTTTATCGTTCAGATCATGCAACCACTCGGATCCGGTGATGCCATCCGGCACAATCGATGCCAACAGTTGATCCATCAGCGGGCTATCATCGCCTCCGGCGACTGTCTTGAAAGCATCCAGGAAGCCGTTCTCGCGGATCTTGGCTTGGTTTGCATCGTAGGCCCCGAACAGGTGAACGGCTCTACGTCCGAGATAGTTGGTCTCCCAGACAATCTTGTAAGGCAGTTCCCGCTGAATTCCTAAACTCCACATATAGGTCTGCGGGGGTCGCCAGTTGGGACTTACGACGGTGTTTGAGTTGTTGCTGAATGGGGGAGGTTGCCTTAAACCCGTCGGAGTGCATCCGTCGCAAGTGAGGTAATTATTGAAAATACCTGTTAACACTTCGGGTGTGAGCTTGCTTAGACGGCCGTGGGCTGAGCCGAATGCCTGGTCCGTGACCTGTGTGCTGAGACCGGGCATGCCCTGAAAGATTGCCGATGATAAGGCAAAAGTGTTCATGCGGTCGAAGGCAATCCGGAAATTTCCGCGGACAGATGTCTTGCCGTTGTTCTGGGGATCCCAGGCGAAGCCAATCGATGGTCCCAAGTCGTGATATGAGTCCCTGTATAGCTGTCCCGGTTTCCAAACCAAGCTGTCACTGCTGAAGCCCCACCCAATCGGGCCATCCGGACGCAACATGTTATTTGCATTCGTGACTCGCGGCGAGAGCTTGATCTCCCATCGCAGACCCAGATCGACAACCAGATTCGGGCGCACGCGCCAGGAGTCCTGGACATAGAAGTCATACTCCGGCATGCGAAAATCGGCGTGAAGGATAGTTCCCGGAGGAGCCCACGTGTTTGGGTCCTGGGGAACAAAGCCTTGCTGGATTGAACCTACCCTGCCGAGCAGACCATTAATGTAACCCTGAAGATTGAGCGCGTCGTTTCCTTGATCGATCACGGTTCCGTCGGGAATCTTGAAGGCCCCAGAATCCACCGTGTTCACGTTAGGGTCGAAGTTGACGGCCAGCGCAGCATCGAGGACGCCGATGTTTCCACGCTGATCGATGTGCCGCTGGTACCGGAAATTCAATCCCCACTTGAAGGCGTGCGCGCCGTGCAGATACGACATGTTGTCAGCCAGTTGATAGGTAGTAAGGAAGCGGGCATTGCCAACGTAGTTTTGCAACGGCACGTTCATGCACGCGATACCGTTCTGTGCGCAAATCGGATCTGCGAAGAAATTAAAGACGGGGTTACTGCGGAAGTTGGGATCAGGGTTGGCGAAATTGAAACCGAAGCGATTGAGGCCCACGACCAGTTCATTCAACAGGGTCGGCTTGATCTCCCAGCGCCAGGAAACCGCCAGATTTTTCGGAGTGCGGAAAGTGTCGACCACATTCGGCGTCCCGGGAAAAATTGGCAAGCCCAGGTTGGCGGTGTCTCCGATTGTGTTCTGATGTCCCGCTGACCAGCGCACGAACACGCTGTGCCTGGAGTTGAAGGTGTGGTCTACGCGGACGGTGTAATCGAGTTGCTGCTCATGTTCCGCCGCCAGCCAATCGAAAGCAGCCACGTTCAATCCTTCGCCCGTCTTGAAGTCATTTGGAAGTGGAGCCGAATTGACTACTTGCTGCACACTGGGATCGAGACCCATGGCCTCCGGATCATTGGCGACAGCGTCGTATGTTACAACGTTCACGCCCGGTAGCGGATTGCCGCTGGCGTCCACGGTTGCGTTGTCACTGCCGAAACCGGCATTGAAGCAATTGCTTGCGTAAGGATCTTTGTTGCAGATGGGGGAGTTCTGGTCGATGAAGCGAAAAATTCCGTTTCGAGCCTGCTGCGTGTAAACGGGCTGAATATTGAGATTGGTCGTGAGGGTACGCAACCACTGGAAGTTCGTAAAAAAGAATGTCTTGTTCTTGAAAATTGGTCCGCCGAAGGTGAAACCGGGGATCTTCTGAATGAACTGCGGACGTCCGAACCCCTGTTCTTTGCTGGCCGGGTCATTCGCGTTGAGTCCCGGCGTTTGATAGAAGAAGTAGGCCGATCCGTGATAGTCGTTCGTCCCGGAGCGGGTGACCATCTCTACTTGCGCCCCACTGTTGCGCCCGTATTCTGAAGTGAAATTGCTGGTGACCACTCGGAACTCGGACAGCATATCGGGATTCGTGCGCAGCGGAGAGAAGTTGGAGCCCCCGGCGCTGGTCTCGTTGATATCGATGCCGTCGAGCGTGTAGTTCCATGCGCGATCGCGGGCTCCGTTGGCGTGGACACCTCCACCCGCAACATTCGGACCTCCCTGATTGAAACCACCCGAATCGGTAACACCCGGTTCGAGTTCAACCAGCGAAAGAGTATTTCGCCCCCGTGAGGTCACGATGGGCAAGGTGTTCAGGGCAACGCTGTCGACGAGATTACCGATGTTTCCCGACGTTGCAGTCTGTACCAGATCGGCGGCGCCGCTGACCACCATGGTTTCGGTAGGTACGCCGACCTGAAGACTGGTGGTGAGTGCCGTGGGCTGACCGATGGTTACGACGTTTCCATTGGACTCGAATGTCTTGAAGCCCGCCTTCGCGATCCTCACCGTATAAGTGCCGGGCTTTACGGCGTCGAACACATACGTGCCAGCCGAGGTGGTTTCACCCGTGAAGGCGACTTTTGTGGCTTCATCGGTCAGGGTCACCTGAGCGCCGCTGATAAGCGCTCCGCTTGCATCCCGCACCACGCCAGTGACGCGAGAGGTTGTCTGCGCGCTCGAGAGCATGGCCGCGAATAGCAGAAGAAAGAGAGCGACCGAACTGCCGAGTGAAAGAGTGTCCCTGAACATGGATGTGATCTCCCGGAGCCTCGCAGGGCGCTTTGAAAGGCACCCTGGGATGAGCCGTCAATTTCCCGAACTGGGGACTGACGCACAAAAATCCCCCCATTTAGGAATGCCAACGATATACACCGCATCGCAACAAATGTCAATTACGTTTGCGTGAATCGCCACATTTGTTTCATTAGTGCAGTCACTTACGACAGGGGGCTGGCTCAATGACTCTGAATAAATGTGGGAGAGACGTTTCTAGCCCATGTACCAACGGTACCCATGGCGTTGCTCGTAGTCCACTTTTTCGAGAACCGAAAGCGTACGGGCCCGGCGGTAATGAGCGCAGACGGTAAAGAGAATGTGCAGGAGGCTGATCGGAGCCGTGTAAGAGTTGCTGACTGGAGCTTCCACCGAAGTCAGAAAGCATTCATGAGCGAAGCGTGCGATCGGCGATACGAAGGTGTCGGCGATCCCGACACAATAGGCGCCATTGGCGCGGGCTTGCTGCAGGCCTTCTACAGTCTGGCGCAGTCCGCGCCGGAAACTGATTGCAACCACAAGATCTTTCTTGCCCAGTCCACGGACCGCGTGCAGAGTCTTTCCAGGCGTTACGGCAATCGAAACGGGAAGGCCGAGCAGAGTCAGTTTGTAATCGAGAAAATCGATCAGACTGACCGCCATATCGCCGCCAATCAAGAGGATTCGGCGCGCCTTGTAGATTCTCTCGGCAAGTTTTACTACGCGATCGAGGTCGAGCGTATTGCGCAGGGCGTGGAGATTCTGGAGATCCTGATCGAGCGCCTTGCGGACATGCGAGGTCAGCCCGGAATCTACTGGACCGATGGCGCGCATCCCCTCCAGGGAGGTTGCGCCCGCAATCGAGAGTTCGTGGATGTAGAGTTTGAACTCGCGGTAACTCGGAAAGCCCATGCTCCGCACAATTCTGAGAACAGTCGCAGGATCGGTGCCTAACTTTTGCGCGACGTCGCGAATGCTGAGCAGAACGAAATCACGAGGCTTTTCGTGAATCGGACGTATGAGCTCCTGGCGCTTGACGCTCAAGTGCCCGATACGTTCGCCGAAGCTCGGTAACCCGCGAATGAGATTGTCGCGGCCATTTACCTTTGGCATGACTTTGACCGAAGCTGCCACCGCAGTGACAGAAACGAAACAAATGTATCAGCTGGAAAATAACAATGCAACGAATGCCGACATGGGTTAAACGTTTCCCGGGTGACCTTGTCCAATCACTGAGTGACCAGCCTCGCACGTCCGAAAACCGCTAGTTTACCAATGTGTCGGGTGCGAGAATCAGTCCATGGAATTGCCGAGTCGCGAAGCTTGCTATCGTGCTTTGCAGAGCCGGGACCCGCGCTTTGACGGTCTGATCTTCGTCGGAATTTCGTCGACAGGCATCTATTGCCGTCCTATTTGTCCAGCGCGTACCGCCAAATTCGAGCATTGCACGTTCTTCGGCTCGGCTGCGGCCGCGCAGGACGCCGGGTATCGGCCGTGTCTTCGTTGCCGGCCGGAAATTGCTCCTGACCTGGCTTCGTGGCGTGGAACTTCAAATACAGTTTCCCGCGCGTTGGCGCTCATCGCCGACGGCGCATTGGATGGTGACGAAAAAAGCGTCGATAGACTGGCGGAACGACTGGGGCTGGGAGAGCGTCAATTACGGCGCTTGTTCCTCCAGCATCTTGGCGCCTCTCCGATCTCGGTGGCGCAAACGCGGCGAGTGCTATTCGCGAAGCAACTCATTCATGACACGCGGATGTCGATGACGGACGTTGCCATGGCCGCCGGATTCGGCAGCGTGAGGCGCTTCAACGAAATATTTCGCGGGTTGTTTCAACGGCCTCCCAGCGCTTTACGAAGAAAAAGTTCCGCGAGACACGAGGGGAAGGACGTGGCGCTTCGGCTTCGCTACCGTCCCCCTTACGACTGGGACTGCATGCTCGACTTCCTGCGCTCGCGAGCCATTGAGGGCGTGGAAATGGTCGAGGGCGATCGTTACCTGCGCACGGTCGAGATTGACGGAGCGACCGGAAGTATCGAGGTGACCCATCTGCCTGCTCGACAGAGCCTCAGTGTCAGCATCCGCTTTTCGGACGTACGGTTGCTGCCAGCCATTGTTGCGCGAGTGCGGCGGCTGTTCGATCTTGGCGCTGACATCGAAACCATTGGCGACCATCTCTCCGGCGATCCGGTGCTGGCGCCCTTGGTGGCGCAGCGGCCAGGCCTGCGTGCGCCCGGCGGATGGGATGGTTTCGAGATTGCCGTACGGGCGGTGCTGGGCCAGCAGATTAGCGTAGTCGCGGCTCGCCGACTGGCAGGCCAACTTGTCGCTCTTCATGGCCGCGCTGTTCCAAAATCTCTTCTGATCCACCCAGATTTGTCGCACGCTTTTCCGACCGCGAAGCGGCTCGCCTCGGCTGCTTCCATCGGGCTAGGCATGCCGGGCGCGCGCTTGACCGCGTTAAAGGCGGTAGCCGAGGCGGCAGCGTCGGATCCAAACCTGTTCCGTCCATTCGGCAACATCGAAGAAACCGTGATGCGCCTTCGAACTATTCGCGGAATTGGCGAGTGGACGGCGCAGTACATCGCCCTGCGGGCGATCCGCGAGATGGACGCGTTCCCAGCGACTGACATTGGACTGCTGCGTAGTGTGGCCGCGATGGATGGAGAGAAATCGACACCTGCAAATCTTTTGACTCGCGCCGAATCCTGGCGGCCGTGGCGAGCTTATGCAGCGCAACATCTTTGGGCTGCCGAGGCATTCCCGGTTCCCGGCCGCCCGCGTGTTGCGCGCTAACGGAAGACGCAAATATCAATCAGAAAGGGAAGCGTCGTGAATCTTTCTTGCAAAGTCATGGAGTCGCCGGTCGGGAAACTGCAACTCATCGCCAGTGACAAAGCACTGGTTGCGATCCTGTGGGAAAACGACAAGCCGCAGCGCGCACGTTTGGACGACTTGGTTGCGAATGACCAGCATCCCGTTCTCGCGGAGACCGAACGGCAGCTAAAGGAATACTTCGCCGGAAAACGAAAAACTTTCTGTGTGGCTCTCGATATGAGAGGCACCCGCTTTCAGAAAGATGTATGGGAAGCCTTGCTCGCGATACCGTTCGGAGAAACCAGAAGCTACGCGCAGCTGGCGAAGCAGCTAGGAAATCCGCGCGCTACGCGAGCGGTTGGCGCAGCGAATGGACGAAATCCCGTTTCCATCATCGTGCCGTGCCATCGTGTCATCGGATCATCCGGAAAACTCACTGGCTTCGCCGGAGGGCTCGAGGTGAAAGCGCATTTGCTGAATCTGGAGAAATGCTGCCACTGAAAGGATTTCCATGCTTCGTTGTCGCACCAGGAAACTAGTCGCTATTTTTGCTTCCGCAGTTTTCCTGAGTGCCGCCGCCGCGCCTGCCGATCAAAACGTGAACACTCAGGACATCGATCATTCCATCAAGCCTGGGGATGACTTCTATCACTATGCGAATGGCGGCTGGCTCAAAACAGTGGCGATTCCCGCCGGCCAGTCGAGCTATGACACGCGCGCGATACTGACGAAGAGAACCAGCGAGCGGGTTCGCAGTTTGATTCAAGACGCGGCTGCAGCGAAATCAGCCAAAGGAAGTCTTGAACAGAAAGTTGGCGACTACTACGCCAGCTTCGTCGACGTAAACGCGATCGAAGCCAAAGGTCTGACGCCGCTGGGCGATGAAATGTCCACGATTGCGGCGATCAAAGACAAGCTGTCACTGTCAGCATATCTCGGAACGACTTTGAATACCGAAGTCGACGGGCTCACCGCCAACGCTGACCATGTTTTCGGTGTTTGGGTCAATCAGAGCTTTACCGACTCGGAGCACTACGTTTTCCATTTATTGCAAGGCGGTCTGGGCATGCCCGATCGCG
The DNA here is from genome assembly GCA_003225495.1 of Acidobacteriota bacterium. GTDB lineage: Bacteria > Acidobacteriota > Terriglobia > Terriglobales > Acidobacteriaceae > Acidiflorens. Next base: position 16,933 of record QIAJ01000050.1, read on the forward strand.
ACTCCTACCTCGATCCATCGCCAAAAATGGCTGAACTGCGCACTCAGTATCAGTCGCACATCGCGGCGATCCTGAAACTGGCAAACGTCCCAGATGCTGACGCCAAGGCCGCGCGCATTTTGGCGCTCGAAGTTCGGATGGCGCAATCGCACTCCCCCGACTCCGACGCTGCTGACGTCTTCAAGCAAAACAATCCGTGGAAGCGCTCTGAATTCAGTGTCAAGGCGCCCGGAATCGACTGGGATGGGTATTTTTCCGCGGCCGGAGTCGCCGCGCAGCCGGAATTTATTGTTTGGCAACCGTCGGCGGTCACCGGCACTTCTGCGCTGGTTGGCAGTGAGTCGGTTGATGTGTGGAAAGACTATCTCAGGTTCCACCTGATCGCGCACTACGCCAGCGTCTTGCCGAAAGCGGTGGCGGCGATCCTGTCGGATACGCCGCCGGCGCAGGACCGCGGCAACGACGCGATTGCGGCGACGAACGCCGCGCTGGGACAGGCCGTTGGTCAACTCTATACGCAGAAATATTTCCCGCCGGAAGCGAAAGCGAAGGCGCAAGCGATGGTCGCTGACCTTATCAGCGCCTATCGCGCCCGCATTGCGAATCTCGCATGGATGTCACCGCAGACAAAAGAAAAGGCGCTGGCCAAACTGTCCGCGCTGAAAATGGGCATCGGCTATCCAGACACGTGGATCGATTACTCGACACTCGATGTTGTGCGCGGCGAAGCATTCGGCAATATGCGCCGGGCGGAAGCCTTCAATCGTTTGTACAATCTGGACAAGCTCAGACACCCCGCCGATTCCGGGGAGTGGAGAATCGATCCGCAAATCGTCGGCGCGGTCATCGTGTTCAGCCCGAATACCGAAACTTTCTCGGCCGGAATTCTGCAGCCACCTTACTTTGATTTCCAGGGTGATGCCGCTTCCAATTACGGCTCCGCCGGCGCCGGGATGGCACATGAAATCAGCCACAGCTTCGACGAACTCGGAAACATCTACGATGCGCAGGGCCGTCTCGCCATGTGGTGGACTCCGGATGATGAAACGAGGTACCACACCGCCACGGAGAAGCTGGCGGCACAACTTGACCGCTACTGCCCGTTCTCCGATGTGTGCGTCAAAGGAAAGCAGGTGCTGAGTGAAAGTGTCGCCGACCTGGCGGGATTGCTGGTAGCGCACGACGCCTACTTGCTGTCATTGAAAGGTAAGACGGATGTCATAATCGGCGGCCTGAGCGGCGAGCAACGTTTCTTCCTGGCGTTCGCGCAGCGATGGCGGAGGAAACAGAGCGAAACCGCCCTGCGCCAGCAGATCTCAAACGACAACCATGCCCCGGGAGAATTCCGCAGCGATGCGGTCCGCAATGTCGATGCCTGGTACAAAGCCTACGACGTCGCGCCGGACGACAAGTTGAATGTAAAGCCGGAAGATCGCGTCCGAATATGGTGATGTATCCGTTCCGCAGGAATTCCGCCGGATCATACGAAAGGTTTTGAAGGCATTTGGTGGCGGCGGTAGGACTCGAACCTACGACCTACGGATTATGAGTTGCCCTCCAGTTACTGATTCCGAAGAGATTCAACAAGATGAAGCGGCAGAAAGCGGTAAAACTCTGCAAGATCCTCAAGCCCCGCGCAACAACAACCCGCGCCAAGGAGGCGACCAGTGAGCACTCCTCGGAAGGAGAAAAATGCGACGGATACGCCTGCTAACCAGGGACGGCACGAAGCTCAATACACGAAGCGACGCCGCAACGTCCGTGCTGCACTTGAGCGAATCATTGAAAAGGCTGGTGAGGTCGAAGCTAGCGCTACAGCGATTCGTCGGCGCAATATCGGCCTATGCCATAGGCGTCCATTTCCTCAATCGACATGCGATTGAACAGTTCGTTCAAATTCACGCACTCGCTCCTCTCTACCCATTGTCCACTGGCGTTGATTTTGGGCACATTGCGAACGTGGTTCGATGCAGCCATGGGCGCAACAGCTAGTGACAGTGGAAGAGGATCAAATGAACAGTAAGTCATTGAGCATCAAGAACAATTTCGAAAACCAAGGTGCAACAGTTCTCGGCCCAGCTGATTTCCCGATCGGCTCGCCAGAGTCTAGAGCGGCGGCTCGGCTTCGGCTACAAGAAATCGGCGTCACAGGGGAAGTCGCATCTGCGTGCATCTGCTTCCCGGCGGATGAGCCGCCTTTTTTCTGCTCGCCACCTGAGCAACAAATTGCTGCGGCAGTGAAATGTTCACTTCATGGAAATCGGTTCGCGAAGTTCATGCCCCATCTGTACGTCTCTCAGTGGCGCCGCGAAAAGGAGGCAGCACGAAGAAAGAGGCTCAGCGATCAGTACCGTAAGGCATGGGCGGTTAGGGTCCCGGCTGCGTGAAGTTTAAGGCGCAAACGCCAAAAAAGGAGCAATGGCATATATGACAACGGACATCGATTCCAAGGGGAAGCGATCCCCACAGCGTGTTCAGGTGCTTCTCGAACTCAAAAGAGCTGTACACCTCCAAATTTCACTCTGGGACGCAATTGCAAAGTTGGAGGCACTCGTACCTTCGGATATCGACCCCCTCATCTGGGTACAGGCCACGAGCACTGACGTAGACGGTGGCACGGAGATCACAATGGCTGATGTCGACGACTATACTGAAGAGCTGCCTGACGGAATTCATCTATTCGGACTCACCTGTTCACCGTCTTGAGGCCGAGTGCCCTCGCACGATCAGAGGTAGCGCGCACGATGCTGACAAGGGGGATAGGTGACCGTTGTTGGAATTGCCCACGTAGCGCAGATTTATTGGTCACGCCGTCATTCTAGCTCCGGACAGTGCTTTCGGGGTCGTTGCGTTCCCGCGCTATGTAAGGTAGCCCGCTATCAAAATTCCTGTAGAGCACTACCTTTTGGAGGCCGTCCTGTCCCTTCTCTCTGACGGTGCCTTTTTCATCCAGGGCGGGTTGACCATCGACACTGGACTATTTCTCCCGATCTTTTCTTCTCTTGCCGTCTTTCCCTCTTTAGGTCCTTCGCTTCCGCTGCGGCGACGCGCTCAATGTGAATAGCCTCACGCTGGTCCGCAAATACAACGCAGGTTCGGCCCGGCTGAGCGCTGCATATAGGACAGCTCAGAGTGATCGGGCTGATGTTTTCTGGTATTACCATGCCTTCGATCATGACACTTTTTCTTGGTGGCCGATGTGCAATTTCGCTCTATTGGAAAGAA
>QIAJ01000054.1 GCA_003225495.1 Acidobacteriota bacterium
ACTCGGTCCAGGTCGATTTTTTCGGCTCGGCGCGCGCGTTGCAGTTGAACCTCGACATGGAATTCAAGCGCAACCGCGAGCGTTACCAGTTTTTAAAATGGGGACAGCAGGCGTTTAGCACTTTTCAATTGATCCCGCCCGGAATCGGAATCGTTCACCAAGTTAATTTGGAATATCTGGCGAAAGGCGTGCAGCACGCGAAGGTCGACAATCGCGAGATCTTTTACCCCGACACGCTCGTCGGCACAGATTCGCACACCACGATGATCAACGGACTCGGCGTGGTCGGTTGGGGCGTGGGCGGAATTGAAGCCGAAGCCGGAATGCTCGGGCAACCGGTTTACTTTTTAACGCCCGAAGTCGTCGGCGTTCACCTGACTGGAAAATTGCGCGAAGGCGTTACCGCGACCGATCTCGTGCTGCACATTACCGAAATGCTGCGCGCACAAAAAGTCGTCGGCAAGTTTGTGGAATTTTACGGCGAGGGCGCGGCGTCACTTCCGGTGCCCGACCGCGCGACGATCGGCAACATGTCGCCCGAGTACGGCGCGACAATGGGATTTTTCCCGATCGACAGCGAATCGGTCGCGTACTTGCGCGCGACTGGCCGCACCGATGAGCAATGCGCGGCGTTCGAAAATTACTTCCGTGCGCAAAAAATGTTTGGCATGCCGCGCAAAGGAGAAATCGATTACTCGATCGATCTCGAATTGAATCTCGGTGACGTGCAGCCTGCAGTCGCCGGACCAAAACGACCGCAGGACCGAATCAATCTTCCTGCGCTCGGCGAAACTTTTCGTTCGTTGCTGAAAAAACCCGTGAAAGATGGCGGTTACGGAAAAGCGGATGTCGATCTTACGGCGAAACACTTGGTGCAGTTAAACGGCAGCGCGCCCACTGATAGCGACATGCCGTCGACCGATCAAGGCGGAGTCGAAGATGCGGAGGAGCGGAACAAGTTGGAGATGGTTGCAAACCGGCCGACACCGGACACCGCGAAGGAAATTAAAGATTCGACCGCGGATCCATTTCATCACGGCCAGAGCCAAATCGGCCACGGCAGCGTGCTGATCGCGGCGATCACGAGCTGCACGAACACGAGCAATCCGAGCGTGATGCTCGCAGCCGGTTTGCTTGCGAATAAAGCGGTCGAGCGCGGGCTGAAAGTCGATCCCGCGGTGAAGACATCGCTCGCGCCCGGCTCGCGCGTGGTCACCGATTATCTCAACAAGACCGGGCTGCAAAAATATCTCGACCAGCTCGGATTCAATCTTGTCGGTTACGGCTGCACGACGTGTATTGGAAATTCGGGTCCGCTTCATCCAAAAATTGAGCAGGCAATCAATCAGTTCGATCTCGTCGCGGCATCGGTTCTTTCGGGAAATCGAAATTTCGAAGCGCGGGTGCGTCAAAATATCAAAGCGAATTTTCTGATGTCGCCGCCGCTCGTGGTCGCGTTTGCGCTGGCCGGACGCGTCGATGTCGATCTTAGCAAAGAGCCGATCGGTAAAGGAAAAGAAGGCGAAGTTTATCTGCGCGATCTTTGGCCTTCGCTTACCGAAATCCACGACGCGATGCAGTCCGCGCTCACGCCGGACGTATTTCAAAAACTTTATCGCGACTTCGCCGATCAGAATCCGAAGTGGAATGAAATCCCATCCAGCACCGGCGAAGTTTATCAATGGGATGAAAAGAGCGATTACATTCACGAGCCGCCGTTCTTCCAAAATTTCACAATGGAGGCCGGTACGATCGAGAACATCGTAGACGCGCGGCCCCTCGGAATTTTCGGCGATAGCGTGACGACGGATCACATTTCGCCTGCGGGCGCGATCAAAGCGACTTCACCGGCTGGTGAATATTTGAAGTCGCGTGGAATTAAGCCGGAGGATTTCAACAGTTACGGTTCGCGACGCGGCAACGATCTAGTGATGACGCGCGGCACTTTCGCGAACGTGCGAATCAAGAACCTGATGGTGCCGGGCACGGAAGGCGGCGTGACGAAACATTTTCCGGACGCCGCGACGATGTCGATCTTTGACGCGGCGATGCTTTATCAAAAGGAAAACGTCCCGCTAATTATTCTCGCCGGCCACGAGTACGGAACGGGCTCCTCGCGCGATTGGGCAGCCAAAGGAACCAAGCTTCTCGGCGTGAAGGCTGTGATCGCCGCGAGTTATGAACGCATTCATCGTTCGAACCTCGTCGGGATGGGCGTGCTGCCGTTGCAATTCCTCGACGGCGTCACCGCCGAATCGCTCGGCCTTGACGGTTCACAAACATTTTCGATTAACGGTTTGTCGAACGATTTGCAGCCGGGCCAACAACTCACCGTTGAATTGAAAACGACCGACGGAAAGACGCGTTATTTCCCGGTGAAGGTGCGAATCGACACGCCGATCGAGGTCGATTACTACCGGCACGGCGGAATTTTGCCGTTCGTGCTACGCCAACTGCTCGCGAAGTAGAACCTGAATCGGCTAGCCGTCGGTGATAACCGCGGAGCGCGGCTTCGCACTCAACGGTTCGACAAATTGTTCGCCATAGAGCGTCGCGACGTCCGCGCTGAACTGAAAGCTCTCGGCATTCCAAACTTTCCAGCGTGAATGTTCGACGCGGTATTCGCTGCAGCCGGCGCGGACTTTGGTGTAGCCCCAATAATGTTCGGTGATGAATTCGGCGTGTGAGCCCGCGGGAATTGTTTGTGGTTCGCCGTTCGCGGTCATTTGGAGCGATTCCCATTTGTGTCCGCGCCGCCAGGAATATTCCACGCTCAACTTTGCATCGACATGATCGATCTGATGTTTCATCGGCAGCGCGACGTAATTCTCTCCGTAAAAAACACGCGCTACGGTGGCGATCGCGCGCCGCGGAACTAACTCACGCACGAAAACCACACCGCGGCGCCACGTGTCCGCGGATTTCTTGCGGACGTAGAAGCGGAGGTTCACTTCTTCGAAATCGCGATGAAGCGGGATCGGCAGTCCGAGCAAACGCGTATCGAGAAATAAAAATCCGACCACGCTCAGAAACGTATCGCCATTTTCGAAATCGATCTCAGTCCCGGGCGGAACGAGGGGCGCGACGATCTTTGGATCGACTACGAAGTTGAGCATGGCGAGATAACGCCAGTTCGCGGTCAGAAACGGCTGCACGCCTCCAACTTAGCGGCTCGCCCGCGTCTCGCCTCGCCGAATTTAGTGAAGAAGCTTCTCGAGGTTCGGGTCCGGCTCCGCGCCGAGCTTCATCGCGAGCGTGTAATGTTGCTTCGCTTGCTCGTGAGCCGGCGGCGAAGAGGTCGCGTAAATTACCGCGAGATTGAAATGCGCGTCGGCATAGTTCGGATTTTCGCGAATCGCCTCGAGCAATTCCTTTTCGGCCGCTTCCTGCCAGCCTTTCTGGCTCGCGGTGATGCCGAGATAATTGTGAGCGGTCGCGCTGCTTGGATTCAGCCCGAGCGATTTCGTCAGCTCGGTGATCGCGTTGTCGAACTTCGCCTGGCGATAAAAAACAATGCCGAGCGTGGTGTGGGTAAATTCGTCGTTCGGTGAAAGTGCGACCGCTTTTTTCAAGGTCAGCTCCGCCGCTTTCAATTTGCCGGTACGGAAATACACGACGCCGAGATTGGAGAGGGAATACAAATTGTTTGGCGTCTTGGTCAGGATCTCCTGATAAATTTTTTCCGCGCTGTGATACTTTCCTTTGTCGAAATGCTGTTTCGCCTGCCAGGCAAGATCGACAACGTCCGGCGGGACATTTGGTTTGAACATCGCCGGAACGGTGTAACCGGTCGGTTGCGGAGGCGCATCGGTCGACATCGCAGCGTCAGCCTGCGGCGATTTTACCGGCGCGCTTGATGGGTTGCTCGTGTTCTTGGCGAAGGTGAAACTTGCTTTCACCGCGCCGGCATTGTCATCCGAAATCGAAACAACGGGCTGACGCAACAAGGCGAGCTCGTCGGTGGTCAAACGCGTGACCGGTTGGGCGAGCAATTGGATCTGCTGCGTTAACGTCTCGGATTTGATTTGTAATTTCTCGAACTCGGCGAGCATCAATTTCTTCGCCTGATCGCGACGGGCTTCTTCCTGACGCTCGCGCACGATGATGTTGCGGAGCATTTCGTTTTCTTTGGTCAGCTTCGCAGTTTCTTCGGGAGTCGAGCCAACGAGTTTGACCTGCTCGAGCTGTTTACCTGCGTCATCCAATTGCGAGCGCAATTGCGCCACGGTCGCTTCGTAAGTGTGATTTTGCTTCTGACTTGTCGCGAGCTGCGATTGAAGTTCGACAATCTGTTTCT
>QIAJ01000052.1 GCA_003225495.1 Acidobacteriota bacterium
TGTTCAAGAGTGGTGCCGACCGGAACGGTGATCAGATTTTTCTTGGTCATCACCTTGCTGATGGGAATGTCGAAACGAGTCTCGAAGCGCAGATCGCGATTTGTCAGAATGCCAACCAGCTTGCCGTCTTTTTGGGTGATGGGCACCCCAGAAATTTTGTATTTTTTCATCACATCGAGCGCGTCGGAAACCTTGGCATCAGGCGACATCGTGACCGGATCCACGATCATTCCGCTTTCCGACCGCTTCACCTTGTCCACTTCATTCGCCTGCTGATCGATCGTCAAGTTGCGATGGATGATGCCTAGACCTCCCTGCTGGGCCATGGCGATGGCCATGTGGGATTCGGTGACAGTGTCCATGGCCGCACTAATGATCGGAATATTGAGGCGGATGTTGCGGGAAAGCTGAGTCTGGGTATTCGTCTGCGCCGGCACAACTTCGGAGCGTGCGGGTAATAGCAGAACGTCGTCGAAAGTAAGGGCTTCGGGAACTGGGAAATGAATCATAAGATCTGGGGTAAATTCTATTGTAGGGAGTGAATGTGGATCAGGCAAATACGTCGTTTCGATCTTCCCTTTGATACGCCTCGCAAAGCCGCGAAGGCGCAACCTGCTCACCCGTATCGCACAAGTTGAGTGGCAATTGCCAAACAACTTGAAACAGAGTAAATTCCGATTACTCTGGCAGTGTTATGTCTCTTGGGAGGCTTTATGTTCCGCCTGTTTTTTGAGTCGGCAGTCGTTTCCAGCCTGATCATAAGCATGGCTGGCGCCCCAGTTACCGTATCTGCACAGCAAGCTGGGGCCGACATGCCGACTATTACAATTCGCGCGAACACGCGCCTGGTCACGGTCGATGTCGTTGTTACCGACAAGAAAGGGCAACCGATCACCGGTCTGAAGCCCGATGATTTTACGGTTGAGGAGAACGGAAAGAGGCAAAAGGTCTCTGTCTTCCTTCCGCCCGGCGTGATGAATCACAGTGCCGTCGAGCCTCTACCGCCGGGCCTTCTATCCAATCGGCCCGAAAATGTTGGTCCGAGTGGCCCACTTGCCGTGTTGCTGCTGGACGTGGCGAACTCGCCGTTCAAGGACCAGGCTTATGCGCGATCCCAAATGCTCAAGTATGTTACAGAGCACGCGCAATCCGGCCAATCAATCGCAATTTTGACGCTGACCACACAATTACAAATTTTGCAGCAGTTCACAAGTGACCCAAGCATTTTGCTGGCCGCTATCAAGAAATACAAACCGTCAGAGCAACCAAACCAGCCGAATGTCCCCGTTCCGATCAGCGGAGGAAGCGGGGGCGGAAGGGGGGGGAGAGGGAGGTGGCTCGACGGATCTCGCGATCTCTCAAGCCACGAGCCGAATCGATGCGTTTCAGAACATTCAAGTGGGAGCCGATCTGGAACGTCGAACCCTGATCACAATTGACGCCATGCGAGGCTTGGCACGAATGCTCGGCGGGCTCCAGGGACGCAAGAACATCGTTTGGCTCGCGGCGGATTTACCCTTCGACCTGATTCCGGAAAATCGAAACATCAGCGAAGCAGAACTCGCGGCGGATCTCCCCAGCATCCAACAAAAATCCGGTGGCACGATCGCAGCCGGCTCCCAAGCTGGAGAACAGAGAATGCTTCATGCGGCGGAGATTAAAGCGGCCGAAGCAGGATTGGCAGCCGCCAGTATCGCCGTCTACCCGGTGGATATTCGTGGGCTGATGAGCGGCACCGAGTTCATGCGGGACGATACCGCAAATCGTCAAATGATGGATATCTCCGCGAAATCTGTGACTCGAATGTCGAGCGCCACTGCGAGTCAGGAGACAATGCGCGAAATTGCTTCTGAAACTGGAGGCAGAGCCTATGTAAACCAAAATGAGATAAAGGATGGCGTCGCGATGGCTCTCGCGGACGAAAGAGCCTCGTACACGATTGGCTACTACCCGGAAAACAAAAAGTGGGACGGGAAGTATCGAACGATCAAAGTGAAAGTAAGCCAGGGCGATATTCAAGTGCGCCACCGCAAAGGATATTTCGCAATCGACCCCACCGAGGAAAAAGGCCGCAAGGACGACGTGGATGTTGCTGCTGCCCTTCAGATCAATGGTCCGGCGACCCAGGTTTCCTTCAAGGCGCAGGCGCAGGCAACCGATCCCGGCAAGATGAAAATCGTTTTCCTGGTCGATGCGCACACGTTGAGCGCCGAAGAGGTCAAGGGGGGTAAGCGTCTGAACGTTACTTTGTACGCGACTGTTTATGATTCGTCGGGCAAGCGACTAGGCCAAGCGGGAACTAAAGTTGACCGTGTATTCGAAGATAAGACTTATCAACAGGTCTTGGAAAAGGGCATGTTGGTACCCATCGACATGGAACTCCCGCCCGGTGGCAGCGAGGTTCGCCTAGCCATTCTCGACAACAAGACCGGTTTCATTGGTACAGTTTCCGGACCAGTCGGCCAGTAACCTATAGCGAAAGAAAAACGGAGCTCAGGTCGTAAAACGGAACTATTCTTTTTCCTTCTCTTCTTTTTCGTCAGCGGGTTCAGCGGGCGGTCCGGCTTGTGCTTCCGCTTCTTCCATCGCCTTACGATTTTCTTCGGCACGTTTGGCGCGGATTTCAGAACGCTTCTGGCGTTTTTCGTCGAGAACCTGTTCGCTGCCCAGCAGTTCGATGAATGCCGTGTCGGCGCCGTCGCCCTTACGCCATGCGGTGCGAACGATTCTCAAGTAGCCGCCCTGACGATCGCCGAAGCGAGGAGCCACGGTATCGAACAGTTTCGTCACGGCCGCGTCGGTCATCAGATAGGCCGCCGCCTGACGGCGCGCTGCCAAGTCGCCCTTCTTGCCGAGAGTGATCATCTTCTCGACCAGAGGACGCACCGCTTTGGCCTTGACAGCGGTCGTTTCGATCCGTTCTTCGAGGATCAGCGACGTAACCATATTGCGGAACAATGATCTGCGGTGCGATGTGTTCCGGCCTAGTTTGTATCCCGCAACTTTGTGACGCATGGTGAACCTCAGTGGCTGGTTGGTAGCCGGTGGTGATTCTAATCACTTACCACCGGCCACTAACCGCGTTTTTATAGATCGTTATCCCCATACGCCGACGCTGGCAGCACCTGATTTGAAGTCGGTCCGGGCACGGCATTTCCGTGCTCGTCGATCTTCATACCCAGGCTCAGCCCCATCGAGGACAGGATTTCCTTAATCTCGTTCAGCGACTTGCGGCCGAAGTTCTTGGTCTTCAGCATTTCGGCTTCTGTCTTCTGAACCAGTTCGCCGATGCTCTGAATGTTCGCGTTCTTCAGGCAGTTGTAGCTACGCACCGAGAGTTCGAGCTCCTCGACGGAACGGTTGAGATTCTCGTTCTTAATCTCCGGCTTGCGCTCTTCACTCGACGATGCGGTTTCGATCTCTTCCTCGAAGTTGATGAAGATATTCATGTGATCCTTCAGCAGCTTCGCGGCCAATCCAATCGCATCGCCGGGAGTGATCGAACCGTTGGTCCAGACTTCGAGTGTCAGTTTGTCGTAATCGGTGATTTGACCAAGACGCGCCGCTTCGACGGTGTAGTTGCACTTGCGTACCGGCGAGTGGACGGAATCGATCGGAATGAATCCGATTCCGAGATCGTCTTCAAAGTTCTTATCGGCGGAGACGTAGCCGCGCCCGCGTTTGAGGCGCATTTCCATATCGAGCTTGCCGCCCTCGCTCACGGTTGCGATGTAGATTTCCTTGTCCAGAACCTCCACATCGCCATCCGCTTCAATCATGCCGCTGGTGACGACACCGGGCTGATCGGCACGGAGGTAGATCGCTTTTGGACCTTCTCCCGCGAGCTTGAACGGAATCTGCTTCAGGTTGAGGATGATGTCAGTCGCATCTTCGACTACGCCGGGAATGGACTGGAACTCGTGCAGGACACCTTCGACCTTAACAGCCGTAACGGCTGCGCCTTCGATCGAGCTCAGAAGGACACGACGAAGAGCATTGCCGATCGTCGTTCCGAACCCGCGCTCAAAGGGCTGCGCCCAGAACATTCCGTACTTGTCAGTGAGGGCGGTAGCATCGCTCGCCAGCCGCTTTGGTTTTTGAAAACCTTTCCACAACATTGTGTTTCTCCTCTCGGCCATGGGGCTCTGCTATGGCTCTCCGAACCGGCCTGGTGCTAGTTGGTTCGGATCAGGCGCCGTAGCAGGCTGATCTGGCTCGAAAACAGGCCTAAATCCTATCTACGTCGGACACTCTTGTCCGACGCCTTTGACTTTTGTCGTTGTCCAAATCAAAAGCCAAATCAACAACGACGGACAAGAATGTCCGTCGAACACCAACTTGCTATTTGCTGTACAACTCAACAATCAGCTGCTCGTTCACCGGCAACTGGATATCTTCGCGCTTTGGCAGTGCGGTCACGCGGCCCTTGTAGGCATCGCGATCGACTTCAAGCCATGCCGGCGAAGGCTGATGGCTGGCGAATTCTTTCGCAATCTCGAGAATCGGCACTTTGTGGCTGCTCTCGCGGATCGCAATCTCCTCGCCCACACTGACTTCGTAGGAAGGGATATTCACCTTCTTGCCGTTGACCAGAACATGTCCATGACGGACCAGTTGGCGCGCCTGCCGGCGTGAGATGCCAAAGCCGAGCCGGAAGACGACGTTGTCGAGCCGCCGCTCGAGCTGTTCGAGCAGTTTTGCGCCGGTTACGCCCTGGGACTTGACGGCAGTCTCAAAGTAATTTCGGAACTGGCCTTCCTGGGTAAAATAGATGCGTTTGGCTTTCTGCTTTTCGCGCAATTGCAGGCCGTAGCCGACAACCTTAGTTTTCTTGTCTTTCCCGTGCTGTCCGGGAGCGTAGTTGCGCTTCTCGATGGGACACTTATCGGTGAAGCACTTCGGGCCTTTCAGGAAGAGCTTGATGCCTTCCCGTCGGCATAGACGACACACTGCATCTGTATAACGCGCCAAGTTGTTCTCCTTTTAGATGACCGGTTTACAGGTTTGGCTTCACCCTTCATCCCGGACAAAATCAGTGGTTTGTGACTAACGCTTAGTTGTTGGTTTCTCTAATGATTAGCCCCAAACCGCGAGCACTACTTCTTTAAACTCTACGACGCTTCGGCGGACGGCATCCGTTGTGCGGGATTGGAGTCGAGTCTTTAATCGAACGGACTTCAATACCTGCTGCCGCGAGCGCTCTTACCGCCGATTCCCGGCCTGATCCTGGGCCGCTTACCCTTACATCCACGGTTCGCACGCCATGATCGCGTGCCATATTGGCGGCGTTCATTGCGGCCTGCTGTGCCGCGAACGGAGTGCCTTTGCGCGATCCGCGGAAGCCGAGTGATCCGGAACTCTTCCACGCCAACACGTTGCCACCCATGTCTGAGATGGTCACGATGGTGTTGTTGAAAGAGGCCTGGACATGCACCAGTCCGTGCGGAACATGCTTCCGCTCTTTCTTCTTGAACGTCTTTTTCTTGCCCTTTTTATCGGGTGCCGCTGCGCCCGCTGCTGCCGCTACTGGCTTTGCCATATTTGTTCTCAGTCTCAGGTTTGAGGTGTAAGGCCTAAGGCGTCCAGATCTACCTAAGACCTGCCACCAGGAACCTAGTACCTGCTTCTAAGTTTTTGTCGCCGTCTTCTTCTTCTGCGCGACTGTGCCTTTGCGCGGACCTTTTCGGGTACGGGCATTGGTGTGGGTGCGTTGTCCGCGGACGGGCAGGTTACGGCGATGCCGGAATCCGCGATACGAACCGATTTCGATAAGCCGCTTGATGTTCATCGAAACGTCTTTGCGCAGATCGCCTTCGACCGAGCCTTCCGCTTCGATGACCTGGCGGATGCGGTTGACCTCATCCTCGGCCAGATCCTGAACTTTCTTCATCGGGTCGACTTTCGCTTCGTCCAAAATGCGCGCCGAGCGCGAATTCCCGATCCCGTAAATGTATGTGAGCGCGATATTCACGTGTTTGTTGCGCGGAAGATCGACGCCGGCAATACGAGCCATAATCCCTCTCTACCCTTGACGTTGCTTGTGCTTGGCGGTCTCGCAAATCACCCGAACCACACCCTTGCGGTGGATGATCTTGCACTTATCGCAAATTTTCTTTACCGATGCTCTTACTTTCATAATTCTCCAGCCCGTAGCTGTTAGCACTTAGCCTTTAGCTAAAAGCCAAGAGCTAATAGCCTATTTGTACCGATACACAATCCGTCCACGATTCAGGTCGTAGGGCGAAAGTTCGACTGCGACTTTGTCCCCGGGCAGGATACGGATGAAGTTCTTCCTCATCTTTCCGGAAACGTGCGCCAGCACCTGGTGTTTGTTTTCCAACTCCACCTTGAACATGGCATTCGGCAGTGGTTCGACCACCACTGCCATTACTTCAATCGCGTCCTCTTTACTCATCGACCCCCTGATAGCCGTTGGCTGCTAGCTCTCATGCCTTTAGTTAAAGCCAGAAGCTTATTGCGTCAAAATCATTGGCCCTTGCTTCGTGACAGCTACGCAGTGTTCAAAGTGCGCGCTGTAACTGCCATCCAGCGTTACGGCGGTCCACTTGTCGCCCAGGACCTTGGCCTCGGGACCGCCGGAATTCACCATCGGCTCGATCGCGAGGACCATACCTTCCGTCAACTCGACGCCCTGGCCCTTCTTGCCGAAATTCGGGATCTGCGGCGCTTCGTGCAGCTTGGTCCCAATTCCATGTCCTACAAACTCGCGCACCACGCTGAACCCGTTCGCCTCGACGTGCTTCTGGATCGCCGATCCTACATGGCCAATCGTGTTGCCGATCTTTACCTGCTCAATGCCCTTGTAGAGAGAGGCTTCCGTCACTTCGAGCAGCTTTCTCAATTCTTCGGTCAGCGTCTCGCCTACCGGCACCGTGATCGCCGCGTCTCCGTAATAGCCGTCAAGTACGACTCCGCAATCCACGGAAACAATGTCGCCAGTCTTGAGCACCCGCTTTTCCGACGGAATCCCGTGCACGATCTCTTCGTTGATCGATGTGCACAGCACACACGGATAATCGTAATATCCTTTGAATGCCGGCGTCGCACCCAGTTCCGCGATCAACTTCTCGGCCGCTTTTTCCAGGTCCATGGTAGAGGCCCCTGGGACGACGAGCGCTTTCACGTGATTCAGAACCTGGCGGACCAACTGCCCGCTGCGCCGCATCTTCTCGATCTCTTCCGGCGATTTGCGAACGATCTTATCGTCTCCAAAACTCATCATTCTGATTTTGTCATCCCGCTCGCGGCCGGCGCCCCGCAACGGTCGATCAGCGCCAGCAAATCGGCTGTCACTTCGTCCATCGGGCGATCCGCATTAAGCGGAATCAGCCGGCCCTTGGCCTGGTAGTAATCGGCTACCGGCTTGGTTTGCACCTCATACGCCGTCAGGCGAGGACGAATGACCTCGTCGCGGTCGTCATTCCGTTGTACCAGCTTGGAACCGTGCGCCAGATCGCATATTTCGTCGACGCGAGGCGGTTGAAAGTGGAGGTTATAGATCCGTCCGCAGGTGGGACAGCAACGCCGCCCGGTAAGCCGTAGCAATAATTGAGTATAGTCGACATCCATCCGGATCACAACCGGCGAACACCTCTTTGAGTTTTCAAAGAACTCGCGCTCCAGGAAGGCATCCAGCCACCCTGCCTGTCCGGCTGTCCTCGGAAAACCGTCCAGAATAAATCCTTTACTGCAATCCACGTGTTTCAACCGGTCTGCAACCATGCCGTACATCAGGTCGTCGGGAACCAGTTCGCCCCGGTCCATGATGTCCTTGGCTTTCCTACCCAGTTCTGTTCCGCGGGCGACATGTTCCCGCAAAAGGTCTCCCGTCGAAATCTGCGGAATCCCGTAATGAATCGCGATTCGCTTGGACTGGGTTCCCTTCCCGGCCCCTGGGGGGCCAAGCAGAATCACAGGACCGATCTTTTGTGCGGTTTCGTTGGCCATTCGAAATGGCCCCTTTTTCCTCGTGTTGCATATCGCGGAGGGACCGCACTGCCGCGTTCACGTGTTGCCTTGCGCCGGCTCCCGCCGGACGTTGTTTTCTACCAGGTCCGGCGTCCCCGCAGTCGACCGCTCTTGGGTGTAAATCCGTCGTAATGACGCATGATTAGCTGCGCCTCGATCTGAGTCACGGTATCCATGGCGACCCCCACCACGATCAGCAGCGATGTGCCGCCGAAGTAGAAGGTTACCCCCAAGCCGTTCGTCACCCAGGCGGGAAGGGCTTCAAAGAATCTACCTACCAGCCACAAATGGTTCAACTTGATGCCGGTGATCATCCATTCGGGAATCAGGGAGATCAGGATCAGGTAAAACGCGCCGACGAGCGTGATGCGCGTGAGGACATCGTTGATGTAATCCGCAGTGCGCTTGCCGGGACGGATGCCAGGAATGAACCCTCCCCACTTCCGCATATTGTCCGCCACCTCGTTCGGGTTGAACACGATCGAGATATAGAAGTAGGCAAAGAAAATAATACCGACCGCATAGAGCGTCGCGTATAGCGGCTCTCCCCAGCGCATGGCGTCAAGGATCGGGCCGATGACTTTCGGAGTGCCGAGCATTTGCGGCAATGCGAGGATAGAAGAAGCAAAGATCACCGGCATCACGCCGCCCGCGTTCACGCGCAGAGGAAGATGCGTCGATTGACCACCCATCACTTTGCGTCCGACCACACGCTTGGCGTACTGCACCGGAATCCGGCGCTCGCTGCGCTCGACGTAAACAATGAAGGCTACGACCGCAACCATCAGCACCAGCAGGATCACGATCGCGGGGACCGTAAACGCGCCCCAGGCATCGTTACGAGCCTTCTCGTAAAGATCGGCGATGCCACGCGGCAGTCCTGTGACGATGCCGGCGAAAATCAGCAACGACATGCCATTTCCAATGCCGCGTTCTGTGATCTGCTCACCGAGCCACAT
>QIAJ01000053.1 GCA_003225495.1 Acidobacteriota bacterium
CGTTCAGATGATATCCGTCAGGCTGGCCGGGCCGTGCTTGCGATTTATAACCGCAACGTTTACCCGGACCTGAAGGTCACCTGGGGCACCTATCCGAACAATCTCGGTCACATGGATTTTCCCGGGTGTTTCCGTTGTCATGACGGCTCGCACATCGCCGCGGACGGCAAGACCATCGCCCAGGATTGCAACAGCTGCCATGAGCCGCTCGGTATGGATGAGTCGTCACCGGAGATCTTGAAAACGCTCGGAATCTCGGAGCGGATCTCGAGCCTCCAGAAACAATGATTTTGGTCAGTTGGCGAAGTGAATGTGACATTAAATCTCTCAGAAAAAGAAGGAGCGTTCGTATGAACCGCAAGCTTGTTCTTGGTTTGGCAGTGGTGCTACTGGTTGGGTCTTCGGCTACATGGGCAGCGGATGATGGAGCGGCCCTGTACAAGACCAAATGCGCAGGTTGTCACGGTGCTAAGGGTGAAGGTAAACCCGCGATCAAGGCCCCTGCAATCAAGGGAACCACGATGGAAGTCAATCAAATCGTGGAGCACCTCACCAAAGGCGAAGCAGGGAGTAAGGCGCCGCACAACAAGGGCATCGCTGGCTTGAACGACAGCCAAGCCAAGGCGATCGCTGACTACGTCAAGACTCTCAACTAGGTGGAACACTAATCCGAATTGACTGGCATGGTTTGTTGGGTTAAAGGCACCAGCATGAAACATCGCCGTGCATTCGCGAAGCGAGAGGGCCGACCGTGAAGACGAGAAGAACATGGAAGCAACTCCTGGAGTGGGCTTCGCCGGCAGTCTTGTTGTTGCTGTCGATTCAAGCAACCATCGTTGCCAGCCCGCAGGAAAAGAACGCCACACCACCCGAGAAGGGAACAGGGCAATACGCTGGAGTTGATACCTGCAAAACGTGCCACGAAGACCTGTACAAAAAAAACTTCGAAAGCACGCCACACTTCAAGACCACCCTACGGGACGGGCACGGCTGCGAATCCTGTCACGGTCCAGGAGCCGCCCACGTGGAAGGCGGCGGGGACATCACCAAGATTTTCAGCTTCAAATCAATCTCAAGAAAGGAAGCCACCGCCCATTGCTTGAGTTGCCACGGTGAAAAGCATGAGCAGCGGCACTTCTCCTCATCAGCGCACGCGAGCAACGATGTTGGCTGTCTGGACTGCCACTCACCGCACCACGCCAAAGAGCCGGAGCACCTCCTCGTTCAAGCACAACCCAAGCTCTGCTATGGATGTCATGTCACCGCGAAGGCTGATTTCGCGAAGCCATATCACCATCGAGTGGACGAGGGTCTTATTCAATGCAGCGACTGCCACAACGTTCATGGCACAACCACCGTTCGTCAAGTGCGGTCCCTGCCTACCGGGGACGCGATTTGTGCCAAATGCCATGCCGACAAGCAAGGACCGTTCGTTTATGAGCATGTGCCGGTCAAGACGGAAGGCTGCAGCAGTTGCCACACGCCTCACGGTTCGACGAACCCGCGCTATTTGCGGGTGAGCCAGGTAAACCTGTTGTGCCTGCAATGCCATTCCTTCCCGGCGCAAGGGCCAGCCGGACCTACTCATGACCAGTCCAAAAAGTACCAGGCGTGCACCATGTGCCACACGGCGATACATGGGTCCAACGCGAGCAACGTGTTTTTCAGGTGAAGAGGCAGACCATGATTGCAACCTGGCTCCGGATACCGCAGATCTTCATGATCGTTGTTTTCTTGAACCTCTCAGCGACAACTCAAACTGCCGGGAGCGACACCAACCAGAGTCAGCCGCCGTCGCAGCCGGAAGCCTGGGAGCATGGCGGCTATGTGATTCACCAGTCTGTCGAGATCGGCTATCGCGCGTCTGACGTAAACGGCAGCAAGCAAATGTACAATTCGCTCGTCGATGAGCAGAGCGGCCCGAGATTTCTGGACCAGAGCCTGTCGATGCAATCCCAGACGCACGAGGGCCAGCCCTTCGACAACCTGTTCATCAATAGCTTCGGGTGGGGAGGCGACCCCAATAACGGGCTCCGCGCTCGAGTGGACAAAAACCATTGGTACGACTTCAGGGCGAATTTCCGGCGCGCCCAGACGGATTTCGACTATAACCTTTTGGCGAATCCGTTTAATCCGTCGAACTCGAGCCCGACCATTCTAGTTACCTCCTCACCTCACCTCTTCGCAACGCGCCGTCGGATGAGCGATTTCGACCTGACCCTTTTGCCACAGTCGAAGATCGATTTCCGAGTCGGCTACTCGCACAACAACATGACGGGGCCGTCGTTCTCGAGCGTCCATGAGGGCACGGACGCACTGTTGCTGCAGACGTGGAATACCACTCTCAACTCCTACCGCTTTGGAGTCGACGTTAAACTCTTGCCCCGTACCGTGATCAGCTATGATCAGTTCCTCGACTACTACAAGGGGGATACAACCTGGCAACTGGCTCCGTTCGCCCAGGCGCTTTTGCCGGGAACATCGGACACGGTAGAGTTGGGGCTTCCGATCGATACAGCCAACACCACCCCTTGCGCGATCGTTGCGCCGGCAACCAGCCTGATCGATTCCACTGGAACGTTGACCAATACCGCCTGCAATGCCTATTTCAACTACAACCGCTCGAATCGTACCCGCACTTCAACTCCGACCGAACGTCTGAGCCTGCACAGCGCCTATTTCCAACGGCTGGAATTCACAGCGTCGTACGCCTACAGCTCTTCCGATATGAACGCTCCTTTGGATGAATTTTTCAATGGGCTCTCGCAGCGTTCTGATCTCCGCCAGGAAACGGTTACAGGACCAGGTCGGGCGACCCGAATTTCGAATGTGGCCGATTTCAGCGTTACCCTGCACTTGTCTGAGCGCTTCCGACTCGTCGATACGTTTCACTTCTGGGGTTACCGGATCCCCCAGAGCTTTAGTTCTGCGGAAACCGACTGGATATGCATTGATCTTGAAACCTGTTCCTTGCTTACTCCGATCAGCGAGACCACACAGAGCGTCACCACCAGCGCCAGCCAGTTGTCATTCAACCAGAGTTGGAAGAGGAACCAGGTGGACCTCGTGTGGGATGGGTCGAAGCACTTTGGAGGTCGCATCGGTTTTCGTTATGGTGACAAGGTGTTTCATCAAATCCTTGACTTTACGACCGGAGACCAGGACCGGATTGGCCAGGTATGCGATTCAATTTCGATTGGGAACACACGAACAACGACAACGCCATCGTGCGCATCGGATCCCGCAAGGAGGATCGCTATCGCATCCAGGGCAACTACACCCCCAAGCCCTGGGCAGTGATTGCCGCTTCGATCAATCTCTGGGACGCTTCGAACGGTCACGCTCTGTCGGATTATCGTGGGCACAATCGCAACTATGGATTCACCGCGAACCTTACACCCCGCGAGAGGTTCGGATTCGATTTAGCTTACAACTACAACGACACAATGCAGAACGCGTTGATTTGCTTTAGCGACTCCGACATGTCGCTGCCGGTGGTCGCGAACGCGGGGAGTTGCACTACGAACGGCTATAACGACACCAAGAATCCATTACTCACCGATGGACGGTACACGAATAGTACGCACTACGGCATGGCCTCGGTGATGTTTAAGCCGCACGCTCGTGTCACGGTCCTGGTCGGCTACGGTATCACCAGTGTCAGCGGTCAGACACCGCAGTTCGACAACCTTCAACCACGCGGTTCACTCCAATACGACTACTACCAACCGCTGGCCAACGTCGCCGTCGACATCGGCCACAACCTGACCGCAAAGGCGGGATGGAATTACTACCAGTACGGGGAGGGATCTTTTGTGGGACCTACCAGTCCCCGCTATTTCCACGCTAACAATGCGACATTTTCCCTGCGTTGGGCCTTCTAAATAAAGGACCGTCTGAGACGCCAGCCTCGCGGCTTTCGCGTCCCAGTCAGTTCGGGACAAGGAATCTTGCACGAGCGCCGGTGACGGACCTAGTTTTCCACAATAGCCCATCCGAGCCATATTCACTTGTTGATTAAAACGATTAAATGCATCTTGGAGTGTTTTGGGATTAAAGGCGAATAGGGACTCGAAACTGGCCGCGCTCGCGTCGGTGCAACTGCGCTCAAGGCAACCCGAGATTGCTCTCGTGGAAGGAGCGAACTAACCACCTTTAGGGATCCTCTTCTTGTGCCGAATTCGTACCCTGTTTGTGAATTCGGAATGCCATTAGAATAGACGGAGGCCGTTTGGCTCCATCCTCAATCCGCATTTTAGTTGTAGATGATTTCGAACCCTTTCGGCGGTTCATTTGTTCGACCCTTCAGAACAACCTGGAACTGCCCACCATCCGCGAAGCGTCGGACGGACTCGAAGCGATTGAGCTAGCGCACGCTTTACAACCGCACCTGGTCCTGCTGGACATCGGCATCCCAAAGCTCAATGGAATCGAATCGGCGCGGAGAATCCGTGAGCTCGTCCCACAATCGATAATCCTATTCGTCAGTCAGGAATCTTCCGTGGAGGTCGTTCAAGGGGCTTTCAACGGGGGTGCATCGGGCTACGTCGTTAAGATGGAAGCGGGACGCGAACTAATGACGGCTGTAAGAGCAGTCCTTCGGGGCGAGAAGTTTGTCGGGCGCAGATTTGCGGGCCACAATTTTACGGAAGCGTCGGTTGCGCCAACCCGCGCACGCACCGGAGACAATCAGGTGTTCGCAGGCCTGCAACGGCAGGTCGCAGAGATCGGCCGCCGCCACGAGGTAGGATTCTATTCTGATGATGCAAGTCTTCTGGATGGCTTCACTCAGTTCATCGAGACCGCCCTTAGGGCCAGGAATGCGGTGATTGTCATTGCCACTGAGCTACACCGAGCAAGCTTGATATCGAGACTGCAGGCCCGTGGCATAGATATTGGGACAGCAATTGAGGAGGGGAGATACATCGCCCTGGATGCTGCCCGCACGCTCTCGACGATCATGGTTGACAACATGCCCGATCCAGCTCGACTTTTGAAAGTCGCCGGGGATCTCATTCGGAGTGCAGACCAAGCTGCGAAAGGAGAGCACCCCCACGTTGTCGTCTGCGGAGAAGGTGCGCCCCTCCTGTGGACGCAAGGCAATGTGGAGGCTGCGGTTCGGCTCGAACAGCTTTGGGACGAGATTGCGAGATCACACGATCTACCTGTCTTCTGCGGGTACCAACGGGCTGGTTTCCAGAGTGAGATGGGTAGTGATGTCTTCGACCAACTCTGCGCGGCACATTCGGCTGTTCATTCCCGGTAACAACTTGAGCCTCTCGCGACGAGATTCCTCACTGTTGATCCCTCTACTGACAAACCTGCGGTCTTGAAGTAGGGCCGCAACGGCACTCAACAGTTCGGCGCCGGCGGTCAGCTTGTGAACGTACCCCCGCGCCCCCGTTTCAAGAGCTGCCTGTACCGTGCCTTCATCGTTGTCCTGAGATAAGAAAAGAATTTTCGACTGTGGGGAAAGCTTACTTATTCGCGCGGCCGCCTCGATTCCACTGAGTTTAGGAAGCCCGATATCGAGCACAATCAGGTCTGGTTTCAGCTCTGCAGCTTTCTGGACGGCTTCTGCTCCATCCGAAGCTTCACCGACGACTGACAGTTCTTGACGTTGTTCGAGAATCGAACAGACTTGTCGTCGCCAGTCCGCAAAATCATCAACCACCATAACCCGGTTCAGGGCCATTGCACTCTCCTCGGGAACAGTCAGAGCCGCGACTGAGACCTGAGGGGATTGTGCTTCCGCAACAAAGAATTGCACAATACCGTAAGAACTGGAGTTGCTACTGTCAAGATTGACAGATGCTCAAATATCGAAAGTGTGGTTGTACGGGCACGGATCAAATCATTGGCTCCGCTTTACCGATGCGGGCGAGAATTAAAAGGAGTATAGTGACGCCATTCAAATTGCGGGGCGATAGCAAATTAACGGCAGTCGCTCCATTGTGTCCGATCAAGCTATGGCCAGGAAGGAGAGGCGGGACATCAGGACCGATTGCAATAAGGCAATTGGTCAGAATTCCCGCATGTGCAGTTCCCGGGAAGACAACGTCTCGTGCATTCTCCCGCAATACGCACTCACTGTCTTCGGGGACGCCCGAAGCAGTCTCTTAGAATCCGTATCGAAGCGTCCTGCCCTCTCTACTTCTATTGCTTCCCTGAAATCAGACGTGATACTTCCGCTCACGTTGTCCAACGATTCAACCGGCCTCAGTAGTGTACCTGAGCCGGCTATTTACGGAGTCATTCAATGAGTAACGAGGTGGCGGCGGTCGAGGTCGATGGAATCTCCCAGTCAACCAGGTCGACTACGCTGAGGAAGTACGTTTTGCAGATGGCAATTGTCTGCCTGGCGTACGTAGTCGCCGGTAAACTGGGTCAGGCCACTACAAACATCAGGAGCAGCAATCTAGGGCCAGTATGGCCGGCATACGGAATCGCCCTCGCGGCGATTTTGAAGTATGGATACCGTGTGTGGCCCGGAGTGATGGCGGGCGCTTTTCTGGTTGCGTTCTTCAGCCCCGTTCCCCACATCACTGCGTTAGGGCAAGCCGCCGGAGCCACATTGGCAGCGATGACCGGTGCTTTCCTCCTCCACCACTTCGTTGACTTCCGTCTATCGCTATCCCGCTTATCTGATGCGCTCGGTTTGATTGTGTTCGGCGCATTAGGCAGTGCTCTGCTGAGCGCATCCATCGGAGTGGCAGTTCTCTATGCAACTCATGTGCATGCTTATACCGGCCTGGGCGCAGCGTGGCTTATCTACTGGCTGGGGGACGCCACCGGGGTGCTGTTGGTGACGCCGCTTGCATTAACGTTTCGAGATTTCCTCAAGCTTGGCCGGGGCCGCATCACCGAAATTGTTTTACTTCTGCTGTTCCTTACGACCACCTGCTTGGTTGTATTTAGCGGCCTGCCTCGTATTCCGGACAAGCTGGATGTTATGGCGTTCGCTGTCCTGCTATTCGTAATTTGGGCAGCCGTGCACTTTGGAATCGGAGGAGCGACTCTCACAGTTCTTTTGACTGCCACAATAGCAACTCTAGCAACGGCCTTTGGCTCGGGACCATTTGCGCAAGACACTCCATTTAAGAATGCCGTTTTCTTGGATCTATTCTTTGCTGTGCTTTCCATTTCAGGGATGACACTGGCAGCCGTAATCGCCGAGCGGGACAAACTCGTCGGTGAACATGTCGCGATGGAGATACGTGTGCGATCTGAAGAAGCGGTGCGTGAGAGCGAAGAGAAACTCCGACTCCTTCTCGACTCCACTGCCGAAGGCATTTATGGAATTGATCTCGAACACCGCTGTACGTTCTGTAACCCTTCGTGCCTCCGCACTTTGGGGTACGAGCGCATTGACGAAGTGCTCGGCAAGAATATGCACGATCTGCTTCATCACACTCGCGCGGACGGGACCTTGTTCCCCATAGAGGAGTGCCGAGTTCACCGGGTAGCCCGAACCGGCGAAGGGGTTCATGCCGAAGACGAGTTGATGTGGAGGGCGAACGGAACAGGCTTCCCCGTTGAATATTGGTCGTATCCCCAGCGGAAAGGGCACGAGGTTGTTGGAGCTGTGGTCGCGTTTAGCGACATCACCGAGCGCAAACTGGCCGAAGCTGCGCTTGCAAGTGTGAGCGGCAAGTTGATTGAGGCACAAGAGCAAGAACGTAGCCGGATCGGCAGGGAGCTTCACGACGACATCGGTCAACGTCTCGCGCTCTTGGCCATCGAGGTACAACAACTTCACAACGATCCTGTCATCTTGCCCGGTATCCGTAGCAGTATGGGTGAACTCCAGAAACAGATTTCCGAGATAGCTGCCGATATTCAATCCTTGTCGCACGAGTTGCATTCGGCAAAACTCCAATACTTAGGTATTGCTGCGGCCATGAGAGGTTTCTGCCGAGAGTTCGGCCAGCAGCAGAAAGTGGAGGTTGACTTCCAAGCCCACGATTTGCCCGGCCGTTTGTCGGCGGACACTTCTCTTTGCTTCTTTCGAGTACTGCAAGAATCCCTCCACAATGCGGTGAAGCACAGCGGGGTACGGCACTTCGAGGTACGATTGTGGGGAACCTCGGAGGAGATTCATCTCACGGTTAGGGATTCCGGCGAAGGCTTTGACCGCGAATCGGCAAAGACGAGCCCCGGGCTTGGCCTCATCAGCATGGAGGAGCGACTCAAGCTTGTAAAGGGGACATTGTTAATCGACTCGCAGCTCAAGCGAGGCACCACGATCCACGCTTGCGTAACTGTGAGTTCGGGAAGCGATTCCATGCGTGCTGCTGGATAGAGAGCGCTCGAAAAAGGCATTTAGTCTCGAATAGTGCATTAGAACCGGGAAAAACCGTAGGGACCATTACGCAAAAGCGAACTCGGGAGGACGAAATAGCCTGCATGATGCTGAGTCGCCAGAGCCAATACTGGAACTTTTGACAGATTACAGGTGCAAATGGCCACGGTATGGTTCAAGCCGGTGTCGCTGCTGCGCCTTTTGGCGGCCCACCATTGGCATATATGGATGCGGGAACATTGAATCGCGACGCTCTTGCTCTCTGGAATGCGGTGATCTGCGTTGATTGCGAAGTCATCAGCAACACCTCGGGTGATGAATGTCCAGCTTGCAAGAACCGATCAGTCGTTGGCCTTGCGCGGATGCTTGGTGGGAGTTTGTTGGTGCACAAGGTGCAGCGCTCTCATGAGTGTGAAAGCGTGCAGTACGACGTCAACATCACTGTCGAATTGCAGCAGATACACGCAAGGGACTTAACCACCACTATTGAAAGACTAACAAATGTGATTGGCCCGATGCTCATGCGAGGCCGGGCGTCATTCCACGTCAATGTGGATAGTCAACAGATGGACGTGGGGGAGCCTTTCCGGGCGGGGCCTTCACGGGTCCCGGCCCCAGCCGAAGAAAAACGGCGGGCTGGCTGAACCGCCTCCCACTCTGCGTGCACAAAATAAAAGGGCGCCAGACACGGTGTCTGCTTGAAAGAGTTTCCAATCCAATGTGCATTCATGGCTTGAACGTCCCGATGGGTAGCCTGAGCTAATATCGAGTGGTTCGTACTCGTAACCGGGCGGAGCGTAAGCGTCGCTGCGCGGCCGTAGCGCAACCAAGTAATATCGTCGTCCTTAGAGATGGTTCACCTGGTAGTGACGCAACGCAGACAGTGTCGGCTCAGGCCGAACCGCTAATCGCGCGATTCTCAGTCGGTGCCAAAGATAAGGGACAACCAGCTATAACCGAATGGATCCGCTAGCGCGCCGACGGGCGGTTACGATTTGAAGCCTACCCTCAGAACTTAATAACGATGCCGGCGGAGACCCTGCCTTGATCGTTTTGGGTTTGGTCGGCGAACTGAGTCATGAGCCAATCTGCCTGCACCAGTCGAATACCGATCCCCTTGCGAAGCCCTATGTCTATACCGCCGCCAAGAAGCATGGCAAAAGAGTTGTCGCTAACCCCGCCGCCTCTAACTGTGGCGCCGCCGAACAATGCGTGCACAAAGGGCTGAACTACTGGCAGGCGTGCGGTGAGTACGGGGCCAACGGCATAGGTGTAAACCGAAGTGCCAGGACCTCGCGAATTGTACACACCACTGAAGTCACCTGTGATTCCCAGAACGTGTTTGAAGTTTCCAGTCAACGAGGCGTTCCACCCCACGGCGTTGTAGCTGGGCTGGAGATGTTCGAATTGGGCGCCTCCGAAGATTTCCACTCTTTGCGCAAATGCAGGTGCGCACAGCATTACGGCGAGCAGGATTGTGTGTATAACTTGTTTCCTCATCGAATCCTTCCTTCAGTTCGAACTACAAAGCCGCTCGATTAAGTTCGAGCACTACGCCACGCAACAGAGCCAGCCTAAGATGCTCGCGCCGCTGCTTGATCTGTCAATAGTTACAGGCCGTCAAAGGAAGGAATTGCGATTGGATAATTGGCATGCCATCACCAGTCTGGCAGTTGTGCCAGTTTTATTGTCGGGCGTTAACGGAAAGAATGGCATCGACTAGGGATTTGTCCGTGGAGGATGTCAAATGAAGCTATCTCTCGTGATCGTCGTTCTTGCTCTGGCGAGTTCGCTCGCAACCCCACTCAACGCTGCGTCCCAAGATCAACTCGCCGCAACCTCCGGAGCCAATCAGCCACGCCCCCAAACTTGGAAGGATCCCGGCATGATTAATGACCTGAAAAATATTGAGTTCGATCTTGACAGTCACGATCTGGCTTCCGAACAGTTATCCTTGGACGCGAACGCGCAATGGCTCAAGAGTCACCCCGACGTGCGGATAAGGCTTTCCGGGTACTCGGATCCTCGCGGAGACATCGTCTATAACCTCGCCCTTTCGCATCGACGAGCTGAGAGCGTCAAGCGGGAGTTGGTTCGAATGGGTATTGCCGAGAATCGTATTGAGTACGCAACTGGCTGGGGCAAGCTGTACCCGAACTGCCTGGAATCGACAGGGGAGTGCTGGAACCTAAACCGTCGAGTAGAGTTCCTGCGAGCGATCGAATGAAGTGGCTTCGCGACGGGAGGCAGTGCGAATTGCTCCTGTCTGATGATAGGCTCCGAGCATCAACGCGACTGCTGGATGGTTTTCGCGCCATCCGTGCTGATCAGAGAGATAATATGTATTCCTTCCTTGCTAACCCCTGTAAGTTCTCTCTTCCGATTCGCCTTGCCCTGGTTGGAGTCCTGACGCTGCTGTCATCTGGGTGGACCTGCGGCGTGTTCTTCGTTAGTTGTCAAGGTGTGGGGACTCAACCCCAAATTAATTCACTCTCGCCGGACACGATTCCGAACGATGTGGAAACAGTTGTGCTGACCGTAGAAGGAAGCGGGTTTACTCCTCAATCGCAGATCCTGTGGAACGGAAACGCATTGCAGACGACCTCGGTGGACTCACATCACCTCCAGACCACAATTACTCAGCAGACCTTCGACTCCTTCGGCGGCTCAGCCGGGAGCAGTGTACAGATTTCAGCGAGCTCGCCGGGGTCCCCCGCTGATACCGGCTGTCCAATTAACGGGAACTCAGCCGCGCTGAGTCTAGCCATCCACTAGGGATGATGGTGTTTGTAGGCACTCCATGCCATATTGCGACTTTCCTGTACAAAGTAGCGATCGCTTCGCTCGTTCGATGAAGTCCTGATTACGGCGTCCTGGGGATGACTAAGACGGCTACTTCCACGTTGCCACAACCTCAAGGTCATCGCCACCAATGTTAGTCGTGTTTGCTAACGGCGCCCATATTTAGATTCCTGCATATGAATCCATTTGAAAAGGGCTTCCTCTATGGGACTCTTCCTGACACGTCAAGGCAGAATGACTAACTCTGGCTTGCTGCGGCCGCTCATCCCATGAACCGTTCCGGAACGAAACGCCCCCGCATCGTACTTGTAGCACCCGGGAGTGCTTGCCGTCTTTGTCACCTGCTTCTTGCCGCCTCCCATGATGGGAGTGTCTGGGTCAAACGGCGAATCGGTGCCGAAGGACACCATGAATCCATTGTTCTGGTTCGAGCTCTTCCACACCACGGTCGTACCAGCCTTGATGCAGAAAAACTGGTTGTCCTTCGCGTTGGGAATGCCAGGCTTTACGTTGGCGGAAGTGGCTGATCTGGTGACGTCGATCGTGCATGGGGACGAAGGTGAACCGCAGGTGTTGGCCGCATTGCACATGCTTTCGGGCTGCGATTCATCGCATACGTACTTGCCTTTCTTTTGCGCCTGCACGGTTGCACAGCTCAGGACAACTGCACAAGATAAAAGCCAGGTGTTCCAAATGTTGAACGGCTGGTGAAGTTTGATAATCATGATTTCAATCCCACTCGATTATGTTCGTCAGCTTCCAGCCATTCTGGTTAAGCTCCCATTGCAACTCCCCTTCCTTATTGACGATGAGCTGCGCGGCGGGGAAAAGAACACCGCCGCTCTTGCTCTTGTCTTTATCATCAATGATGAGTTCGCCGGCGGTCAGATTGAAACTCTTCGACTGAGTGCTCCAGTAACTTTCACCGAAAGCAATCTTGCGGTTAGTGACAAAACGGATGGTCCGCCCGGCCGGCGTCACGATCTCCCGGATGAAGCTAAGATCGAATCCAAGTGTGCCGGGGATCGAGATCCGGCCCACGCTTTTCATCTTCTCGAGAGCATTCACCAGTCCGTCGTTCTGGCCTTGCTGGAATGACTGCACTAGGATGTCTCTATCTTCAGGGCTGGAGAACTCGTAAATAACGATCTTCACGCCGAAGTTTCTTCCTAGCTGAGTGCTTGTGCCGAAGGCCGTGGCGTCGATAGTTTCTCTACTCCCCCGCTGGCCATAAGCGGGGACGCCGGCGATCATGAGCAGGCCAATCAGAAGCGAGATTCCATTCGCGAAGCGAAGAGTTTTTAAGTTCGTATGCATCAGCCATCTCCTATTGTGCCGCTGTCTGGCCAATATCTATCGCTGCCAGTTCCTTCGGAGAGGCTAGGGGAACCCGGCTGGTGGCAACACTGGCAGAAGTTACAGACGGTAAGTGCCCCTTCCTATTGTTTGATCTTGACGGTCGTCAGTGGAAGATGTCGCCGCCAGGGTAGGCCGAGGTTCACCTTCACTTCTGCTGTGCTGCCTTCGGTCTGGCAAGCGTTGTCTTCCGCCCTCTCTCTTGAGAGCACCTGATTCATCCATCGGCTCTGTCGAAGAACTAGAGAGAGTGCTGGCAGTTTTAACAGTGGCGTTGCGTAGTTTCCCGGTCGACTATCGTGCGTGGCAGTGCGAAGGGGTGCTTGGTGATTGTTGTTTGTATCGCATTGTTGCTGACGAGTTCAAAACTGATGAAAAGAGGCCGCTATGCACCGAAAAGTGAGTGTTGGAAGTTTGATGGCAGTAGTCGTTCTGGCATGCGTACTTTCCCTGGTTGCAAGTGCCAACGCAGAAGTCAAGGGAATGATCACAACCCGCACCGGAGAAACGTTAGTCGTTAAGACCGCGGACGGAAACACTACCGTGGTTCTCACCGATAACACGACAACGAAAGATGATCGAGGGCTCTTTGGCTTGGAAAAGCAGAGACTCTCCAGTGTTGTGCTTATACCCGGACTCAAGGTCGAGGTTGACGGAACCGCCGACGATCAGGGCCGGGTTGTAGCTAAAACCATCACCGTCGATGGCGACGACCTGGAATCGGCGCAGATGATCGAGGCGGGTTTGCATCCCACGGCTGAGCAAGTCGCGGCCAACGTGAAAACACTCGAAGATCACCAAGGCCAACTCGCGGGCCACGATGTACAGCTCGCGTCGCACAAGGAGAACATCGCAACCAATCAGCAGAACATTTCGGGCAACAAAGATAAGATTCAACAGAACCTAAGCAGCATTGAGGAGCACAGCCAACGCTTTGCAGCATTGACAGAATTTGACGTCAAGGGCGAAACGACGGTGAAGTTCTCTACCGGTAGCTCCAAGATCTCGGCGGCAGACCAGGAAGAGCTCAAGAAGTTGGCAGAGACCGCAGCCGGGTTGAAGGGATACATCATCGAGGTGATGGGCTATGCCGACGCGACCGGCGGCGCTGCAATGAACACAAAACTGAGCGAAGACCGCGCTAAAGCGGTGATCATTCATCTGGTCCAGCAGGGTAACGTCCCCGTGCGGCATATCGTGGCGCCCGGCGCCATGGGCGAGTACGGTGCAGCGGCACCGAACGAGTCAAAGGCAGGTCGGGCCGAAAACCGGCGAGTCGTGGTAAAGGTCCTGGTGAACAAGGGTATCGCCGGTAGCTAAGCGACACTCTTCCCAGCACTGGGCGGCTTCGGTACTCACGCGCTACTTTTTCGTCGAGGTAGCGCGTGAGTTGCAGATTTGAATGTGTTTTGCCGAAAGCGAGCCCGATTTTCAGCCGGCGTGCGCGAGCCTGTAGGGCATGAGTTACGAGGCTGCACTGCGCTGGGGAAAAGGTTCGCCACTCTCTGATGGGCGACACGAGGAAGCGGCTGACATAACGTGTAACGCTCGCATCGCCGCCGACTACTTAGGCGGGAGCGTGTTCAACACCCGAGCCTGTTCCACCGGAAACCCGAAAAGATTCCGCCGGGAACTGTGAGGCCCCATGACGTCGAGGAGAAAGGGTGCAACCGTTCGATCGCTGGTGGCGCTTATCTGTGCCATCGTCCTCTCTCTAGACGACGCCTTGGCATACATGCCGCCTCCTGCGCAGGCGGCCGCGGCCTTGCCACAAGCCCAGGTTATCAAGATCTCACCTGAGCAGTTGGATTCTCTCGTGGCGCCCATCGCTCTCTATCCAGACCCGTTGCTAGCCCAAGCTTTGGCAGCATCCACGTATCCGCTTGAGATCATCCAGCTTCAGCAGTGGCTAGAAAGAAACAAAAATCTTAAGGACAAAGCGCTCGCGGACGCCGCGTTGAAACAGCCGTGGGATGCAAGCATCCAGGCTCTCGCCGCTCTGCCCGATGTGGTAAAGCGGTTAGCAGACGACATTCAGTGGACCACCGATCTCGGCAACGCGTTCCTGGCGCAACAAAGCGACGTGATGGATGCGGTGCAGCGCATGCGCAAGAAGGCCCAGGACAAGGGGAATTTGAAGTCGACCGAACAACAAAAGGTGGAAACAAGAGTTATCGAAAACAAGAGCGTGATCATAGTCGAGCAGGCGAATCCGCAAGTTGTATATGTGCCTTCGTACGATCCGGTCGTGGTGTATGGTCCCGCCTTCTATCCTTATCCTCCTATTTACTATCCGCCGGCCGGATATTATGCCGGAGGTTTGGCGATCGCGTTTGGCGTTGGCATCGCTATGGGGGCGTTCTGGGGCGGGGGTTGGGGCTGGGGATGCGGTTGGGGCGGCAACGACATCAACATTAACAGGAACAATAATTTCAACCGTAACACGAACGTTGGCGGGGGCAACCGCAATAACATTGGCGGTGGGAACCGACCATCAAACCAGCCGGCTCGCGGCAATGGCAACCGCGCCTCGACTCAACCGGTTCGTGGCACTGGCGATCGCGCCGGAAATAGCGATCGATGGCAACACAAACCTGAACATCGCGGCGGAGCCCCGTATCGCGACCGGGAGACTGCGAACAGGTTTGGAGGTACGACGCGCGGTGACTCTCTTTCCAACCGGCAGGCCAGTGCCCGGCAGCAGGTTGGCCGGCAGGGCGGTAATCTGGCAAGCAATCGCGCCGGAGGATCCGGAATGGGCAGTCGAGGTGGCGGCGGAGGGTTGGGCAACGGGGCGGGCGGCGGTGGAGCGGATCGCATCGGAAGCCGGAATCTTTCGCGCAGCGGTGGCGGGAACCGAGATGCCTTCGGAGGAGGTTCGCGAGGATATAGCGGATCGAACGCTCGCGGCAGTAGCAACCGGGGCGCCTCCAGCATGGGATCTCGAGGCGGCGGAGGCTTCAGTCGGGGTGGCGGCGGTGGCGGCCGGCGAAGGTAGGCGCCGTTACATCGCGGAACGGAATTACGGGAGTTAGAGAATGAAATCACCATCTGCGAATGGAAATCTCTCCAGACGTCGTTGGATTGTTGGCGCGGTCGCCTGGATTTGTTTGTGTGCGTCGACTGTTTGCATTGCGCAACCGACAGTGGCGAAAAGAACTCCGGCGGCTACGGCTAGCGCAGCTTCTGCGCGACGATTTAGCACCCCGCAACAAGCTGCCGACGCGCTAATCGATGCGGCCGAGAACTTCGATGTGGCTGAGCTCGCTTACATTTTTGGGCCAGAAGGCGAAGACGTGGTGTTTAGCGGCGAATTCGCGCAGGACAGGCAACACGCCGCTAATTTCGTTGCCGAGGCTCAGGAAAAAAAAAGCGTTTCCGTGGATCCGAAAACCGGGAACCGAGCATTCCTGCTCGTAGGCAACGAGGATTGGCCGTTCCCCGTGCCGCTGGTGAAGAAGAGTGACAAATGGTCGTTTGACGCCAAAGCCGGCCGCCAGGAACTCCTCTACCGCCGAATCGGTGCGAATGAACTGGACGCCATTCAAATCTGCCACGGATACGTGGAAGCCCAACATGAATACTCCCTTCAGCCCCAAGAGGGTTACGACGTGAACCAGTACGCTCAGCGCATCGTCAGCACCCCAGGCAAGCAGGATGGGCTGGCCTGGCAAAGCGCCGATGGCACGTGGGCTGGCCCGATCGGCGAAAAGATTGCCCGTGCGATCGAACAGGGGTATACCCTCGGCGCCGAGCCGTATCACGGCTATTTCTTCAAGATCTTGAAGGGACAGGGGTCAGCAGCACCGCTCGGAGAGATGGATTTTCTAGTGAAAGGGGTAATGATCGGGGGCTTTGCCCTGATTGCTGCGCCGGCGGAGTATGGCGTTACCGGAGTGGGAAGCTTCATTGTCAGCCACGATGGCGTTGTTTACGAAAAAGATCTTGGCCCACAAACCCTCGACGAGTTCGGGAAGATGGAGCGCTTCAATCCGGATAATTCGTGGACTCCGGTACCCGAGGAAGATCAGTAGAAGCAAAAAACTGGCAGGATTGTCCTCGTTTTCCAGTTCGCTGAGCATCACGAGACGTGAGTTCTCGCGCTGGTCCTGCAAAGCGCGGATCAGATCGTATTGAATCGGCAAAGAGATGTCTACCCGCCATCGATCTACGCTGGCCTCACTGTTCGGAAGCCTGATTCTCGTACTTTTCATGGGTATGTCCTGCCCCCATGATTGCGCAGCGTATTCGGTTCTTACCCATGAGGCGATCATTGACGCTGCGTGGCGGTACGACATCAAGCCTCTCCTCTTGCGCCGATTCCCAAACGCAACTCCGGAGGAACTGATCGAGGCCCACGCCTACGTTTACGGTGGCGCAATTATTCAGGATATGGGTTACTACCCGTTCGGCAGTCAATTCTTCAGTGACCTTACGCACTATGTCCGAAGCGGTGATTTTGTACTTGCCTTGATCGAGGAATCAAAGGACCTAAATGAATATGCCTTCGCGCTGGGTGCTCTTGCGCATTATGCTGCGGATAAGTCGGGTCACGAGTTTGCCACCAACCGAGCGGTTGCAATCATGTATCCCAAGCTGGCGAAGAAATATGGCCCGGTCGTCACCTATCAGGAAAAACCATCCGCACACATGAAGGTGGAGTACGGTTTCGATGTGGATCAGGTCGCGGAAGGGAACTACGCGCCCAAGGCCTACCATGACTTTGTTGGGTTTGAGGTTTCAAAGCCGGTACTCGAAAGAGCGTTCGCAAAAACCTATTCGCTCGACATGTCGAGCGTCTTTTTCAGCGTAGATATGGCGATCGGCAGCTATCGCCACGCGGTTTCCACGGTTATTCCACGAATGACCAAAGTGGCATGGCATCTCAAGCGAGATGAGATTCAGAACAGCCACCCCAGCGAGACCAAGAAGCAGTTCGTCTACAACATCTCAAGTTCGGGGTACCGCAAGGAGTGGGGCCATGTTTACGAAACGCCCGGCTTCGGCGCCCGCCTCAAAGCATTTTTCCTGCGCCTGGTGCCAAAAGTGGGCCCGTTCAGCGGCCTTGCGTTTCACCCACCCACACCAGCGGTTGAACAGCTATATATGAGCAGCTTCAACCAAACCTTGGACCAATATCGAGCGCTCCTCCTTGCACAGCAGGAACAGCGCCTCCAATTGCCCAATGACAACCTTGACACGGGGGCCGTGACCGGAGCAGCCACCTACCGACTCGCTGATGAAACTTATGCCAAGCTGCTCGACAAAACGAGCGGTAAACCCATTTCGGAAGCTCTGCGTCAAGATTTTCTCTCTTATTACGCCGATCTTGAAAAGCCGTATGCAACAAAGCGGGACTCGAAGGCCTGGCATGAACTCATCAAGGAAGTGGATAGGCTGAAATCGACTCACGCGGACGGAATTGCACTCCCCGAGGAGTCGCCAAGCGTGTCTGCTTTGGTGATCCAAGAATCGCAGCGTGGAGCGGCTAAAACAGGCGAAGCAGAGACTGACCGCAACAACAGCAAAGACTAGATACTTTTAAGAGAGCCTTTTCCGCGTGCCTCGATTCGAAGGGTTATTCGGTGAAGTAACTCTTTAGGAGAACATTCATGAAACTCAAAACAATTGCTTCAGTGCTCTCCGCAATCGTGCTGGCTGGAGGTTTGGCGAATGCCAAGGATTCACCCGACAAGCAACGCGAGAAGATTCGCAAGATGGCAACCACAACCCTGGAGGATCTGCATAAACTTCAACCGTCATCTCGGAAGCTCATCCAGAAGTCGGCGGGGTATGCAGTCTTCAACAATATGGGTACGAACCTGCTGTTGCTCAGCACGGCACGCGGTGCAGGTGTGGCCGTCCACTCGAAAAACAAGCAGCATACTTTCATGAAAATGATATCAGCCGGCGCCGGCCTGGGAATGGGAGTTAAAAATTATCGAGTAGTCTTTGCCTTCGAAAATGATTCAGCTATGGCACGTTTTCTCGATTCCGGTTGGTCGGGTTCAGGGCAAGCAGACGCTGCGGCCAAGACCAGTGACTCGGGCGGAGCGTACTCGGGAGCGGTCATGGTAGAGCCGGGGGTGTGGGTATACCAGATCACCAAGAAGGGTCTTGCACTCCAGTTGACCCTGCAGGGCACGAAGTACTACAAGAACGACGACCTCAACAAACCATAGTTTATTGGAAAAATCGTCACGCTTATTGGAGGTCATTGTGCAAATTCGGGAGCGTTTTCTTCCTGTAGTCATCTGTTACACCCTTGTTGTGGTGGCCACTAGCGCGGCGCAGGAGCACCACCCTGGGCACAGCTGGGATTACGGCGAGTCGAACGGGCCCAGCCATTGGGGAGAGCTTAAGCCTGAGTTTGCTCTGTGCAAGGATGGCCATCACCAATCACCCATCGACATCCGTAATCCAAAAAAGGCCGACCTGCCAGCGATCCAGTTTGATTACAAGCCTTCGGCGCTGCACATCGTCGACAACGGCCACACGGTCATGATCAATTACGGTCCAGGGAGCTTCATGTCAGTGGGCGGGGAGAAGTATGCACTCAAACAATTCCACTTTCATCGGCCCAGCGAAGAGAAGATCAACGGCGAGGGCTATGAGATGGTAGTGCATCTGGTACACGCGAACCAGGAAGGCAAGCTGGCCGTAGTCGCCGTGCTGCTTCAGAGGGGAGAAGATAATCCGCTGGTGCGCGAATTATGGAAAGACCTGCCCAGAGAAAAAGAGAAGGAAGAAGCCCTGGACAGTGTCCAGATCGACGTAGCTGGACTATTGCCGGCCGATCGCGGCTACTACACCTTTCCAGGATCCCTGACGACGCCCCCCTGCAGTGAGAATGTGACGAGCAGTTCTCAAAACTGTACCGGCACGATGCACGCCCGACTCAGCCGTTGTACGACCGGGTTGTTCTGGAAAGCAAGTAAGGGGTTACTCAGGCAGCGATCAAGTGGTTCCTGATTGCGTATTGCACCAGTTCGGCGCCGCTCTTAGCGTTGAGTACCTCCATAATCCGGTACTTGTGAAAAGCGACGGTTCGGGTCGTAATGTTGAGTACACCGGCAACTTCTTTCATGCACTTTCCTTCCGCTAAGAGCTGCAGGACTTCACGTTGCCGGTCCGTTAACCGGTCGCTCTCGTCAATTAGCTTTTTGTCCTGTCTTAACAGGAAGTCGACTGTGTCCTTGGCGATCATCGGCGAGAGGTAGGACCTTCCCCTGAGAACCTCGCGAACCGCGATAGCTAGCTCCGAAGCCGCACAGGTCTTCAGCAGAAATCCTGACCCTCCCCTGCGAAATGCTTCGGCCGCCAGGTCGGCGTCGTGGTTCATCGTCAAGAAAACCAACTTGACAGAGGGTAAGGATTCCTTCACCTGCTGCCCTGCATCCAGGCCGTTCAAGAGAGGCATGGCGACATCCACAATAATGAGATGAGGTCTCAGCGCAACGGCCGCTCGCACTAAGGCGCGCCCATCGCTGACCGTGGCCACAATCTCATATTCGGATTCTAGAAGTTTCTTGCATGCCTCGGCTACCAGGGTGTGATCATCGGCAATGATAATTCGTGGCACATTCCTTAGCATATTGGTGCTCCTCTGATTAAACCTATAAATATCGCTTGATTTGCCGCGAGTCGCTCTGTTTTCAACCTGTCCCAGAGCTAGACAGTTTCGAACTGTGATTCGGAAGGCGATATATTACTGCTACCTTTAACATCTGACCACTAGCAATTTTGCCAGTACGTAAGACTGCCGGTTTGGTAGTGACGGGTGAATTCTCACAGGATCTTTCGGCGACTAATATTGCGCTCATAAACGAGGCAGATCAATTACTTCGCCATCAGCGTTGAGCGCCCTCTAGGTTTTCCCTGCATCAACCGAGCGAGCATTTTGCAGGGAGTGGCTTGGGACTATCGGTTGCAACAACACTTGCCAGGCAGCACAGTATTCGTACGCTTAGTTTCATTGAATTCCACAAGAATGCATAGGACGCCGGCGGCAATTGTCGTCAAAATTGAATTGATCTGAGCAAGTTGGCTTTAAAAAGGATGCCCCAACTACCGAATGTCGGCAAGGGCGATTTCAGTTCGGCTCCTTTCGCGACTGATCCGGCTGCGCTTAGCCAGTCGGGGCGGCCAGGTTGTCTTACAAAATGTTGCAACGTATGGCCGATGGACGAGTGCGCATATCCGTACCACCAAGAGTATCCCGCAACTTTCTATGTGCCTGGAAGAGTCTGGACTTGCTGGTACTTGCAGTCACGCCCAGGCTTTGGGCAACCTCTTTGTGAGTCAATCCATTGAGATCGTGGAGAAGGACTATGATTCTTCTGTTCTTAGACAAACCACACAGGGCTCGCAGCAGCGCGATACGTTCAACCGGATCACAAGGACTGCAAGTTCCGGTTCGCGAGACAGAGTCGAGCTGGCGATAGTTGGTGACTTCCAGGACGTCGAGCGGCATTTCATCAACGTTTCCCCTTCGAAGATGCATCATGGTCACATTTGTGGCAACACGGTACAGCCAAGATCCAAACGCGGCCTCGCCGCGAAACGTTTTCACCTTGCGATATAGTTGGAGGAAGACCTCCTGAGTAAGGTCTTCTGCGTCCATGACATCTCTTGTTAACCGCAGGCACAGGTTATAGACGGGGATCTTATAGAGGGTGTACAGGTCCGCAAAAGCGCTGACGTCGCCTTGTTTCGCCTTTTCTACCATATCTGTGTGAATAAACGTTGGGTTCCACATCCGGTTCGCTGCAGGAATAGTCATTCTTCTCGCTCCTCCGCCTTTCGAGGGCCGACTTAAGTCCTTCGTGGATTTGGGCGTTTTCGCTGGATGCGCACCCCCGATTCGTGCGTGTGCGCCCAGAGTGTAGCGCTGAACGTGAACTCTACTGCGTCGGTTTCGATTCGTTGCCATCTCAGCATGCAGGCAGAGGGCCGTGAACTGGCAGGACTGACAGGCTGAGAAAGGAAGGAAGTCCAAAAATCGAGGCAGTGGGTCACGTTGGGGGCGCGAGCAATGGCGTATGGCGACGCCAGCGCTGTCAATTGTGCCAGTAGCCGACTTCAGCATCCATTTTGTAGAAGAGTGAGATGAATTCTCACGATGACTCAAATCGTCAGTGCTCTGTTCAGCGCGCTGTCACTGTTGAGGGGCCTCGTGTCCCTGTGATAATTCTTGTGGTCTTTTGGATCTCTACATTCCCAGTTGGGCTTTCCTCGCAGTCTTTGCCTTTAGGCGAAATATCCATCGCATCCGCCACTTCAGCGGACCAGGACCCCAACAAACCTGCTTCCGAACTCAATCACCACCTGGCTGGCTATCTGCTTATTGCGATCGGAACGCTCGTCATCGCGGGCCAATCCTCGGAAAGGTTGTGGCCATTGCGATATGCATGGCCACTGCTGTTTGTGGTCGCTGGATTGTTCCTTGCCGCCTGGAGTGACAAGGAAATGTGGCCGCGTGGAACCCTCAGTTGGAGTTGGCTCATTCATCATGACGCTGAGGCACGGCAGCACAAAATCTATGCGGTGTTGCTTATTGTCATGGGAATCATTGAGTACTTTCGGGTGAATGCCAAGCTAAATCGATTCTGGCAAACCTGGGGGTTCCCAGCCCTCGCGCTTGCTGGCATCGTGCTCCTTCTGTTTCACGATCATACTTCTGCGTCGGGCGCTTCGTCTCCAGAAGCGCGCAACTACATAGTTTACCCGTTGCTCGATGGATCAACGAGAGCGATGGCATCCGAGAAGTCTGGCATTGAGCCAGTTCACGATCACAGAATGATGCATTCTGCCGCCCCGCCTGAGGATCAGCGTACAAAACTCGAGGCGGCTGAAGACGAAAAAATGGACAGGCACAATGACGTCAATGGTCACCAACACCACATGACGGCAGCAATGCTTAATGTCGAACACCAACATTTGTGGTTCGCCGTGGTGGGATTTGCTGTAGTTTTGTTCAAGGTCACTTACGATAGCAAGATTTGGCGTCGGTCAATTGTGCCGTTTTTGTGGCCCGCGAGCGTTGCCGTACTAGGAATATTGCTCGTGTTCTACACCGAATAAGGCGGGCATTTCCACGCTCGTCGGTGAACTCCCTCAGTCTATGAAGTCCGGAGTGGTGCGGTTCCAGCGGCCAGTGTGGAGGGCGGCAGGAACGAGTCCTAGAAGGCTTCGGTAATTCCCATGTACACCGCCACCGTCTAATCCGATAGCGTAATCGACACGAAGATTGACGTGATTTTTCTTGGTGACGGCACACCCGCGCTGCCCTTCAGGTTGTCGGCATTGAACTTTCCGGTCTTAGCGGGCGACCTCCCATAAGCGCTAACTTAAGCAGAATTCCTTCCGAATTGCCGACTCTATAATCTGGATTTTCCGGCGCAGCTGGCACTATTACCAGTATGCGCTGGACGCACCCCCTGTCTTAAATTCCAGTGTGACTCAACCCCATCCCGCTCCCGGGCAAACGATTGCGCGCTACCGTGTCCTCGAGGAACTGGGGAGCGGCGGCATGGGTGTGGTCTACAAAGCTCAGGACAATGAACTCGGCCGGTTTGTCGCCTTGAAGTTCTTGCCCGAGCAATCAGCCCAAGACCCGTATGCCCTCGAACGTTTCCGCCGAGAAGCACGAGGCGCATCTGCGCTCAATCATCCCAATATCTGCACCGTCTACGAGATAGGGAATCACGAAGGACATGCCTTTATCGCTATGGAGTACATGGATGGCGTAACACTGAAATATCTGATAGCCGCAGGCACACTGGATGTCGACAGAATTCTCGCCATTGCCATCGAGGTTGCGGATGCGCTCGATGCCGCTCACTGCGAAGGCATTATTCATCGTGACATCAAACCCGCCAATATCTTCATCACAAAACGGGACCATGCCAAGATTCTCGACTTCGGCCTGGCGAAAAGTATGCTTCCG
>QIAJ01000012.1 GCA_003225495.1 Acidobacteriota bacterium
AAGGTATTCCTGAATTCAAGACGCAGGAAGAACTCGACGCTTATCTGGCCAAACTTGAAATTGAAATGCGCGATGCGGCGATGCGGTTCGAGTTCGAGCGGGCCGCGAAGGTGCGGGACAGGATTAAAGAGTTAAGGGTGAAGGAATTCCTCTCTGCATAGCATGTTGCGCTATCTACCTTTTGTACCAGTGATTCCGCTGCGGCAGGGGTCTCATAGTCGCTCAGCGAGAAAGAGATACAGCCTTTCATTGTTGCAACGTCATGGTGCCAACCCACGATCAGTTTGAAAGCCTGGCGGCCGCTGCCTTGTCCAGCATCCATGCAAGACGGTTCTTTGGGTCAATCTGCTGAGCAGGGAAGGGGGGCGTATTCTTGCCCTCCAAAATCAGGCTAGCCATTTCCGACTTGCCTTCTCCGCTCACCAGGAACATTACGTCTTTGGCGTTGTTCAGCACTGGGAAGGTGAATGTGAGACGGTGCGCCTTGAATTTATCCACCCAGTTCGCGATCACGAGGCGGGATTGTTCTTTCAATCCATCGGAGCCGGGGAAGAGGGAAGCGGTATGGCCGTCGGCACCGAGTCCGAGCAAAATGAGGTCGAAGCTGGGAAATTCGTTGGGGCGCAGTTCGAAGAATCTTCTCAGTTGCTTCTCGTAATCAGCGGCCGCGGCGACCGGGTCGGGCATCTCCGCCTGTACACGAAAGACGTTGCCGGTGGGAATTGGAACCTTAGTAAGCAGCGATTCTTTCACCATGCGGTAGTTGCTTTCGGGATGGTCGGGTGGAACGTGGCGTTCGTCGCCGAAAAATAAGAAAGTCTGGCTCCACGGAAAATCGGCGTGATCCTTGGCGAGCAGGAAGTAGAGGCTTCGCGGTGTCGAGCCTCCAGAGAGCGCCACTGTAAACCGGCCTTGCTCGGCGATGGCGGCACGTCCGGCGCGAACGAACTCTTCGGCCGCGGCCCGGAAGAGATCATCGGGGGTGGGCAGCACTTCGATGATGCGAATGCAGGGCATAGCTATTTGTAAAAATTCGAGACCGCATCGCTCTTGGGGCGCTGCGAACGCTATTCCGGCGCAACGAAACTAGCGGCACGCCAGCGCTAGTTTACTTCTCAATATTTCTCCAACTGCGGCCGTCGCGCTCCAGAAGTTCGTCTGCTTCCTTGGGACCCCATTTTCCGGCTGGATAGTTAGGAAAGTTCCGAGGCGGCAAGGCCTTCCAGACGTCGAGCATGGGGGTAACGATGCTCCATCCTGCTTCCACCATGTCGGCGCGCTGAAAGAGCGTTGGATCGCCAATCATGCAGTCGTGTAGCAGCCGCTCGTAGCCAGTCGAAGGAGTCTGCCCAAAATAGTCGGCGTAATTGAAATCCATGTCGACTTCGCCCAGGCGCATGGCGGGCCCGGGGGTCTTCGCGGCAAAGCGCAGCGAAATTCCTTCTTCCGGCTGGATGTGCATGATGAGCTGGTTGGGCGTCAGGTCGTCCACCTGAGTTTCGCGAAACAAAACGAAGGGGGCGCGCCGGAATTCGATCACAATGTGGGTGCTCCGGCTCGGAAG
The DNA here is from genome assembly GCA_003225495.1 of Acidobacteriota bacterium. Lineage (GTDB taxonomy): Bacteria > Acidobacteriota > Terriglobia > Terriglobales > Acidobacteriaceae > Acidiflorens. The sequence continues at coordinate 1,565 of QIAJ01000012.1, forward strand.
ACGTTTCCCGGTGCGCAGAAAGAAGGGGACTCCCGCCCAACGCCAATTGTCGATCAGCAGCTTCATGGCTACGAACGTCTCGGTCTTTGAATCGGGAGGCACTCCCGGCTCCGCGCGATAGGCGGGCACCCGCTGGCCGTCTACTGTGCCTTCACCGTATTGTCCGCGAATCGTCTTGCTAAGCACGTCTTCGGAACTAAAGGGCTGGATGGCATGCAGAATCTTCGCTTGCTCATCGCGAACCGCATTCGCTTCGAAGGAAATCGGAGGCTCCATCGCAGTCAGCGTGATGAGTTGCATGATGTGGTTGGGCACCATGTCGCGCAGGGCTCCGGCTTTGTCGTAATAGTCGCCGCGTTTTTCGACGCCCACGGTTTCAGCCACGGAAATCTGAACGTTATCGATGTACCGGCGATTCCAGATCGGCTCGAAAATCCCGTTGGCGAAGCGGAACGCCAAAATATTCTGGACGGTTTCTTTCCCCAGGTAATGGTCGATGCGGTAGATCTGGTTCTCACTTACAACTTTCAACAGGTGCTGATTTAGCGCGCGGGCGGAGTCGAGGTCGTGGCCAAAGGGCTTTTCGATGATGACGCGACGCCAGTGGCCATTCTCTTCTTTCATCAGGCCGACGTTGGCCAGGGACCGCACAATATCGCAGAAATAGTCAGGCGCGGTGGCGAGATAAAAAAAGACGTTGCCGTGGGTGCCATGATCTTTTTCTACCTTCTCAAGAGTTTCTTTGAGCTGGTTATAAATTTTGGGATCGTCAAAATTTCCGGGGAGATAGTGCAGTCGCCGCGAAAACCACTCCCACAAATCCGGATCGACAGGTCCGGTGGCGAACTGCTTGAAATCCTCGGAAAGTTTTTGGCGAGCTTCCTCGGTGGTCATGGGATTGCGTCCAATGCCGACGACTGCAAATTCCCGCGACAGCAGATGCTGGCTGGCCAGGTTGTAGAGAGCGGGTATAAGTTTCCGGCGCGTCAGATCGCCGGTAACGCCGAAGATCACCATCACGCAGGGATCAGCGGTCCGCCCGACCTTAGGATTCGCGGGGGCGGATGCAGTTTCTGTCAGAGCCATGTCTGTCCTGTCATCGAGGATGTAAGTCTGTTACGCCGTTTTAGTCTGCTTTTTGGGTTCAACGTGTCCGCCGAACTTCTGCCGCATGGCGGAGAGCATATTCTCCGCGAAAGTATGTTCCTGTCGGGAACGGAAGCGCGTGTATAACGCTGCCGTCAGGACCTCCGCTGGAACCGCTTCGTCGATTGCAGCCTGGATCGTCCAGCGACCCTCGCCCGAATCCTGCACAAACCCGCTGTATTCGGAGAGAGAAGGATTCTCCGCCAGCGCAATGGCGGTCAAATCGAGCAGCCAGGAACTCACCACGCTTCCGCGCCGCCAGACCTCGGCGATGTCGGCCAGGTTCAGATCGTAGCGGATGTCCTCTGGCAGGTCTTTGCTGGTTGCATTCTTGAAGATGTCGAAGCCCTCGGCATAGGCCTGCATCATTCCGTACTCGATGCCGTTGTGCACCATCTTGACGAAGTGTCCGGAGCCCGAGGGGCCACAGTGCATGTAGCCGTCTTCGGCGGTGCCCCCCATTTTTTCGCGTCCGGCAGTGCGTGCGATGTCGCCGCGGCCAGGCGCCAGGGTCTTAAAGATCGGATCGAGGCGGCTGATGGTATCTTTCGGTCCACCGATCATCATGCAATAACCGCGCTCCAGACCCCAAACACCGCCGCTGGTGCCGACATCAACGTAATCAACGCCTTTTGACTTGCAGATGCGAGCGCGGCGGACGTCGTCCTTGAAATTCGAATTGCCACCGTCAATGATGACGTCGCCCGGTTGCATATGCTGAAGGAGAGACTGCACGGTGTTTTCCGTTGGACCGCCGGCGGGCACCATGACCCAGACAGCGCGCGGAGCAGCCAGTTTTCCAACCAGATCTTCCAGCGAGGAAGATGCTGTCGCGCCCTCGCCCGCAAGCTGTTTGACACTTTCGGGAGTGAGATCGGAAACGACTAATTTGTGTCCGCCGCGCAAAAGGCGGCGTGTCATATTGGCGCCCATACGCCCCAGCCCTACCATTCCTAGTTGCATATCTCTCCTTGAACTCCGATGGGCTAAAGCCCCCATCTCGAAACAATCGTTACTTCGTCCCTGAAGTCTGCAACTTGCTCTATCAGCCCAGTACTTGCTTTATCAATTCGGCAAGTCTGGTGAGTCCAGCTTTCACGTCAGGCCCGAGATGAACGCGCAGCGCTCGACGGTTGCGTTCTGCGAGCACCGCAAAGTCGCCTCGGGCTTGAGCGGCTTTCACGATTCCAAAAGTATATTTCTGTCCGGGAACAGGTAGGTCCTGTGCGTCGTCGCAAGTAATTTGCAGGAACACGCCGCTGTTCGGGCCGCCTTTGTAGGCCTGTCCGGTCGAGTGCAGGAAGCGCGGCCCGAACCCGAGACAAGTCGCGACATGCTTGCGGTCGCGGACGCCTGTCCGCATCTTCTGCAGCAGGGATTCGTGGTCCGCATTCATTTCCACATACGCCAGCAGGCCGAAGTAGTCTCCGCCACCGATGCGATCCAGATGCGCCTTGAGGAAATTCTTCAACGATCGATCAGAGCCGGCAGCTTTTGCGAGAGCGCCGGCATTCTTCTCGTCAGTGAACAGCTTAATGCCCGCTTCTTCCAGCATCGGGTTCTCAGCCGGGAGCGAGCCGCTGGTCTCGTATTGTGTGGTGAGTTTTTTGGTTTCGATCTTGCTGGCTTCGACGTCGGGCTGATTGAACGCGTTGATCCCAAGAATCGATCCGGCGACCGCCGTTGCAATTTCCCACCGAAAGAACTCCTGTCCGAGGTTGTAAGTGTCGCTCATGGCGATGCGGACGATGGGGTGCCCGGCTTTTTCGAGAGCAGCCACTTTCGCGTCCTGAGCGGCGTCCGGCGCGGATTCCAGGCGAATGTAGGCGAAGATCCGGTCATTGCCGTAGACACCCGGCGCAGCTAGGTCCTCTCGATCCACGGGGATAATGCCTTTACCGAGCTTACCGGTGGATTCAGCGATCAACTGTTCAAGCCAGGCACCCAGATCGAAGATTCCGGGAGAGGTAATGATGGTGATCTTGTCGCGCCCCATCTTCGCGGCCGTTCCAAGGATCAATCCCAGCATCACACCCGGGTTGTCGGATACCGGATCCTTCGTCTTGCAAGCCTGCATCATCTCGCTAGTGCGTTGCAGCAATTTATCAACATCGAGTCCCATGGCAGCAGCGGGAACCATCCCAAAGTTGGAAAGCGCGGAGTAGCGGCCGCCGATTGAGGGAAGTCCGTAAAAAATGTGTCGGAAACGATCGCGCTCGGCGACCAGTTGCATCTTCGAGCCGGGATCGGTGATTGCGATGAAGCGATTGCTAGCCTTCTCGGCTCCCAATAACTGCTTCACGCGCTCAAAGAAGTACTGCTTGTAGATGTTGGGCTCAAGCGTGCTGCCTGACTTGCTGGAGACAATAAAGAGAGTGTTGCCGAGGTCGATCTTTTCTTCTGTGTGTTTGATCTGAGCGGGATCAGTGGAATCGAGCACGTGCAACTTTGGAAAGCCCGCCTGCTGCCCGAAAGTGAGTGCCAGAACTTCAGGGCAGAGGCTCGATCCGCCCATGCCGAGCAGGAGAATGTGGCGGAAGCCGCCATTCTTCACTTCGAGGGCAAGATCTTTGAGTTTTCCGATTTGTGCGAGTTGTTGATCGACGATGTCGAGCCAGCCGAGCCATGCCGATTCGTCTTCGCCAGTCCAGAGAGAAGCGTCGTGTTTCCAGAGTTGCTTTACTTTTCCAGAGGACTGCCAGTCACTAAGGTTTTTTTTTACCGCATCGTCCAGATCGGACGGAAGTTTCGCGCTTTGTACCCCGAGACTCGGCGCGCCCGAGCGCTTCGTGTTCTTCTCGACCGCCTCCAGCAACTGGCGGAAAGAGTCGGCAAACAGTTTGACGGCGTCCGTGGTGAGTTTGTCGGTGGCTTCCTTCATGGAAATGCCAACGGCCGCCAGATCCGACATCACTTTGCGGGCGGCGGGCACGTCCTCAGTGAGACTGAGGCGAGCTTTACCGTGATCCCGGAAGGCATCGAGTGTAGCGGGCGGCATGGTGTCGACGGTGTCGGGCCCGATCAGTTCCTCGACGTACATCACATCGCGGTAGGCGGGATTTTTCGTGCTGGTGCTGGCCCAGAGTACGCGCTGTGTCTGTGCGCCTTTGGCTGCGAGCGCATTCCAGCGTGGAGTGGAGAAGATTTGCTGGTAGGCCTCATACGTCAGCTTGGCATTGGCGATTGCGATTTTGCCGAGCAGCGATTGCAGTTTCGCTTTGCGCGCCGGGTCGGTTTCCTTCTTGATTTGTTCATTCAATAGTGAATCGATCAGCGTATCGATGCGGCTGATAAAGAAACTGGCGACGCTGGCGACTCGGCTGACATCTCCGCCGCCGGCGGCGAATGTTTCGAGAGCGCTGACGTAGGTCTGCGCAACCTCTTCATACACATCCTGCGCGAACAGCAGCGTGATGTTGATATTAATGCCTTCGCTCAGGGTCTGGCGGATCGCAGGGATGCCTTCCGGCGTGCCCGGAATCTTGATCATCACGTTCTCACGCGCCACTGCTTTCCACAGGCGCCTTGCTTCTTCGATGGTGCCCTGAGTGTCGTTCGCCAGATAGGGAGAGACTTCCAGGCTGACGTAACCGTCGCGCCGGTTCGTGCTCTGATACACGGGCCGCAAGAGGTCGGCTGCATCCTGGATGTCACGAATAGCGAGTAGTTCATAGCGACCCTTGGCGTCGAGATCGGGGCGGTTGGCAAGGGTGTCGAGAAAATCCTGATAAAGCGTGCTGCCGCCAATCGCCTTTTCAAAAATCGACGGGTTCGAAGTCATCCCCCCAAGACCGTCTTCCTCGACCAGGCGCTTGAGTTCGCCACCGGTCAGCAGATCGCGTCGAATGTAGTCGAGCCAGATCGACTGGCCGAGTGCCTCAAGCTGTTTTAACGGGTTGAGCGCTTTGCTGGTTTCGAGAGTCTCGACGGGGTTCATGACTTCTCCTTGAACATTTCTTCAACGAGTGGACGGCGCCGGAATCGAATTACTTTGAAATGAGTTCGCGGGCTGTTTTTGCGACGTTCTCCACGGTGAAACCGAATTTCTTCATCACATCTTTTAGCGGAGCGGAAGCACCGAAGCTGCGCATGCCGATGATGCGTCCTTTAGAACCGACATATCTGTCCCATCCAAGCGTTGCTGCAGCTTCCACCGCAACTCTTGATGTCACGTCGGGCGGAAAAACTTGATCGCGGTAGCTTTGATGCTGACTCTCAAAAATGTCCCAGGAGGGCATGCTGACCACGCGCGCGCGGATGCCTTCCTCCTTCAGTTTCTCGTAAGCGCCAACGCACAGGCTCACTTCGCTGCCGGTACCGATCAGGATAACCTGCGGCTTTCCGCCTTCCGTGTCGGCAAGAACATAGGCGCCGCGGGCGAGGCCTGAAGCCGGGGCATATTTTGTACGGTCGAGCGTGGGCAACCCCTGCCGCGTCAGCACAAGCACGGCCGGTCTGTTTTGCAATTGCATGATGACTTTGTACGCCTCGGTTACTTCGTTCGCATCAGCTGGACGGAGCACGGTCATATGGGGAACAGCCCTCATGGTCGCCAATTGCTCGATCGACTGGTGCGTGGGGCCGTCTTCGCCGAGACCGATGGAGTCGTGTGTGTAAATCCAAATTGCCGGAATCTCCATGAGTGCCGATAGCCGCATGGGAGCCTTCATGTAATCGGTAAAGATGAAGAAGGTCGAGCCGTAAGCACGCACATTGCAAAGCGTCATCCCATTGACGATAGCGCCCATGCCGTGTTCGCGGATGCCGAAGTGGAAATTCCGCCCTTCATACCGTCCGGGCTCAAAATCTCCAGCGCCGTCAAAGGTGAGGCGGGTCTTGGTGGAAGGATAAAGATCGGCCGCTCCACCCATGAGCCAGGGAATGTTCTTTGCCAGAGTGTTCAAGACTTTGGAAGATGATTCGCGTGTTGCCAGGCCTTTAGAATCCGCGGGGAAGTTAGGCAGGTCCTTATCCCACTTGTCGGGGAGTTGATGCCGCCGCATGCGATTGTGCCGGTCGGCCAGATCCGGAAATTGCCTGGCGTAATCGTTGAACAGCGCGGTCCACTGCTCGCGCAACTGTTTCCCGCGCTTGCCGATGCCTTCATGGAAATGTTCGCGAACGCCATCCGGAACCAGGAACTGCGCATCTTCCGGCCATCCGTAGAAGCGCTTCGTGAGCTTTACTTCTTCCTCGCCCAGCGCCTCACCATGGGCTTCTTTCGTGTCCTGCCGGTTGGGAGCGCCGTAGCCGATGTGGCTGTCGAGAATGATGAGCGAAGGACGATCTTGTACTCCGACGGCATGCCCGTAAGCGTTTGCCAATGCTGCGAGATCGTTGGCATCATGCACGTGCGTGACGTCCCAGCCGTAGCTGCGGAATCGTGTTGCGACATCTTCGCTGAACGCGAGATCGGTCTTGCCTTCAATGGTGATCTGATTGTTGTCGTAGAGCCAACACAGGTTTGAAAGTTTCAAATGGCCGGCGACCGACGCAGCCTCCGATGAGACACCCTCCATGAGGTCGCCGTCCCCGCAAAAAGCCCAAACGTTGTAGTTGAAAATCTCGAAGCCGGGGCGGTTGAAGTTGGCTCCTAGCCATTTCCCGGCAATTGCCATGCCGACACTTGTCCCCACGCCCTGTCCCAAGGGACCGGTCGTAGTCTCCACTCCGGTCGCGATGCCGTATTCGGGATGTCCGGGGGTTTTACTGTCAAGCTGGCGAAAGTTCTTGAGGTCGTCAATCGACAGTGCAGGCTCGGAGAGAATGTCGCCGTTTTTATTTGCAGCGCGTATGCCTGCCAGATGGATTATCGAATACAGCAGCATCGATGCGTGCCCGTTGGACAGCACGAAACGGTCGCGGTTCGGCCACAGCGGGTCTGCGGGATCGTAGCGGAGAAACTGCTGCCAGAGGACATAAGCAGCGGGCGCGAGGGCCATCGGCGTCCCGGGATGCCCCGAATTCGCTCTCTGCACGCCGTCCATCGAAAGCGTGCGGATTGTGTTGATGCTGAGTAGATCGATCTGGGTGCCGCTGGCTACTGCCTGGTCACTGACGGCCATCAATTTTCCCCTCGGGAGCGCACCGTGAGATTTGCAAGCACTCCTATTTAGATGAAACACCCGCGATTTCGGTCCAAAGACCGTTTAATTAGGGCAGTCGCCTCAATTTTACACCGCAAGCAAGGCCAACTGGTGGTAGCTCTTAGCCGTACCTACGTTCCACAATTCTCGAGCATGAATGGAATGGTTTGGGAACGCCCTTAGCGAAGAACTTCAGGAATTCTAGGTTAGAAAGGTCTTGTTTTGGCTGATCTTGTGTTGGAGGGTTGAGGCTAGTTGATCGACGTCGCTGGCGGACAGGCTCACCACACCCGGCTCGAGCACGGGGATGCGGTTGCTCCCGACGGCATCGCGCCGGACCTGGATGAGCAGGGCTTGCATGGCGTCGGCGTCATACTTCTGCGGAGTCATGCGAATCAGTTCCTGCAGAGTGATCCCGAGCGGCAACGGTTCGCGGTAGGGGCGAGCGCTGACCATGGCATCGAAGGTGTCAGCGAGAGCGACAATCCGCACTGCTTGCGGCATCTCTTCCTGGTGCATTCCGTCGGGGTAACCGGTCCCGTCGCCGCGCTCATGATGCCAGCGCACAATCTCCGGAATCTGTGGCCAGGGGAACTGCACATTACTGACGATCTGATGTCCGACTACAGTGTGATCGGCCATCTCACGAAATTCCTCGGCATCGAGGGATGACGGCTTGCCGAAAAGTCGCTTGTCGACAGCTACTTTGCCGATGTCATGCAGGTAACCGGCGGAGCGTAGAGCTGCGGCATTGCTGGCGTCCATCCCCATCGCCTCTCCGATGGCCTGTGAGTAGCGGCCGACCCGCAGTGAGTGCCCGTGAATGTTTACGTGTTTCACGTCGATGGCGGCGGCGAAAGCTTCGAGTGCGTTGTCGTAGAAACCGTGCAGGGAGGCGAGAAGGCGCAGATTTTCCGACACACGCTGCGCGAGGGTCTGGCTGAGAGTATGGTTCTGGATCGCCAACGCCACGTAACTGCTTATCAACTGAAGGGCATCGAGCGCGTCTTCTTCGTATGGCGCATCACCGGCGCGTCTTCCCAACGCGATCGCTCCCACCAGTTTGCCGCGAACCTTCAGCGGACAGATGCACTTGAACAATTCGGGAGCGACATTTCCGTTCGCGCTGAGGAATACATCGTAGGTGCCACTGTTCAACAGGACCGGCCCGACGGCGGCAGTCAGAGTGTGAACGTGGCGCGGAAGAAGCGGGATGACCGATGGCTCGGGAAGGAGGGCGAAGCCCTGCGCGTCGACTGAAGTCAGAACCGAGGGCCGTTCCCCGAATGAGAACAAAACGGCCTCTTGCGCACCGGCGGCCTCAAGTACGGCCGCAAGCATCTTGCGCGCAGTCTGGCTGAAGTCGCGGTCCGCTGTGAGTTCCGGACCCAGATCCGCCAGGGCTTCCACGGTGCGTAACAGCTTTTTTAAATTGGTTCCCTGCAACGCCTCGCGCGGAGGTGCAGCTGAGAAACCAGAGCGCTATCAGCGTAGCATGTGCAACAGAGCGTTTCGTGTTAGTTAGTTTGGTGCAGTGAAAATGCGCCCGGGAAGCGGTTTTTGCTCAACAGAAATTCAAGTACATCGTTAATGTTTTGTTGCGGAGTCTCTTGACGGCGCTTTAGATCATCAGTTGCGAGTGACGCGAGGTGACGGAACAACCTGCGGGCTTTACAAGACTTTACTCCTCGTTGACCGACTCTTTACAGAGCACCAACAACTAAAAGTTTCTCGCTTTGCATCCAGTCAGCATCCAGCAAAGACATTTTCAAATACAGGAGAGAATGGATGCGACGTAGGACGTGGGGATTATTGTGCATAGGTTTTGGATCGCTTGTGCTGGCTTCTTTCACCGTCGGTTGCGGATCATCGTCCAGCAACGGCCAGATCCGGCTGGTTAACGCCACTCCAGATGAGATCGGCCTTGATCTTCTGGTGGATACAAAGAATGCTGCCAGCGGCGTCGGGTACGGAGCCGCCTCCGCATACAGCTCGATTAGGTCCGGTGCGCGCAACTTGCAGGTCGAACCCACGGGCGGCACGAACGTACTTATCGATACCACTCCCACCATAGTCGGCGGGAACACCCTCACTTTGGTCACACTCAACTTCTCTTTCAATATCAGCAGCGTCTTGTTGACCGATGACAATTCCGCGCCCACGTCCGGGGACTTCAAGTTGCGGATACTCAACGCGTCACCGGGAATCGGTTCGCAGGATGTGTATTTGGTTCCCTTCGGGACCGATATCAGTTCAGTGGATCCAACGTTTTCGAATGTCGGCTTCGGCAGCGCCGCCTCCTACAGCATGCTGACAGCAGGAGACTACGAAGTGTTCTTCACGACGCCCGGACAAAAATTTATCAACCTTGACAGCGGAAAACTGACCTTCGCCGCGGGACAGATTCGGACACTGATTGCATTGAATAATCCGTCTGGGGCGTTCATGTCGAGCCTGTTGACGGACGCGAACTGAGGGCAACTCGTCCCGCATCGCACGGGTGATACAGTTCTTGCGATGAAACAGAAGCGCTGCCTACCCTCAATTATTGGGATGTTGATTGTCGGCTTGTCTGCGGCTGCTCTCGCCTGCGCTCAAGGTGCGCCCGCGGCCAAGCAAAGCGAAACAGATGAGTACACGCGTTACGAATTGCTAGCGCCTGAGAGCGCCAGTTTCGCGATCCATTACGAAGTGACGGCGACAACGGCCGGGGCGAGGTATTACTTCAATCCGATCCGCAAGGGTAGCGTGGCCAGCGGCGAGTCGGTAGTCGACGTGATGACGGGACAGCCGCTGCGCTTCGAGGTTGTGAGCGGTGAGGAGGCGCTAAAGGATCCGCTCATGAAGGGCGAAGACACGTCTGTGGACTACATCAAGGTCCAGCTAGCGCGCCCAGTGCCCCCGGATGGACAGGCGCGTCTGCTGATACTGAAAACGTACAAGGACGCCAAGAGTTACTACCGCGAGGGAGATACCATCGTCTTCAGCCGGTCGCTAAGCATTCCACGGAACAGTGTCGTCCTGCCCACGGGATATGAATTGGTTGCATGTAATGTTCCGTCGCAGATTCTTGCGCAACCAGACGGACGGATTGCGATCAGCTTCATGAATGGCAGCGGAGCGGAGGCGCCGCTCGTTGTTAAAGGCAAGCCGGGCATGCAGATCGGAGCTGGCGCGGCCCCAAGCATGCTCGGGTCCGCAAAGAGTTGGGAAGCGCCTTTTGAGGGAGAGACCGAAAAAGAGCGGCTGTCCGAGCGAGCGCATGAAGACCGCGAGATTGTTTACTTTCTCGAGCGGCCCGAAACGCATGCATTTCGGCTCTATCACGACTACACCGAAACGCACGCCGGAACGGACAAATACTTCAATGTTGTCCGGGCCGGCAGTAAGGTTGCGCAGCCTTCGGCATACCTTCTCGATACCGGCGAAAAGCTCGCCACGAAAATTATGACTGGGGCGGAACTGGCGTCGCAGAAAATCGATCCCGGGGAGCCCGTCGATCCAGCCGCGCAGGTTGTTGTCATTCCTTTTTCTCCGGTGAAGGCGGGACAGTCCCTGCGCATACGGATTTCCGAAACGTATTCGGCGCCTGCGAGTTACCGTCTGGAGGGAGACGATCTGATCTTTGACCGAAGCCTGGGACGTCCCCGCAATGCAGTGGTGTTGCCCGAGGGATGGTATCTGACTGCCAGTTCGATTCCGGCGACGGTTTCACAACTGCCGGACGGCCGCATCCGGCTGGATTTCTGGAATGGACGGCCAGACCCGGTAGATGTACTGATCAAGGCCAGGCGTCGCGCACCGACGCGTTAGTCCCACCGCAGCCCCAACCACGCGGCGCGTATTGTCGTGCCGGTGTGACAACTCCACTACTCATCCGTCCAACCCAGTACATGACAGAGTCTGGCGCGAGGACAACGACGATCCAACCGCTCGGGGAGGATCTCCTCGACGCGCCCGCTCCATCGGCGCGACGTTCTGCCACGCTTCTTCCGATCGCCTCAGTCTGGCATACGGTACTTGTGCTCGCAGTCATCAGCGTATCGGCATACCGGGGATGGCCGAGCGTCGGACAAATACGCATGTTGCCGCATCGCATCACCATCTACCAAAGAACGATGCTGTTTGAATGGCTCACACTGGCACTGGCGCTCGCGGGCGTATGGCTCAAAGGCTCTTCGCTCTACAGCGTACTGGGCGGTCGCTGGCGCTCCGCCGGACAGTTCTAGCGCGATTTAGGAATTGGCTTCGGGTTCCTGATAGTAACCATCGTCGTCTCTTCGATTGCCGGTCCTCACCGAGGCGGTGACGACAGCGCGACACAATTCCTGCTTCCACAAAGCCGCATCGAGATGATGCTTTGGGTGCTGCTATCGATCACCGCGGGAATTTGCGAGGAAGCTGTTTATCGCGGATATCTGCAGAAACAATTTATGGCTTTGACGCGGAATGTTCCGGCTGGAATTATTCTGTCGGCCTTGGTGTTCGCCGGCGCTCACTCGTATCAGGGCTTTGGGCATGCTGCTGTGATCGGTGTTTTGGGAGCATTGGGCGGCATGCTAGCGTACTGGTGCCGGAGCGTGCGTCCGGGCATGATCGCGCATACTCTGCAGGACCTGCTTGGCGGTTTCCTCAGGCACTAGTTCTCCGCAGCATCGCGGTGGGTTTTGCTCCTTCCTCTATCCCCTCCGATTACTTGCGCATGCCCGAGCGCCCGCTACAAGAGACATTCCGCCCATGATGTTGCCCAGCAAGGGGGAACTGGAGCGCTTTCCAGGGGAGGTGGTTTGCTAGACGCCGACCGGGAAGGGCTTGCTGTGCGGGTCTGAAGTTACCGCGACGCCGGAGAAGCGGCCTTGCAGCAGCGACATCAGTCCGGTGCACCAGTAGCCGATGACGAACAGCAACAGGAATGGCACGGTGATGTAGTTCTCATTGTCGATCGCGTAGTAAACGGTAAGCGCGAAATAAGTTCCGACCAGCAACTCGAGCCATGGGACCCATCCCAGGCGCCTGCGGTATTTGGCGGCAGCGACTCTGTCCTTTTTTGATTCGACGCGATATTTCGGCGTTCGCGCGAAGGCCGTTTGTTTTCCGACGAGTGCCTCGAGAACCGCGCGGGTATTCGTGATCGTCAGCCCGATGCCGAGCGCCATTAGTAAGGGAAGGAAGAGAAAGGTCCGCAGCCAGGTCTTCGGGAAAAGCTCCTTCTGTGAAACCAGATAGAAGCTGGAGATGGAGAACGTCGACGCCATAAATAATGGCAGATCGATATAGAGCATCTGAAACCAGCCCTGGTAAAAACGAATAACCATGGCCGGCAGAAGCAGCACGGAAAGCACGATCATCAGCGGATAACTGAGATTTGCCGTCAAGTGATACCACGCTTCAACCTTGACTGACCGCGGGACATCGCTGATAAAGACTTTGGGCAGGATTTTTTTAGATACCTGAATAAGTCCTTTGGCCCAGCGTGCCTGTTGTGTTTTGAAGGCCGTCATCTCAACCGGCAACTCCGCCGGACACTCCACGTCTTGCAGGTAAAGAAACTTCCAACCTTTGAGCTGGGCGCGATAAGAGAGGTCGGTATCTTCTGTTAACGTATCGTGCTGCCAACCACCCGCTTCGTCGATAGCAACGCGGCGCCACATTCCCGCGGTCCCGTTGAAATTGAAAAAGACTCCACTGCGGGCGCGGCCGGAGTGCTCCAGAACGAAGTGGCCATCGAGTAGGATTGCCTCGACTTCTGTCAGCAGGGAGTAGTTGCGGTTGATGTGCGTCCAGCGCGTCTGCACCATACCGATTTTCGGATCTGTGAAATGGTGAATGCACTTCAACAAAAAATCAGGAGATGGAACGAAATCGGCGTCGAAGATGGCGACGAACTCCCCCTTCGCAGTTTTCAGGCCTTGCTCGAGCGCGCCTGCCTTGAATCCTGCGCGGTTGTCGCGGTGGAGATAGCTGACCGGATGTCCGAGCGAGATGTAACGTTCGACCAGGGTACGGGCAACTTCGACGGTTTCGTCGGTCGAGTCGTCGAGGAGTTGAATGTCGAGTCTTTCGCGCGGATAGTCGAGTTTGCAGACTGCATCCAGGAGGCGATCGACGACATATTGCTCGTTGTAAATCGGCAACTGTACGGTCACTCGCGGCATTTCATCGAAGTAAGCCGCTGGTGCTGTGGTCTAGTTCTTCTTGTGCTTGTAATAAAGATAGACCAGCCAGTACCGGTGTGCTCCGTAAGAGGCCAGGATAATGAGAACGATGAAGTACGGGATCAGCAACGCGAGGTCGAAGCTGTTGACCTGATACAGGCCCTGAAATGTCCTATCGAGAAAATGCTGCCGGATGTAGGGCAGGACGCCCTTCGGCGCAAACGTCAGCGCGAACACGGCAGTGGGGAGGGGCGGGATCACGAATTGGCTGGACAGCAAAGGCGAACAGATATTGTACCCGATGAACGCCAGCTGCCTTCAGGGGCTTACCAAGGTTTTCGCGGCACGGCGAAAGCCGCGTCCTCCTGAAGGTTGTTCTTGAAACACTTTTGTGGAGCCTGATACCGGGACGGGAGGCTGACACCTGTTCTCCTACTGCCAATCATCTCCCACACGTGAGAGCTTCAACTCGATCTTTCGACGCGAACCTTCCTCAATCTTGATTGCCGTGCCGTTCAACTCCTGCGACTTGAGAAATGCGGCGTCGTAGTAGAGGCTGTCATCCAGATCCTGCCAGGCGAGCACGGTGTAGCTGCCTGGGGCGAGGCCGTGGATCGTGAACAGTCCATTCTGATCGGTCGAGCCGACGCCGTAACGCTCGTGAAGCTTGCGATATTTTTCTTCCGGGATTGCCACCACGGTGGCATTGGAGGCAGGTTTGTCCTGGTCGAGGACCACGCCTTCCAGCAGTCCGGCTTTGGAACCGATCATCAGCTCAATCGTCGTGGGGCCGGTCACGCTGAAACCCGTATCGGCGGCGCTGTTCCCGACGTTCGCGGACTTCAGAAAATTATCGCTGGCCGGACTGAGGTACACCGATGCGACATAAACGCCAGGGGTCACGTTCGTCCACTGAAAGTTGCCGAAGCGGTCTACCTGCGCATTCCAGCCGCTGTCGGGCGAAATAAAAATACCCTGGGCGTCCGCATCGGTGGCCGAGCGCAGGCTGGCAGTGAACTGCGTTAGGTCTTTGGCCTCCCGGCCTTCGACGCGAAGATGTCCGGAGACGGCGAACGGCCGCGTCGGAGCGAGCTTCACGCCCTCCACGTCGGCAGCGACGACTGTAACGTTCTCGCGGGTTGTCAGAAGCGTCCCCTCGGCCCCGGAGAAGACGGTGATGGTGTAAGAGCCCGGAGCCATGCCGCGCACCTCGAACTGGCCATCGGCCGCGACCTCGGCTGCGTACATGGTGTTGTTCACTCCTTTGGAAACGACCTGAACGATGGGCTTCTGATTCGCGGGAATGCCGGTCACGATTCCGCGGACGCGGTATGTTCTACCCGGAACCATCGTAAAGTTCACCGGCATCTCGTCGCCCGCTCGGAGAGAAATGACGGAGGCCTGTGCGCTGTCCGTTGTGCCCGGATAGTAGGTGACGAGATAATTCAGATCCTGCTTACTCGCTGCGCCGTCAGACTCCTTGGCAAGATGTTCGAAATTGCGAGTGTCGGGCAGGGGGATCACTGCCACCATGTACTGGCCGGGGAATAATCCTCCAAAACGATATTCTCCGAGATCATTTGTGCGTTCGTTGTTGAACGCTTCTGGTTCACGAGATTTGCCTGGCCGCTTCCTCAGAAGAGAGACTCCGTAACCGGTCAGCGGCTCCCCATCCTCGTCCAACACTTTGCCGGTGATGACTGCGGCCGGCAGCATCTGGAAGAGGAGATCTGTGGTTTCTTGTCCCGGCTGCACGCTCAGGATAGAGCCCTCAGCCTGATGGCCGCGGAGGTTGATCTGATGAAATCCGGTTTTCTCCAGCAGGAGGCGATAGCGCCCGGGCTGAACTTTCTCGATATGAAATCGACCTTCGGAGTCGGTGTCAGCGGTGTAATTGCCGCCTTGCTTCTGGTCTTCGGCGATGAGGTGCAACAGGACTCTCTTGAGTGGCTGGCTGCCCGGCTCCTTCACGACCGTTCCGGAAAGAGCAGCCGTGTGTGGTGAAGCAGCGTCTTGTGCCTCAGGCCGCGCCAGGAGGCTCAGCAGGCAGAAGGCGAGAACGAGGCTGTGTTTCATTAGTCGGATCGAGTGGCAGGGCACAAAGGGATTTTCCGGCGCGAATAACTCAATTCAGGAAATACGTGCGGTACAGAGTATCCCGCTGCGCCGGACGAAAGCCGGCATCACGTATGATGCGGCGCAACTCTTCTTCCGTTGTGCAATTATTCACGCCTGCCGCCCGGACTACGTTCTCTTCCAGCATGACCGATCCGACATCGTTCCCGCCAAAGCGCAAGCCCATCTGGCAGACTTTTAATCCCTGTGTGACCCAGCTCGATTGGACGTTGAGAAAGTTCGACAGGTACAGCCGCGAGATCGCCAGCACTTTCAAATATTCCACTGCCGTGGCTTCGTCCCAGCGCCGCCCGCCGAGCGCGGTGTTGGCGGGCTGAAAGCTCCATGGGATGAATGCCGTGAAGCCGCCAGTCTCTTGCTGCAATTCATAGAGCCGCTGGAAATGGTTAACGCGATGCTCAATCGATTCACCGACGCCGAACATCATAGTGGCGGTCGTCCGCATGCCGAGCTGGTGAGCGGTGCGATGCACGAGCAACCAGTCTTCAGTAAGACACTTCAGACGCGCAATTTTGTGGCGAACTTCATCATCGAGAATTTCAGCGCCGCCGCCGGGGATGGAATCGAGGCCGGAGTCCCGCAGACGCGCAATCGTGTCCCGCACGCTGAGCGCGCTGTATTCGGCTATTGCCAGAATCTCCGAGGCTGAATAGCAGTGCAAGTGAATCTTCGGGAAGCGCTGCTTAATGCCGCTCAGCATCTGCTCATGCCATTCGATCTTGAGATCGGGATGCAGGCCGCCCTGCATCAGCACGCCCGTGCCGCCCAGTTCCACAGTTTCCTGAATCTTGTCGTAGATAGTGTCGAAATCGAGGATGTAACCTTCTTTGGCGCGAGGCCCTTTGAGGGGACGATAAAAAGCGCAGAACGTGCAGTACTCGGTGCAGAAGTTGGTGTAATTAATATTGCGGTCAATGATATAGGTGACCGTGCCCTCGGGATGAATGCGGCGCCGGACGGCGTCAGCCTCCATGCCGATGCCAATCAGGTCATCGGACCGAAACATCTCCAGAGCCTGCTGTTTGGTCAGGGACATCGCATCCTCACTCGGGATACTCACTATTTTAGCTGGTTGGAGGGTGTGCACGCGAATTCCGCACCAGATGCCGGGCGGATACCAGGGTGGATCTACTTTCCGGTAGTGCTGGGCTGAGCGGCAGGCTTATCGACCGGTTCCTTCCGTTTTTCCTCTGTATCGACCGAGAACAGCATGTAGTGGTCGAAACTGTGGCGGCGATAGTAGCGGTGTTGCCGGAAGTCGAAATAGATCTCAGCGCTCTTCGGCAGCCAGAGGGACGTATTCTTCTTTTCAAACCGGATCGGTCCGTATTCGACGACCTGATGTTCGCTGAGAAGTTTGATCTCGGGCATGGGTCGAACCATCTCGGACTCGATGCGCACGATCTGAAACTTGTCGGCCGTAATCCAGGCGCGGCCTTTGAGTTTTATGGCATAGATCGTCGTTCCCATCTTGTAACCGTGCATCCGATTGGGCTTGTCATCCCGTTGCTTGAAGTAGACGATCCAGCTCGCCTGGCCGTGCCAGTCGCCAAGGCCCTCACAGGTCATGTCAAAGTTGGCGCGCATGTGGGGATGAAAAACGAGCGCAAGCGTTGCGAATCCCGTGCTGGCAATCTTGTCGGGATAACCTTGCAAGTCGATCTTGTCGGCGCGGCTTTCATCGACCGCTAGGAATCCGGGCTCAGGCTCCGAGATTGAGGCTACGTAGTTGTACTTCCGCGTTTCAGTGCGGATCGGATTGCCGTAGGGATCGAGGTTCTGATGAAACAGGTCTTCAATTGCAGAGAACCGCGACAAGTCTTCGGCCAATTCACTAACATGTTTGCCCGCTTCGTCTGTAACCTTGTCGCCGGGACAAACAACACCCGCCGCCATGGCAACCTTTACCTGATCGATGCCGGCTGGTTGCCACGATTTCACCGCCAGTCCCGGCTGTGCCAGGGCCAGCAGAGGATCTACGCCCGCAAGCCTCATGCCAGTCTGGGGGCCATTTTCCGACGATCGATCACTCACTGCATGTTCTCGCACTTCAGCGATCAAGGTGCGGACCTGCCCGGCTGTGGGATGACTTGGCGACTGCTGTAAAAACGCCTCCAGTACTTTGATGCCCTGATCATCGAGCCCCAAGTTAATCAAAGCCTGACCGAGAATCAGGCGTGCCGGGTTCGCGTCCGCCTTGCCTTTGTCAATTGCAGCCTGCGCTTCCTCTCTCGCTTCGGAATATTTCTTTTGGTGCAGGTAGGCATCGGCGAGCAAATTGTGAGGGAGCCAACTCTCGGCGTCGGTGTCAACCGCTTCCTTCAGAACCCACTGGGCAGCGGGGTAATCCTTTTTTTCCAGCCACGTCCTGCCAAGCAGAGTCAGCGTTGCGCCATCGTGCGGACGAAGCTTATTGGCGGTTCCCAGGTAAGCCGAAGCCTTGTCATGGTCATTTTGTTGAAAATACAAATAGCCCAGCAGGAAATTGAGTTCGGCGCTGGAAGGCGCTGCGTTGTGAGCCTGGGTAAGGTGAGTCTCCGCATCCTTGAAATGGTGCGACTTCAGTGCGGCAACGCCATGCTTCATTTCCTTCCGGGCTTTGGAGGAGAGAGCACGATCATCGACGTCGAGATTGATTGCGGCAGGATCCCGGTGCAGCACGATTTCAAACTGTTGGAGAGGTGCATTGGAGTTGTGCACCTCCTGATGCTTGCTCAGATATCCGACGGCACTGATCTCGACGTCGTAGTTACCGAATGGAATGTTGGTGAAAGCACCCTGCGAGTCGCCCTCTGTTGTCGCCCAAAGCACAGTCTGATCTTTAATATTCACCATTTTGAGCAGCGCTTGCCTGTCGAGAGGCGTCGACAGCTTTTCTCCAAACACTTTGAAGACGGCAACGCTAGTACCCGGATTGGTTTGGTAGACGATGTGGGGCTGTACATTCAAGGTGCCGGGATTGCGATCCGTATTTGGATCCTGGGCGAAGGTGTTTGTTGCGAGTAGAGCAGCAAGAAGTACAAAGCAGCGCGACGCCGTATCGATCCTTAAGATCGCTATCCGTGCCGTACTAAGTCTGTCCATGCCCGTTTTTGTCCCCACACAGTCTGCTCTGCGGGGAGGGCTTGGTCAAATACTATAATTGTGGCGGTTGATTGCCTGATGCGACTTTCAGGCCGCCTGCCGAGGCTGAACCGTCGGAGGCGCAGCCTCAGGAGAGTTCGGTTTTGGCCTGCGTCTGTACCTGTATAACCCGTACAGCCCTCCCATTACCGAGAAGGCCACTAGAGTGATAAGAACGGGCCAGTAGTAACGCGCGAAGAAGTTAACAATGTGCCGTCCATAGTGGGCCCCGAGATACCCAAGGATTGTGTAGCGAATACATCGTCCCACGACCAGAGCGGCTAGAAACTTCCGGGTGGGGTATTGCATTGCCCCTGCCGCCAAAAGCACCAGTACCATCGGAAACGGCGGTGGGAACATCGCTGGAATGGCAATGGCTCCAAATCCCCAGCGCTCAAACTCCGCATAAACCTTGTCTACTGCGCGCTGCGAAAATTTCTTGTTCAGCGTCGCTTTCCCACCTTTTAGGGCCACGCGATAGGTGAGATATCCGCCCATAACAGCCCCGACGGTAGCCATAATCGAGTAATAAAACCAGAGGTCGCGCCGGTGGGCGGCGAGCAGGATTGTAAGGAAGTCCATGCTGCCTGGAAGAATTCCAGCGTTGTCCGCCAGACCGAGAAGGACCAAGCCCGGTCCGCCGAGATGGATCAGCCAGGCCATGCTGGTGCGCCGGGAAACGGGCTCGATGTTTGGAAATGACCACATCTGCTACTTAGAGGCGATTTTACCGCCTGCGGATGGCAAAACTTCGGTCAAGAAATGTCGAGGGCGGGAGACCCCGACATAAAGCGAGGTTCGGGAATCCGGGGCTGGACAGTCTCATTGCGCGCTATGGCTTGAAACCTCGAACGAAGACCCAATTGTTTGCTCTGCCCCCACCGTTTTCTAAGCGAATTTCAGTTGCGGCGACGATGGCAGTACTCCCAGTTCGCTTCCGTATTGATAGAAGAGCTGTAATCCATCCAGGCATGGAGGGTCGAGATAATAATGGATGTTGCGGGTCAGATAGTTTCGGACAATTTCGGCGGATAGCTTCAGACGGGGAGCCCATTCCCGAACGATCATTTCGAGGTTGTCACGACTCAGACCGTGGTCGCGCGATTGCCTGAAGCTGCCGACAATCTCGGGCGCACTCCGCCCTGAGAGTGCATCCTGTCGAATTGCCCAAAAGGCAAAGACAAATGACTTGCCGGTGCGTGCTACCCATTCTTCCGCGAGATCAAGCGTGAGGTAGCGCTCGCGATCCACCTGCAAGGCCGGATCTCCGATAAGGAGGGCCGCATCACAATTCGCAAGCATTCGATGGAGATCGGGAGACATCGGCTGATACTCTCGTGGTCCTCCCAGCCACTTCGCAAACAGAATCTTCGTCAGGGCGACCGAGGTCATTGACGAGGTATCGAGCGCTACCGTGCGCACCCGCTCAATCGCAACATTGCTGACCAACAAAATGGAGCGCACCGCGCTCTTCGCGGCAATCGCTATGTCTGGAATGACTACCAGATCAGGGATTGTGGTGTACGCTGCCGCCGGAATAATCCCGATGTCCTTCGTACCAGCCCGCAAAGCTTCTGCGCAACCGGAGGGTAGGGTATAGGAAATATCGAAGTCTTGGCGCGGACCGTCGTGCTCAAAGTCCCAAAGAAGAGGGGCCGTATTGAGATAGGAAATGGCCGAAATCTTCAACCGGCTCATCGGTTTACGAATTCTAACAAATATGGTGTGCGCGACCTCACAGACAGGACGGTTGCGCTGCCAGTAGAGTCCCGGCATCATGTCGAGTGCAGCCCTCAATTCAGCGCAGTCAATCTCTCAACCCGCATCGTATTTCTTAGCTTTAGCGTTGACTCCGGGCCTGGGCCCCACGCGCGTGCGGAAACTGGTCGAGCACTTCGGAAGCGCGGAGCGAGTGTTTCATGCCAGCCTGACGGAACTGGAAGCGACTGGGATGCCGGTGGTCGCTGCGCAATCGCTAGCGACCGGAAAGTCGATGGAACTTGCGCAACAGGAGATTGCCAAGGCCGCGGATTGCGACGCAAAGATCATTGCGCTCGAAGACGCTACTTATCCGGCCCGCCTGAAAGAAATATCCGACACCTTATGGCCTCGGCATGGCCGAACGGTTGTCGAAAGACCTCGCAGCTCGCGGGCTCGTGATCATTAGCGGAATGGCGCGCGGTGTGGATACGGCGTCGCATCGCGGCGCCATCGCTGCGGGTGGCAAGACGGTCGCTGTCTTTGGCACCGGCATTGATGTGATCTATCCGAAAGAAAACAACCGTCTCTCGGAACAAATACTGTCGCTGGGAGGCGCGTTGATTTCCGAGTTTCCGGTTGGCACGTTTGCCGCGCCGCAAAACTTTCCCATCCGCAACCGCATCATCAGCGGCATGTCGGCGGGCGTGCTGGTAGTGGAAGCCGCCGAGTACAGCGGAACTCGCATCACCGCCCGTTGCGCTCTCGAACAGAATCGCGACGTGTACGCAGTTCCCGGCAATGTCACTAATAAAGGATCGTGGGGGCCGAACACTTTAATCAAGCAGGGAGCCAAGCTGGTTGCAACCTGGGAAGACGTTTGGGAAGAACTACCTACGGACATACAGGACACCTTGAACTCATTGCGCGATGAATCCTCGCCTCCCGAAACTGCATCTCTATTTCCCGAAGACGCTCCAACGCCGCACGAGAAAAAGATCATGAGGCTGCTGAAGTCGGATGAGTCGACTCACATCGATGAGATTGTGGAACGCCTGGAACAAGAACTCTCGTCATCTGAAATCTTTTCCGCCCTCTTCGAACTGGAACTGGATGGGAAGGTGAGGCAGTTGCCGGGGAAGAATTTTGTGAAGAGCTTTTAGCTGTTAGCTCTTAGCCTTTAGCTCTTAGCCTTTAGCTTTACATCTCCCGAAGGAGTCACATGAGGAACTACAAAGATCTGGCGGTTTGGGAAAAAGCACACCGTTTGACACTGGTTATTTACAAGAATACACGAGCATTTCCCAACGAAGAAAAATTTGGCCTCACTAGCCAAATGCGGCGTGCATCGGCCTCAATTGCGGCAAATTTAGCTGAGGGATGCGGCCGGCGATCTGATGCAGAAATGGGACGGTTCATTCAAATTGCCATGGGTTCGGGAGCCGAGTTGTCCTATCACTTGTTGCTCGCACGAGACCTGGGCTTGTTTGAACAACTCATCTTTGAAGGTATGGTGTCTGAGCTCAGTGAAATCATGCGCATGATGTCTTCTCTTTCGCAGAGTATGAAAATTCGCCCGTCAGCCGTGAAAGTAGATCAGGGGCGAAGCTAAGGGCTAAGAGCTAACAGCCAACAGCCCCGAGCGGTCATTTTGCGCTGCCGCCTGCATTCGTGCTAGCTTCAAATCCGACAACCGCCAAACTGAGGAACCATTGTCCAAGGGTCTAGTCATCGTCGAATCGCCCGCCAAGGCGAAAACTATCCAGAAATATCTAGGCAAGGGATTCACTGTGGACGCTTCCTACGGCCACGTGAAGGACCTGCCGAAGAGTAGTCTTGCGGTCGATGTTGAGAATGATTTCGACACCGACTACGTCGTGATTCCTGGAAAAGAGAAGGTTCTCGCCAAGCTGAAAAAGCTGGCGCTCTCGGCCGACAAAATCTATCTCGCACCCGATCCGGATCGCGAAGGTGAAGCCATCGCAGCCCATCTGGCTGATGAACTCAGCGAAGATTCCGGTAAGAAAAAGAAGAAGTCCAAAGCTAAGACAAAAAAGAGCGATGCAGCATCGGCGATTGATGACATTGGCGACGACGCCCGCATCAGGCGCGTGACGTTTAACGAGATCACGCAGAAGGCTGTGCGGGCGGCGTTCGAACATCCACGGGACATTGACCGCAACCTGGTTGACGCGCAACAGGCTCGCCGCGTGCTCGATCGTCTGGTTGGCTATCAGGTTTCTCCGCTGCTGTGGGATAAAGTACGCCGCGGACTCTCCGCCGGCCGCGTGCAGACCGTTGCATTGCGCCTGATTGTTGATCGCGAGCGTGAGATCAAGGCCTTTGAGAAAAAGGAGTATTGGACGATTGACGCCCATCTCGCCGGCCCGAAACCGCCCGCTTTTGATGCTCGCTTCCTGGGCAAGGGCGAAGAGAAGATTGAAGTTACGAACGGAGAAGACGCCGAGAAGATCCGCGCCGCTCTCGAACACGCCGACTGGGTCGTCCGCTCGGCGGAGAAGAAAGAACGACGGCGTAATCCGACTCCGCCTTTTACCACCAGCAAACTGCAGCAGGATTCATCGCGCAAGCTGCGTTTCAGCGTGAAACGCACAATGATGATCGCGCAGCGCCTGTATGAAGGCATCGAATTGGGCGAAGAAGGGCTCGTCGGCCTGATCACCTATATGCGTACCGACTCCACCCGCGTCTCACCCGACGCGATCACCGAGGTCCGCGAGTACGTGACCAAAGAGTACGGTCCGACCTACGTGCCCGAGTCTCCCAATACGTATAAGGAGAAGAAGGAAGCGCAAGCGGCGCACGAGGCGATTCGTCCAACCTCGGCGATGCGGCAGCCGGATCAGGTCAAGCAGTATCTTCAGGAAGATGAGTTCAAGGTTTACAAGTTAATCTGGCAGCGCTTTGTCGCTTCGCAGATGACTCCAGCGGTCTTCGACCAGACCACAGTCGACATTGATGCAAAATCCGGCAGCGATGTGTTCTGGTTCCGCGTGACTGGCTCTGTGATGAAGTTCGACGGCTTCCTGAAAGTCTATGAAGAATCGAAAGAAGGCAAGGACGAAGAAGACGAGGAACTGAAGCACAAGCTGCCGCCACTCGAAGCGGGCCAGAAGTTGACGCTGAAAGAACTGAAGCCGGAGCAGCACTTTACGGAGCCACCTCCACGATACAACGAAGCTTCGCTCGTCAAAGAGCTTGAAGAGCGCGGCATTGGACGGCCTTCGACCTACGCCACGATTTTGAGCACGATCCAGGAACGTCAATACGCGACCAAAATCGGCGGAAAGTTTACTCCGACAGAAATCGGCCTGGTTGTGACCGACTTGCTGGTGGAAAACTTCAAAGACATCTTCGACTTCCAGTACACCGCCCATCTGGAGGAAGAGCTCGACGACATTGAAGAAGGCAAGGAGACGTGGACCGACACGCTCGCGGAGTTCTACAAAAAGTTCGCCAAGGATCTCAAATACGCCGAGAAGCACATGGAAAACATCAAGCGTATGGAGAAGCCGACGGACGAAAAGTGTGAACTCTGCGGCTCGCCTCTGGTCATCAAGTGGGGCAAGCACGGATCGTTCTACGCGTGCAGCACCTACGACAAGGAAAATCCTGACACCTGCAAGTTCACGAAAGAGAATCCGATCAACCTGCCTGACCTTGACTCCGCCGACCTGCAGGAAACGGCGCAGGAGGAATACTGCGAGAACTGCGGCCGCGTCATGGTGCTGAAGCGCGGTCGCTTCGGCCAGTTTATGGCCTGCACGGGATATCCCGATTGCAAGACCACCCGGCGTCTCGATCAGGGCAAGCGTGTTCCGGATATTCCGCTCGAAGAAAAGTGTCCGGATTGCGGCCGCAACATGATTATCCGTCACGGTCGTTTCGGAGAATTCACTTCGTGCAGCGGATATCCCGAGTGCAAGTATGTGAAGCAGAATTTTATTGGTGTGAAGTGTCCACTGTGCGGAGAAGGCGAGCTGGTCGAAAAGCGGGCACGCAAGGGCAACACATTCTACGGATGTTCGCGCTCTCCGAAGTGCAAGTTCACTTCAGCGGCCAAGCCGATTCCAGAGAAGTGTCCGGATTGCGGGCACGAATTTCTAGTCGAGCGCCTTCGCAAGGACGGACCGGTAATCGCGTGTCCCAATAAAGAATGTGACTACGAACGCGCTGTTGAGGGCGCGGCAGGCGCGATTCCGGCTGTATAGACACTTGGAATTTGAGGCGACAATGGCAAAAAAGGCGACAGCACAAGATGCGCAGGTGGTTATGCAGCTTTACGATCTACGTCGTGAGGCCGAGATGCGCAAGGCGAGACATTGGTGGACGGCTGAGTTTTGGCCTGCCAATGCGGACGATTTCGTGAAAGTCGCGAATGCGTTTCCCGGACAGGAAAACGCATGGCTGCGGCAGGTCGGTGGATACTGGGATATGGGCGCATCGCTCGTGCTTCACGGAGCTGTGAATGAAGATCTCTTTCTATCTCCTGGGATCAGCGGCGAAATGTTCTTTATCTTCGCCAAGATTTATCCGTTCCTGAAAGAGATCCGCCAGAAGATGAGCAATCCCGATCTGTTCCGAAACATCGAGAAAGTGGCTACTGGTTCAAAGTTTGCCCGCAACCGGCTGGAGCGCATGGTCGTGACGCAGGCGCAGCGCCGCAAGACGATGGCGGAAAAGAAATCCGCCTAGCCGCGATTGAGCGGGGGCCCGCCGCCTTGAGGACAGGCTTCTGCTATCCTAATTTGCTGTGCGGATGCTCTGGTGGTTTCTAATTTCTGCAGCCAGTGCCGCGGCGGTCGTGTTGGTGGCGATGTTGCTGTACGTGCAGGTGCGGCATCAGATGAAGCGCCCTGCGTCGAGGTCGAAGCCGCAGCTCGATGACCGGAACAAGCCTCCAGCGGGGGTTGATTGAAAGAGGAAGATATCGAGATGAAAGTGACGGCAAAAGTCGCTACCCAGACACTCGAGCAACAGCCGCGGTCAGTGGAGTGGGCAAAGCAAGCCGCCGTGGTGATCGGCGCAAGCCTGGTGGTCGCCTTGTGCGCACGCGTGACAATCCCGCTGCCCTTCACACCCGTTCCCCTGACATTGCAAAATTTTGGTGTCCTGCTCGTCGGCCTGCTCCTCGGATCACGGCGCGGCTTTGCGGCGCTCGCGCTCTATCTGGTGGAGGGCGCGTCCGGCCTGCCGGTATTTAATCCCACCGGTCCGGGTGGAATCGCACAGATTATCGGCCCCACGGGTGGTTTTCTAATGGCCTATCCCTTAGTTGCCTTCGTCGCAGGATGGATCCACGAACATACCTCCCGCCGCTTCGCGTGGTCCGCGCTGGCTGGCGTTGCGGGCGAAATCATTCTTTTCGCCGGAGGTCTCGGCTGGCTGTTAGTGCTGACTCATTCTTTGGCGATTGCAATCAAATGGGGACTATACTGGTTCGCCTTCGCCGAAGTGATCAAGGTCCTGATGGCCGCCGCCTTTGCTGCCCGCTGGAATAAGCGCCTTTCGCCGCAAGCGTGAAACGAAAACTATTGTAGAGACGCGACGTGCGGCCTCTCTTACCGACGCTATGCGCCTTGCTGCGAGCGTAGACGCGGCGAGCCGCGTCTCTACTCTGAAATTCAGGTAATCCTCGAAGCATTGTGCGAGAATTGTGACTTCTTATGAGTACTGTTTCCGCTCCTGTCCGCGAAATCAACGTGGCCCACAGCCCCGACTCTGACGACGCCTTCATGTTCTATGGCCTCGCTACAAACAAAGTTCGCGTGGCTGGCCTGCACTTCGCGCATACCCTTTGCGATATTGAAACGCTGAATCAGAAGGCGCAGGAAGGCGTCTACGACGTCACGGCGGTCTCGTTTCACGCATATCCGTATATTCAGGATAGCTATGCGCTCATGTCCTGTGGCGGCAGTGTAGGGGATGGCTACGGCCCGATGATCGTGTCGCCGCGACCGTTTTCTCAGACCGAGATAAAGAAGATCAAGATTGCGGTGCCCGGCAAGCTGACGACGGCCTATCTTGCGCTGATGCTATTCGCCCCAGGAATCGAAGTCGAGGTCGTGCCGTTCGATCAGATTATCCCCCAGGTACTGGAGGGAAAGTACGAAGCTGGACTGATCATTCACGAAGGCCAGCTCAGTTACTCGAAAGCCGGCCTGCAGCGCGTCGTAGATCTTGGCAAGTGGTGGCAGAAAGTCACCGGACTGCCCCTGCCGTTGGGTGGGAATGCGATTCGGCGAGCGCTCGGTCCCGAGACAATTGCCAGCGTGACGCAGGCTTTGCGTGACAGCATCCAGTATGCGCTCGACCATCGCGAAGAGGCGTTGTCCTACGCGATGCAATTCGCCCGCGACCTCGATCCGCAGCTCGCCGACAAATTTGTCGGCATGTACGTCAACGAACGTACGCTCGATTACGGCAACGATGGCAGGGAAGCCGTGCGCCGGCTGTTGGATATGGGGCACAAAGCGGGAATTATTCCGCAGATACCGCGCGTGGAGTGGGTCTGAGGAACTGCAGGGTGCGAGCCCGTGGGAACAGACTTTCTCCAATTTTTCAAAATTACTGCACCTTCTCTTCAAACTCAAACACCGGGTCCACATCCACCGGAACATCCGACGCTGTTTTCAATGCGGTATTCAGTCCTTCCGGCATCTGTCCATACTTCTTGAACCAGTTTTCGGCTCGCTGGCGATCGCCGGTGGCTTCAATTTCGAGTAGTTCTTTTGCCAGCGCGGCAATCGCGCCCGGCATTTTCGCGTAGTCGACCTGATAGCGGCCGTTGGGGTTTCGCCGGATTGCGCCCTGTTCGGAGAGGTAGTTGAATTCCATCATCTCGGCTTGCCCGTGGGCTTCGGCGGTTCCGAAGCGGACTGTGCGGAACATTCCCCCCACGTAGTACGCATAAAATTCTTCCAGCTTTTCTTTCGGCAGGGCGCCGCGATCGATCAGCCATTTCAAGCTGAACATGCCGCAGACGTCGGCTTTGGCCTCCTCCAGTCCACTGAACTGGTGGCCGACGGATTCGCGGATGCTGACTTTTCCCGCAGACGTCCGCGCGAATGCCGGACCCAGGCCATGACAGATCTCATGCATGATCGTGGCTTGCAGATAGCCTTCGCCGCTGACTTTGGCGGCCTGCGCCGGCTCCATCAGCTTGCGGGCGACTGGCAGTATCACGTAGTTCACGCGTGCGTCCATGAAGTTCTTGAAGAAGAGTTTCTTGCTGCCTTTCTGCTCGTGTACTCGCGGATCGTTTGGAAGATTGTCGGCCACTGCCTGATATCCGTGCGTCAGATCGCCCGCGCGGAAGGGTGTGTCCATCACTTCCATCGGCGTCTCCAGACCGCGCTTCGAGGGCCGGTCTTCGGGAGCGAGCGGAAGGGCGTCCTGAATATCGGCTACATATTTCTGAAACAGGTCCAGCTTCTTGCTCTCGCGCTCGTTCCGTACCATGACAGCCGCTCCATAGGAACCTTTCACGCCGAGCAGGCTGTCCATGTAGGTTTCATAAGGCGCAAAGATAATGTCGAATTTCGGATTCTTCAAGTCAAGCCATGCCAGATCGCTCGGAAAGTAATCGTCACTGAGGAGCGCATCGGCTCGCAGTTCAAGAAACTTCGCGAATGCCGGGTCATCACTTAGCTTCGCGGCGTCGCGCAGCGCTTTCGCCGCCGGCTCCAGAAACGGACGGTAGAAAATGTGATAGGGAACTGCTTCCAGTTTTCCATCCTTCCAGCGGACGACGGTGAACTGGTCGTAGATCGCTGCCTTCTCCTCAGGATGTTCCTTCACATATTGTTCAACCTGTTCGCGAGTCAAGCCCGGCGGATAAAATCCGCGACCTGGCGGCATCGGCTCTGTGCCCACGAACGGTTTATTTTCGTCAATGAGATCGAAGCGCGAAGCGTTGATCCTGAGATAGGTGCGAAGCTTGACATCGCGCGGGCTCGTCGCCGAAGCCAGCGAGTGATAAAGCGCCAGTGCCTCCGGATCGCTCTGCCGCCAGAAAATGCTTTCCAGATAGCCGCAAGCCTCGACCAGCTTGCCCACCAATTTTTGTTCGCGCGCGGTGAGGCCAGTCCGATTGAAGGGCATCCGGACACGTCGAAACTTTGCCAGACGTTTGTCGAGGTCAGGAGTGACCTTTAATCCCGCTGAAGCCGGGCCCTTCGCTGCCGAGCCGGTCATCTTACGAGTTTTCTTTTGTTGAGCGGATCCGGAAATGGACATCAGAAGAATGAGAATGATCAGGAGCCCGTAATTTTTCATTGAATGATTCAAGTTTATCAAACTCTCCGCGGTCGCCCGAGGCGCTATGATTAGACGTATGAACGGGCAAAATGGCGCTCAGACCCTGCTCATCGATGCCGATGACACGCTCTGGGAGAACAATATTTATTTCGAGCGCGCCATCGGACGCTTCATTTCGTTTCTTAATCATCGCGAATACTCGCCGCAGCAGGTACGGGAAGTTTTGAATGATGCTGAGCGGGATTCGATTGTGAAGCACGGATATGGACTGCACAGCTTCGCCCATTCGCTGGTTGCGACCTTTGAAAAGCTTTCCGTCGAGCCCATCACGCCCGAGCTCCACGAACGCATTCACGACTTCGCCCATCAGATTTCGGAGCATCCATTGGAGATTCTGCCCGGCGTCACCGAGACCCTCGCCTACCTGGCCGAGCGGCACCACGTCATTATGATGACGAAGGGGAACGCGGTCGAGCAGTCGGGCAAAGTGGAACGTTCAGGTTTGAAGGAATACTTTGCAGCGGTAGAGATCGTCCCCGAGAAAGAAGAACAAACCTACCGGTCGGCGATCGCCAAGTACGCTTTGCGGCCCGAGATGACCTGGATGGTGGGAAACAGTCCGAAGTCCGACATAAATCCGGCGCTCGCCGCGGGACTGCACGCCGTATTCGTTCCGCACGGCGATACCTGGATTCTCGAGCATGAGGATCTGGCGACGGCTCGCGCCCCGCAGCGACTTCTAGTTGTAAAACGGTTCGTGGATCTTCGATCGCACTTCTAGAATCCCGCCTGATCACTGTACGGTGAAGTTGATCATATTGGAATTCTTGCCGCCCGATCGTACGTACACCGGAAACATGCCAGCATTCATGATGTCCACAGCGGACACATTGGCCGTCACTGATGTTCCATTTCCATAAGAAGTAGGAAGAGCGGTTCCGTTCCAGTACACGACCGAATCAGTGCCGAAGCCGCTGCCATTCACGGTCAGCACGAAGGCGGGATCGTTCGATGTCTTCATATTAGGGCTGAGATTCATGATACTGGGCGCCCCGCCGTTTCCGCCCATGTTGTTGGAACCGTAACCGCCGCATCCCATGCTGGCCAGGACCAGCGTTATAAGCAAACCGAGACAAATACGTGACATAACCAACCTCCGCCATTTATAGCTTTCGATGAGCGTAACAAGGCGTCCGTACGGCGATGTCATCGGCTTGTCATTTTCTTGTTGAATCCGGGTCCGCAGCGATCCACTAGTGATTTGTTAGAATTCCTGCTTCTCTGTATCAGGAGCCTTCATGCGGAAGTTTGTGCTCATGTTGTTTGTAGCCGTTGTCCCTCTTTGTCACGCTGAATCGGTACCCCTGTTGCTGCGGCAACCGACG
This sequence comes from Acidobacteriota bacterium, assembly GCA_003225495.1. Classification (GTDB taxonomy): domain Bacteria; phylum Acidobacteriota; class Terriglobia; order Terriglobales; family Acidobacteriaceae; genus Acidiflorens. Next base: position 31,574 of record QIAJ01000012.1, read on the forward strand.
GTCAGCAAGACCGAGATCGTTTTCACCTATGGCGGCGATCTGTGGTCGGTTGCACGCGACGGTGGAGAGGCGCGGCGGTTGACCTCAGCGCTCGGTACTAACATCGGTGCGAGGTTCTCTCCGGATGGCTCGATGATTGCATTCACCGGCCGCTACGCCGGAAACGCCGACGTGTATGTGATGCCTGCCAGCGGCGGCCAGCCCAAACGTTTGACCTATCATCCGGCCGCCGACGAGGTGATCGGCTGGACTCCTGACGGCAAGAGCGTCGTGTTTCGTTCTACTCGACATAGCTATTACCGCTTCAGTAATAAGCTGTTTACCGTGCCGGTGACTGGCGGTCCATCCGGCGAACTTCCACTGCCCATCGCGGAGGAAGGTTCGCTCTCGCCCGATGCAAGCCACCTGGCCTATGTTCCGCACGGACAATGGCAGCCTGCATGGAAGCATTATCGCGGCGGACAAACCACTCCGATCTGGATCGCCGATCTCAAGGATTCTTCAGTTCAGAAGATTCCGCGGGAGAACTCCAACGATTTCTCGCCCATGTGGGTCGGCAATACTGTCTACTTTCTTTCCGACCGCAACGGTTCCGCGAGCTTGTTCGCATATGACCTCGGCACGAAGCAGGTGCGCGAAGTCGTCAAAAACGACGGATTCGATTTCAAATCGGCTTCTGCCGGCCCGGGCGCAATCGTGATCGAGCAGTTCGGAGCGCTCAAACTCTACGACCTCAATTCAGGTCAGGTTAAGAACATCAACGTTACAGTCAGTGGAGATCTCCCTGAACTGCGTTCACAGTTCGTAAAAGTCGAACCGGGACGTCTTCGTAACCTCAGCTTGTCTCCCGCAGGAGTGCGCGTGGTCGCGGAGGCATGGGGCGAAATTTTCACGATTCCATCCGACAAGGGTGATATCCGCAATCTCACGCACAGTCCGGCCGTCGCGGATCGCGATCCCGCCTGGTCGCCGGATGGAAAGTGGATCTGTTATTTCTCCGACGCGCCCGGAGAGTACGAACTGCAGATCCGCGAGCAGAACGGCATGGGGGCGGTGAAACACATCAGCCTGGGCAATCCGCCGTCTTATTTCTATACGCCCGTATGGTCGCCCGATAATAAGAAGGTTGCCTACACAGATAAGCGTCTTAATGTCTGGATCGCCGATGTCGCGACTGGAAAGCTCACCAAGTCTGACACCGATCGATATGACACTCCCAATCGCAATCTGCTTCCGGCCTGGTCCCCGGACAGCAAGTGGCTGACGTATACCAAACAACTCCCGAACCATCTGCGGGCGGTGGTCGTGTACTCGCTCGACCAGGCCAAAGCATTTCAAATCTCCGACGGCCTGAGCGACGCGGAGTACGCCAGCTTCGACAAGAACGGAAAGTACCTTTACTTCACCGCCAGCACCGACGTCGGACTGGGGCAAAGCTGGCTCGATATGTCGAGCCTGGATCGTCCGCAAAGCCGAAGCGTCTATGTCGCGGTCTTGCGCAAGGAAGACCCTTCACCTCTAGCGCCGGAGAGCGACGAAGAAAAGATCAAAGAAGCGAAGGAGGAAGCGAAGAAGGAAGAGATCGCCATCAAGGCAGGTAAGACGAAGGAAAAGGCCGCCCAGGAAGCGAAGGAAGAGACGGAGAAGAAGAAGGAAGAGCCCGTGGTAGTACGTATCGATATGGAGGGCATCGGACAACGCATTCTCGCGCTGCCGATTCCCGCGAAGAATTATCTGAACGTCATCCCTGGGGCGACTGGAATTCTCTTTCTGGCCGAAGGACCTTCGGTGATCCGAGAGAGCGATTTGGAAGATTTGAAGTCGACTCTACAGAAGTTCGATTTGAGCAAACGCAAGGTCGACAAGTTCCTTGACGAGGTAAACGACTACACTCTGTCCGCCGATGGCAGCAAGATTCTCTACCGCAAGGGCGAACAGTTTGTGATCGCATCCACCGCCGAGCCGCCGGGCGCCGACAAGGCTGGGCCTCCGAAGCCCGGAGAAGGTCCGCTCAAGCTCGAAGCCATGCAGGTCCATATTGAGCCTCGAGCTATGTGGAAGCAGGAATATCACGAGGGTTGGCGGATCGAGCGAGATTTTCTTTATGACCCAAACCATCAGGGTCTCGACCTGGCCAAGGCCGAAAAGAAATACGCGCCCTTCGTCGAAGGGCTGGGCTCGCGCGATGAACTGAGCTACCTGTTTGAGGACGCACTGGGCGAGATCCAGGTTGGCCATGTCTTTGTGGGTGGCGGGTACCGTCCCGAGGTCAAGCAGGTGAAGACCGGCGTCCTCGGCGCCGACTACACAATCGAAAATGAGCGCTATCGAGTGGCACGCGTGTACAACGGCGAAAACTGGAATCCGGACTTGCAAGCTCCGCTCACGCAACCCGGGGTCAATGTGAAGGCAGGCGAATATATCCTCGCCGTATCAGGCCGCGAACTACACGGTAACGACGACATCGACAGCTTCTTTGAAGGCACGGCGGGCAAGCAGGTCCTGATCAAAGTGGGCCCAACTTCGGATGGCAAAGGCTCGCGCGAAGTCACCGTGGTCCCAGTCGACAGCGAAATCGGTCTGCGACATCTGGCGTGGATAGAGGGCAATCGGCGCAAGGTGGACGAACTCACCGGAGGCCGGATCGCTTACGTACACTTGCCCAATACCGGCGGCGGAGGTTTCTCGAGCTTCAATCGGTACTACTTCGCGCAAGTCGGTAAAGAAGGCGCAATTCTCGATGAGCGTTTCAATGAGGGTGGCGATCTGGCGGACTACATCATTGATTCTCTGCGGCGTCCGCTGATGAGTTTGGCAACGACGCGCGAGGGCGAAGACTTCAGCAGTCCGGGCGCGGCCATCTATGGACCGAAGGTGATGATCGTCAATGAAATGGCTGGCTCGGGCGGCGATGCCCAACCATGGTATTTCCGCAAAGCGGGAATCGGCCCGCTCGTCGGCAAACAAACCTGGGGCGGACTGGTCGGCATATGGGGTTATCCAGACTTCATCGACGGTGGCGGCGTGACAGCTCCGAGAGGCGCCATTTACGGACTCAACGGAGATTGGGAGGTCGAGGGACATGGCATCCCTCCCGACTTCGATGTGGATCTTGATCCTGCTTCGGTGCGACAAGGACACGATCCACAGTTGGAGAAGGCCGTGGCTGTGGTGCTGGATTTGCTAAGTAAGAATCCATTGCCAAGGTACAAAAAACCGTCCTATCCAAACCATCACCAGAGCGACGATCTTGGGAAATGATTCGCAAGCCGTAAACACCTGACTTTGCCCGCGGAATGGGTATTTGATAGGATTGTGGCCCGCTGCGCGCCGAGACGGGAACCAGTTCGCTCGACGTCGTCGCGAACGGAATTCCCTCGGCGGCGATTACCGTGAATCGCGTTTCGACGGATACGGCATGCCGATGACAATCCAGAAGTTCACGATGGGTAGGAACGCCATCGGTTCAGTCAGGCGCCGTCTGAGCATAGCACTTCTGGTTAGCGTGATCGGTATTATCAATCCGGGTTTCGGGCAGTCTGCGCCACCAACGCGCGATCCGAATACCTCCGGCTACGTCACCGCGAAGGAATTACCTGACCGTGCCGTCCCGCCTGCCGACGTCGACGGTAATTTCATCATCGGGCCCAGCCATCCAGTTCCTCCGGAAATGCCCGCCCAGAGCGGAGTCCCGAAGGGGGCCGTGATCGAGTTCACGATGAACTCGGCGGATAGCAAGATTTTTCCCGGCATCGCACGCGATGCCAATACGTTCGGAGTCTTGGATCCGACCGACGCGGCGAAACTCATAGTCACAACCAGCCATCCTGCTCCGTACACCCGCAAGGTGGCTGTCTATGTCCCGAAGCAATATGCAGCCGGAAGCGTCGCGCCTTTCATTGTCGGAGCAGACGGACCGGATCCGTTGCTCTTTTCGACTCTGGACGCCTTGATTGCACAACACAAAGTCCCAGTGATGATCGCCATTTCGATTGGCAACGGCGGCGGCGACGCGCAGGGAAGCGAACGCGCTCTTGAATACGACACGATGTCCGGAGCCTATGCGAAGTTTGTAGAAAATGAAGTGTTACCCAAGGTCGAAGCCCAAGCTCATGTGAAGCTCACCAAGGATCCGGACGGCCGCGCAACCATGGGTGGCAGTTCCGGAGGCTCTTGCGCCCTGATCATGGCTTGGTATCACCCTGAGCTCTATCGCCGCGTTCTTACCTACTCGGGGACATTCATCAATCAGCAGTGGCCTTACAATCCACAAACGCCGCATGGCGCATGGGAATTTCATGAGCATCTCATCCCTGACGGGCCCGCGAAACCGATACGACTGTGGATGGAAGTCGGTGACCGGGACTTTCTCAATCCCAACGTGATGCGCGACAACATGCACGATTGGGTTCTCGCCAACGAGAATATGGCAAAGGTGCTAGCCGCCAAGGGTTATCACTACCAATTCGTATTTGCCCGCAATGCCGGACACGTTGACCGCGCAGTAAAACAGCAGACTCTTCCCGAGGCGCTGGAATACATCTGGCAGGGCTACTCATCTTCAGCGGTTAAGAACTGATCCTGCAGCGGCCCAAATCAAAGCCACAAGCGAGCGCGCCCGCCGCACACCGATAGCTTCCCAAAAGACACAGTGCCGGGCCCCGGAATTGCTTCCGGTCCCGGCCTGCGCTTCCATCAACTCGTGAGCCGACTTAGTTGGTCGGGGCTGAGGTGTTGCCGGAGCTTGCGGTGGTCGCAGAGACCGGGCCAACACCGTTCGCGTTTGCGCCGTAACGGGTCAAACGCGGGAAGAACGGAGTGACTTCGAATGGCATTTTGTCGCGGGCCGAAGTGATGGCGACGGGCTGCGCTTTGACCATTTCGACTTTGTCATCCCATGGATTCAGCTTGACGCGTCCGCCAAGGGGCAGGGCAGCGATCTGGTCGAGTTTGTTCCAGTCCAGCGCCGGAGCCGAGGTAGCCAGTTGCGTCATGCGGGTGACGGTGCCATTTTCGGCGATATTGTTGCCGAGATGTGCCTGCAGCAGAGCTGCCAGCTGCGGAGCCCGCGTCTGCAGGACCTTGATGAACAGGCCGGCAGCGTCAAGCTTCTGTGCGTAAGGCGAGTTCTTCAACATCTCGACGGCCTTCTTGTCGGCGGCGGTCTCCTCTTCCGGAATGTGCTTGAATCCAAAGTTCTGGTAGGTGCTCTCGTCAGAGAACAGCATGCGATCGTTGAAGGCATACTGGCTTCCGAGGTTGTGTCCGAGCACGATGTGGGCGAGTTCATGCGAAAGCACGGCGGCCAGGCTGGCTTCGTCGGGCAGTACGTCGATCATGCCGCGGCTGATGACGATGGTATTACCCACACTGAAAGTTTCCAGAGGAGAAGTGATCAGCACACGGGTACGAACCGGACGCGGCAGTTCGATATTGTTGGTGATTTGAAGGTTGTTTACGACGGTCTGCAGGACTTTGTCCAGTTCGCCTTCGGGCGCCAGCAATCCGGAACGCTCCAGGCGTTCGAGAACGTTGTCTTCAGCCTGCTGCTGCCATTCCCTCTGCGCAGCCAGCGGAGACGCATCCTGCGTGGCGGGCGTATCGTCTTTCACGCTGTCCACGCGGATATTCGTCAGCTCGTCGTTGGCAGTGCCGGTCCGCAGGTTGTATCCCCACATGCGGGTCTGGGCTTTAAACGCAATCTTGTTCTTGGCGCCGGCGGTGAAGTCGCCCTCTTCGCTATAGATATATGTCGGCACCCAGTAGCCGGGGATAAGGTTCAAGCGCCAGCTATCCATGTGGAAGTAGTACGTGTTGCGCGAAGGGTGAGTATAAGTGCCGTTCAGGCGGACGATGTTGAAATCCTGATCCTCAATCCAGATTCGGCCAAGGAAGCGGCCTTTGCCGGCATCCTTCTTGGGCGTCACGTCGAAAACCAGTGTGCGGACGTCGCCCGTGAACTCGCGGCGCACGTAGCGGAAATCATAATGCTGGCGATCGAAATCGTTGCGGTCGGCATAGATCATCCAGGAAAAGCCGAGCGGTGTGTACTGAAACTTAAACATCTTTGTGAAGCCGCCAAGCAGTCGCTTCTCCATGCCGTCTTCTTTGTCTTTCAGATAGTCCGAGCGATCGATGGATTCGCTCAGGTCCATACGCCCCAGGAAATACCGGTCATCCTTCGGCACTGGACCAAGCTGCGTATCCTGCGTGAGATTCTGGAGGTAAGTCTCGACCACGGGCGTTCGGGCCGACAACATCTTTACGAGGCCCTTCTCGCGCTCGAGGAAGCGGTCGACAACCTGATCCATGGTGACGGGCGTGGATTGCGCGACCGGGGCTGCCGGAGTTGCCGATGGCTGAGCCGTCGCGGGTTGGGCAGCTGCGGGTTGACTGGTCGAAGCAGGCTGCTGCGCCTCAGGCGCAGGGGCTGCTTGCTGGGCCGCTGCCGCAAATGTCAGAACTAGCACTGCCAGGATCATCCAATTCGAAGTGCGCATGACTCTCATCTCCAAAATTTTCAGTAAGCCAACTGAAACACCACGTGCACGACTGCCGTGGAGTCCATCGGCTGTCCGTTCCGCATCGCCGGTTTAAAACGCATTTTGTTGGCGGCTGCGATCGCCGTCTCGTCGAGCCCATGGCCCAGACCGCGGACCACGCGATTCACGTGTAACTGTCCATTAGCGCCGAACATTACCTCAAGAAGCACTTCACCTTCAAGCTTCAAGTTACGAGCTTCCTCAGTGTAGGCCGGGTTGGGCTTAAAAGTGATTTCAACGGAACTCGTGGGGGGACCGCTATCCAGGTTACGTTGCACGTTCGGTTTGTTTTGCGCGATTTCCTGTGCGCCGAAACCAGAGGCTTGCACACCGCGCCCGCTGCTCCGGCCATCGCCCTTTCCAGGAGTGGCAATCCCTGTTCCAAAATCGGCACTGGCGACCGTTCCCTTGATTCCCTTGGCGCCGCCTGAGCCGTTTCCGTTTCCGGCACCGACCGGCATGTCGAAAGATCCAGCCACAGCTGCCATCAGCTTGGCATTGGGCTTGCTGTTTTCATTAGGTTTGAGTCCGTTCGGGTCTCCGAATCCGCCCGTCTGCACTTTTTGGATGGGAGCGTTGACCGTAGGTGTGACCGAACTGCCGGCAAAGTCGCCGGTGTGTATCAAAACGGGACGCGCTCCGCCGGGAATCGGCTTGAGAACTGCGGGCGCAAAATTGTTCAATGCTACTTTCGGAGCCTCGACCTCGTGCTGCTGCGGCTTGGTCGCGCGAATTTCTTTCGGAACAACCAGCTTTGGAGACTCGAACACCGCTGCCGGCTTCAGCAACTTGGCACGCACGGGCAAGGGCTTCGGAGGCGGCGGAGGCTCAGGCCTTAACGAGGGCATCGGAATCAATTCCGTCACGTGGAAGTTCAGACCGGTCGTCAACTCATCCGGCGCCAGCAGCCCGAAAAGAATGAAGGCGATAATAAAGCAGATCAGCAGACCATAGCTGGTTGCGAAGGTCCGCCAGTCCCACTTTTTCTCGGGCAAAAGGCCGAGCCGAAATCCACGATCGTACGTAGGCATGCATTAACTCCCAATGGGGGCCCAAGCCGGGGAGAGTGCTCGGGACTGGAGTATTCACATTAGGGGATGAATTAGCGGGGGTAAACGTGTCGGCTGCGCGTGTCCTTTGGTAACCAGTTGGAACGCTCGTTCGATTTTTCGATTACTTTTCAGTTACTTGCCTGCGTCGGGCAAAGAAATAGAAGACTGGGATTCCCGCCAGAATTGCGAGCATTCCGTAGGCTGAATTCGGCAGGTTATCGGTAAACGTGAAGTAGAGGAGGAGTGCCGAGACTCCGACGAATAACACCGGCACGACTGGATATCCCCATACGCGATAAGGACGGTCGGCATCCGGATCACGCTGACGAAAAACAAAAATTGTACTTCCGGCAATCATGTAAAAGAGCCACTCGGCGAAGATGGCCAGAGAGAAGAACTGCCGAAAGCTTCCCCCGAGCAACAGGAGAGAAATCGCCAGCGCGGCTTGCACGATAATCGCGATCGACGGCGTCCGAAAGCGAGGATGAACTTCGGCAATTGACTGGAAGAAATATCCGTCGCGCGCCATCGCAAACGGCACGCGGGCTCCGCTCATGATGGTGCCATTGAGGGTGACCAGCATCGAAATCGCCATAGCAGCGGAAACCAGGCCGGCGCCGAGAGTTCCGACAACAAGTGCCACTGCTACCGAAGCGGGCCGTTCCGATGCTGCCACGAGTGGGGCTGGGAGCACATATTGCACCGCCGCATTCACAAGGATGTACAGCAGTCCGACGGTGGCGACACCCCAGATCAATGCCAGTGGAACGTTGCGCTGGGGGTTGCGAATCTCGCCCGCCACCATGTTCAGATCGTTCCAGCCGTCATAAGCCCAGAGGGCGGCAACAAGGGCAAGAAAGAATCCCGACACGCCACCTTTTGCTCCCGTAAATTCTGTCGCGAAATTCGACCACGATCCTCCCCGGTAAGAGAAGCCGATGGCTACGATTCCGAGAATCGTCGCGACCTTGAGTAGCGTGAACAGGAACTGGAACTCTCCCGCTTTACGTACGCCGATGTAGTTCAACGCCGAAATCAGGATGGTCGCTCCGATCGCGACCAGTTGCCCGAACGTGATCGTGAAAGGAATAGTCAGCGCCGGCTGAGAAAAGAACGAAAAGACCGGAAATGTCCCAAGTATGCGGACCAGCCCAGTAGTGATGGTCGCGATCGATGCAGGCTTAGCGATCAGGAACCAGGTCCATGCGTAGAGGAATCCGAGAAGCGGGCCATAAGCATCGCGGACGTAGACATACTCTCCGCCTGCCTGCGGCTTCATGGCCCCCAGTTCTGCATAGGTCAGGGCACCGAAAAAAGAAAGAACGCCGCCGACCAGCCAGGCGAGATAGACCAACTTGGCTGAGCCGACGGCTTGCATCATCTCGGCGGGAACAAGAAAAATGCCGCTGCCGATAATGGTACCGACGACTACTGCTCCGGCGTGGGAGAGTCCGAGGTCACGGGCTAGTTCCGGGCGTTGAGCCGTTGGCATAGGCGAGCGCGAACGAGGATTCTAACCGCAGAGTATGCAAAGCGCGGAGAAATATCAGTGACGTCTCCCGAGTTCTTGTGTGCGTGCTTAGTGCACTCTGCAGATCAAGCGCTTGACTCGGCTTTTAGAATCAAACTGGCCGCGTAACCCACCGTGAATGTCACCACCGTCCCAACTGGCACCCACCAGGTAAACGGAACATGCGTCCAGCGCCACAGATAGAGTTCGGTAGCGAATCCACAAATCATGCCTATGATCGCTCCATTCTGAGTGGCGCGCTGCGTTAGGACTCCGAGTAGAAAAACTCCGAGCAATGCGCCATATGCCACCGATGCGATCTGCAAACCGGCTTCGACGACGCGCCCGACCCAGCGCAACGCGACTACCGCCAGACCAAAGAGCACCACGGCCCACGCTACAGTCGCGCGCCGTGAAATCTGGAGCCGTTCGTTCTCATCCAAGTTCGGCCGGAAGCGGAGATACAAATCCATCATCGAACTTGATGAGAGTGAATTGAGCGCTGCACTCAGATTCGACATGGCTGCCGCAAGAATTGCAGCGATCAACAAGCCGGCAATTCCGCGCGGCATGCGGGTGACGATGAACATCGGGTAGATGCGATCGGCTTTTACGAACGTAGAAGAAGGGACCTGGTAGTAAGCAAACAGCATCACGCCGAGAAAGAGAAACAATCCAAACTGGAAGAGAATCGCCACTCCACTCGAAAGCAGCGCCAGCGCAGACTGCCGCTGGTTGCGGGCGGCCAGTAGTCTCTGCACGATTAACTGGTCGGTGCCGTGGCTGGCAGTGGTAAGAAATGCGCCGCCAATGATGCCCGCCCACAGTGTGTATGGCTTAGAAAGATCCAGCCACGGAAATCGCGGGATGGTAGACGTATCGAAGACCTGGAATTTGTGAACACTGGTAGCGATCTCATGGACGGAACTCCATCCTCCCGGTACCAGATGCAGAATCGTCACCAACCCGACTAGCGTGCCGCCGACATAGATAAAGGTCTGCACGACGTCAGTCCAGATGACCGCCGCTAGTCCGCCTTCGAAGGTATAGATCAAGGTCAGTAGCGTGATGATGGCGATGGAAGTGATTTCACCCGTCCCGAGCGCAATCGACACCACGATCGACACTGCGTAAACGCGCACGCCTTCTGCCGCTGCTCTCGTCAGAACGAAAAGCACTGCCGTGACGGTTCGCAGTCGCGGTCCGAACCGGCGCTCGATCAGCTGATAGGCGGTATAGAGATCACCCCGAAAATACTGGGGTAGCAAAACAAAACTGATGATGATGCGTCCGACCACGTACCCCATTACTAGTTGCAGAAAAGTCAGGTTCGAGTCATATGCAATTCCGGGAACCCCGATGATCGTGAGGGTGCTGGTTTCCGCCGCAACGATTGAAAGAGAGAGTGCCCACCAGGGAATATTCCGGTCAGCAAGGAAGTAGTCGCGCATCGATCGCTGACGTTTGCGAAAACGCAAACCGAAGAGCGTAATCCCCGCCAGATAGACGGCAATAATGGCGAGATCGAGCGGGCTCAATCGCAAATGCAACTCCTTTCGGCGACTCTAATCAAAAATGCAGCATGCCATGTCTCACTGTTCGCAGCATTGTACAGGCAGGTCAGAAGTCACAGGACACAGGGAAGAAGTCAGACCTGCGCCCTTGAACACATTGAGGCAGGACTGCTGTCCGCATTGCTGTGATAGAACTAGCGCGTGGCGTTCTACATGGGAATCGACGGTGGCGGGACCAGGACACGCTGCGCTCTTGGCGATGAAATGCGGATTCTTGGAACTGCCATCGCGGGCGCGAGCAACGTGGTCCGCGTCGGCGACGTGCCGGCACGAGAGGCACTCCACGCCTCTGTTCGTGAAGCCTGTGCCACTGCCAGAATCTCTCCCGATCGCATCGCGAACATCTGCATAGGCGCGGCCGGAGCAGCGCGGCCGGAGATCGCCGGCAAGGTTCAACGCATTCTCGAGGAACTGACTTCCGCATCGATCGAAGTTGTCGGCGACACACTGATCGCGCTGGAAGCGGCATTTGCAAACGGTGCTGGCGTGATCGTCATTGCAGGGACCGGCTCCATCGCCTACGGCCGCGACGCGACTGGCCGCACTTGCCGTGCAGGAGGTTGGGGATATGCGATCTCTGACGAAGGTTCGGGGCACTGGATCGGCCATGGCGCTATATCTGCAATCTTGCGTGCCCGCGATGCCGGCCAGCACACCGCCCTGGAGCCGTTGGTGCTCGCAGCCTGGCACCTGCACGCATTCGATGAACTAGTGCAGGCGGCGAACTCCCAGCCGCCGCCCGACTTTCCGCGTCTTTTCCCAGTGGTTCTGAAGGCCGCCGCCGAAGGCGATCCCAGCGCCCATAGTCTTCTCACAGAGGCTGGGACACAGTTGGCTGGCCTGACGGCCAATGTCATCAGCCGCCTGACGCCGCATTCTCCCTATGCCCCAGTGGCCATGACGGGTAGTGTCTTTCGTCAGTCTACCGAGGTCCGCCAGGTTTTCTACAATGTATTGCGGGCGCTCTTCCCCGGCCTTGACGTCCGCAACGAACTCGTGGAACCGGTCGAAGGCGCATTGGCCCGAGCCCGACGAATGGGAGCGGCGAAAGCAGGCGAATCGGATGGTTTGGGAAAGTGAAAACGCACCAGGGTCCGGCCGCTCGCTCACTCCTGCTTCGCTTGAATCGTTCATTCCCAACCTCACTCTCGAAGAGTTGCTGCGCGCTGCCGCCAATCCCGCGCTGACTGAGGACCTGGCCGTGACCCTGCTTCATCGCTCCGACCTGCCGCTCGAAGCCATTGAGCGCCTCGCAAAAAATAACAATGTGCTCAAATTGCGGAAAGTAAAATTCGCTCTGGCGAGCCATCCGCATACGCCCAGACGCGTTTCGGTGCCGCTGATCCGGCAGTTTTACACGTTCGATGTCATGAAACTGTCTCTGACGCCGGGTGTTCCCGCGGACGTGAAGGTCGCAGCTGAGGACTCTCTGATATCGCGATTGAAAACGGTTACGCTCGGAGAACGTCTTGCCCTGGCCCGCCGGGGTTCGGGACGTATCGCGGGCGCGATGCTGCTCGACGGCGATGCCAGAGTTATGCAGATTGCGCTGGAGAACTTGCAGTTAACGGAAATCTTCGTAGTTCAGGCAGTCTTGCGTCCGGAGGCTAAGACAGCGCTTGTCCAGGCCGTGGCGCACCATCCAAAGTGGTCGTTTCGACGGGAGGTTCGCATTGCGTTGCTGCGAACTGAATATTTGTCGCTCGCACGGACGCTTGAATTCAGTCAGAGTTTAACAGTGCCGATTCTCCGCGACGTGCTTCATGGTTCGCGGCTTCCGGCGCGCATCAAGGAACAAGTGTTGCGTGAACACCAGCCCGGTGCTTCGTTCTGAGCCTTCGATGCACAGGAACTTGAAGGCGAGTTAGGCTGCCCGACCCATTGCTCGTCCGCGATCCTCCCGGAATCCTTTGACTGCTTTAATCGCGATCCCGATAAAGACCGCCAGAACGATCAACTGAGAGACGAAGAACGGAGGCTCCTGCTGGGTCGGGGCCAGCGCTTTCAAGGCCGGCACTTTCAGGAAAAGTTGTACCAGCAAAACGAACACGTTGAGATAGAGGGAGAGTACAGCGCTTAACACGTAAGTCCGCCTCCATCCACCCGCAAGGTGCATGGGATAGCGTCCCAGGATTGCAATCGCGAGCGCCACCAGCGAGAGCATTCCGACCTTGTGCGACGGCAGGAGGTGATCGAACGGGAACATGAACCCGGTCACGCTGGTCAGCACGGTAGTTAACAGAAAGAGCGCGGTCCACTTGGGGCGTTCCCTTCCACCTACCATTCCCATCACTACTAAGAGACCTGAGGCGATCCCGATCAGGCTGATGGCCGTGTGCAACACCGTGAAGCTCTGCAGCGTCATCCCTAAGGTCATGATTTCCTCCCTGGAGAAAAGAAGGTGAGAATATTACGACGGCACGGCGGGAATTGCCACAGGAACGAGAACTTTTATCGCACCGGACCGGCGGGGACGGAGGGTTTGGACTCCCCATGCATCAGGCCGACGATCTTTTCGTACATCCGGGAGCGCATGGCATATCGTTCGCCTGCGCTGGTGATATAGCGCACCTGCATTTCCACGCCCGACCCGGTTGGACGCAGGTGGATGGCAGGAGCGGTGGACAGTGATTGCAGCCTGTTATTGGTGGATCTTTTCCATTCCTGCTCGGCGAGGGCGGCGTTGGTGTGCGTTTCTTCCTCGATCAGTTTCTGGATCGCCTCTACCAGCGGATACGGATCCTGCCCCGACGGGATCATGATTTGTAATTCATCCCACAGCCACTGGCCGGCGGTAGAGAAATTGAAGAAGTGCCCTTCGATGGCGAAGCTGTTCACGAAGGCGACTTTCCGCCCCGTGGGATGGCCGGTATCGGTCCAGTTGCCGGTTTCCATCAGCACGGTGCGCAATATTCCGATTTCCAGAACTTCGCCGACCACGCCATTGATCTCAACCCAGTCGCCGACGCGAATACCGTTGCGGCCCATCAGGACAAACCATCCGAAGAAACCGACGATGAAATCCTTTAGCGCAACGGTGAGTCCGGCGCCCGCCAAACCGAGTACGGTGGGGGTCTGGTTCGGAATACCCAGGACGACGAATGCGACCAGTAGGACCACCAGTGCCTGCAGAGCGAACCGCAAAACGGCGCGCAATGAGAAAAGGTGTTTCTTGTCCGCCCTCTCGCCAGTCAGGAATCGATCGACCAGCCGGCTGGCACCGTATCCCAGCGTGGCGATCAGCAGAATCCAAAGAATGGAGCGCAGCATGGCATG